>JAPKYX010000282.1 GCA_026394075.1 Acidobacteriota bacterium
GAAGCCCACGCGCGCTTGTCCCAAATAGAGCCAAGTCGCGGGTGCGGCGGTGAAGTAGGCGACATCCGCGAAGGCCGTGGAGTAGAGGGTGGGGCGGGTGGTCATCCACGGCAGTTCGCCTTGGCTGGCGGAATAGGTGGTGCGGACGAGCCAGGAGTTGAGTGCCACGTCGCCCAATCGCACCAGTCGCTCCCCGCTGAAGAACAGGTTCTGCTGCCGCAAGGGCTTATAGCGGACGCCCACGCCCAACTGAGCACTCTCGGAATTCACCGCCAGCGACTGGAATCGGTTGGCCCACAGCAGGCGGGCGAAGACGGTGAAGATGCGGTCATTACGGAAACCAATGCCGGGCGGACGCCAGTTCAGCTCCAGCCCGCCTTGCGACGGAACAGCCGGGCCGAAGCCGGTGCCCAGGAACGACTGATCCTGCAGGCCCGCGGAGGCAAAGCCCCAGTAGACGTTCCAACTGAGACGGCGGCGCAGCTCCGACAGGTCACGCCGGATCTGGCGGCGTTCCTGCCGGAAGTCATCGGCGGTGCCGAGGCCGGCCAGGGTCCGCTCAAATGATTCGATGGCCTGCGGGTTCCGGCCGCGCTGGCGGTAGAGATAGCCCAACTGGGCCTCCAGGCGCGGCTGGGCGGGATGGCGTTGGAGTTCACGCTCCAGCACTTCCGCCGCCGTCAGGATGTCGCCCTTGGCGGCGAGCGCATAGGCCAGTGGGCTGGACCAACCTGCGGGGGGCGTGGGTTGCTGCGAGACCCACTGGTATTGATCGATTGCATCATCCAGGCGGCCCAGTTCCCGGTAAAGGCCGGCCAGAAAGAAGGAGCGTTCCGGTGTCCGGGCGGTGCGATTGGCTTGTTCCAGGACGTCGATCGCCTCCGCGCGCCGTCCAGCCCGTTCCAGCAAAGTGCCCTGAAGATCCAGGAGCTCATTGCGTTCCTCAGGCGAGAGGCCCGCGGCGTCCACCTGGGCCAGTTGGTCGAGCGTGACCTGTTGGCCGAGGCGCAGCGCGGTGGTCAAAAGACGCAAGCGGCCCAGGTGCGTGGGCGCGATGCGTTGTGCTTCTTCCCAGTAGCCCAGGGCGCGGCTCAACTGCCCCTGGACGGTGGCGAGATAAGCCGCTTGCCGGTAATGCGCGGCCCGGTCGGCGGCGGGCAGTTCGGGTTCCGGCGGCAGCGCCTGCGTCAAGGCTTCCAGCGCCCGGTTGGGCTCTTCCATCTGCAGGTAACATTCCGCCAAGCTGCGCGCCAGCGAAGGTGTGGGTGCACGGCGCAGCAGTTGTTCGTAGAGTGGTGCCGCGTCGGCAAAGTGGCGTAGCCGGGCCAGCGTATTGGCCAGCCTTGGCGTGGTGTCGAGGCCGTGGTCCAGCGCCGCCTGATAAGCCGCGGCAGCTTCTTCATCGCGATTCAGCAAGGACTCAATGTCGCCCAGGCGTTCATAAAGCGACGCGGTGCGGAAACGGTCGCTGCCCGCCAGTTGGACTAGCTCGCGGAAGACGGCGCGGGCTTCTGGCAGGCGCTTGACGAACACCAGGTGTCCGGCGGCTTGCTCCAGCAGTTGGGCACGGGGCGCTCCGGGCAACGTGGCGGCGCGGCGCAGTTGATCGGCGGCGGCGGACGGACGGTCCCGCCGGGCTTCGTAGCCGCCCATCAACGCGGCGGTCTCCCACTGCGGCGGCAGGTTGGCCAGACGCGCGATCGCTCCGGCGAAGTTGCCCGCCTGGGCTTCGGCCTTGGCCACCAGCAGTTGCGTGGAAGGATCTTTGGCGTCGGCCAGGGGGCGGGAGTAGCGCAACGCACCGGGTCCGTCGCCCGCCTGCAAAGAGAGGTCGAGCAATTCCCGCAGCAGTTCCGTCGAGGACCCCTCGATCATCAAGGCGGATTCCAGGGCCGTCCGCGCACCCCGCAGATCTCCCACCAGGGAGCGGGAGAAGCCGAGCTGGCGATAGGCGAGTGCCTGGTCACCGGGACGCGAGAGCCCGGTGAGGGCTTCTTCCGCTTGATCGCGGGACAGCAACACCTCCCCTAAACTGGCATTGAGCAGCGACAACCGCAGCAGCCACGACGGATCCCGGCGCGCCGCCAGCGCTTCATTCAGGGCCGCCACCGCACCGCGCAGGTCAGCGGCCAGTTCCCGTGCCGCGGCCAGTTCCGGACGGGCGGCGGGTGAAGGTTGCAGCTTGGCGGCCGAACTAAACGCAGCTACCGCTGCGGGCCAGCGGCGTAACTGTTGTTCGCTGGAACCCAGCGCCATCCAAACCTCAAACTGCTCGGCCGGTGTGCGGAGGTTGGGCAGGGCTTCGCGATAAAGTGCAATCGCCTCCGCCGGATGGTCAGTGATCGACTCCAGGCGGGCCGTGGCCAGCACGGTATCGAGATCACGCCGTTGCGCCAGGGCGCGGCGGTACCAGCTGAGAGCCTCGGACAGCTTTTGTTGCTGGGCGAACAAGGTTCCCAGACGGGCCGCGACTGCTGGGGGAACGCTCCCTGTGGCGGCCGTCAGCAGCTTGGCGCGCTCGCGGTCAGGGTCGCCCTGGCGCTGGGCGACATCGGCCTGTAGCAGCAGAAACTCCTGGCGGCGGCCGGCTTCCTCCGGTGCGGCCAGACGCCGTTCCAGCAGGGCGTCGGCTTGCCCGTACTCCCGCAGCCGGATCAACAGCTGAACCTCAAAATCGAGCCCCGGGCCGGTGGCCGCGGTGGCATTCAGGCGGGTGATCCAGGCCAGGCTTTCCTGGTAGCGGGTTTCGCGGTACTCCAAATCGGCCATCGCCCGCAGCGCCGCCAGATCCTGCGGAGCCAGTTCCAGAACGGTCAACCAGGCGGCGCGTGCTTCCCCGTCCCGGGTGGACTTCTCATAGATCAGCGCCAGGCGGGCACGGGCGTTGCGGTCACGCTCCGGTAGAGCGACCGCGGAGGCGGCGCGCAAGGCCTGGTCCCAGCGGCCAGCGGCGATCTCCAGTTCGGCGCGGGAGTGCAGGGCAAAGGCGCGGTCCTTGGCGACCAAGCTGGAATCGGCGGCCCGCTGGAAATCCAGAATCGCTTCGGGTGCCTTTCCCAAGGCCTGATAGGAGAGCGCCCGGTAGAGTGCCGTCAAAGCGTCGTTGGGCTGCCGGCCCAGCAGCGTGGTGGCCGCCCGGATGGCGCCGGGATAGTCCTGCAACCGGTGCAGCAGCAGGACGTAGGTGCGCTGGGCATCGTTGTCGCCGGGGCGAATGCGCAAGGCCAGCTCCAGCGTTTGCCGGGCCTCGGGCAGCTGACCCTTGTCGATCAGCCGGTAAGCGCGGTGAAGTTGCGGGTAGGCGCGCACCCGGGCGGCAAAGCGGTCAAATTCGCTTTGCGGCGCCTGCATTAGGAAAAGAGCCAGTAGCAGCGGCGTCATTCAGCCTCACTCTGTACTCTTCGGATCTGATCGGCCGTGATCCAGCCATGGGATACAGCAATTTCGCCCAACGGCCGGGTGCGGGAGGTTTGGCTGCGGAGCGCCTCCCGCAGCTGCTGCGGACCAATCCGCCCCAGGCGCACCAGCGTGTCGGACAGCATCTCGCCGGGCTTTGCTTCGCGCCGGGCTTCCTGCAACTGGCCCGGCGTCACCAGCTTCATCTCGGTCAGGACATCGGCCAGCCGGACATAGGCGCGGCGCTGCTCGGCCAGCGCTTCATCGCGCTGTTCCGGCGTCAACAGGCCCGCAGCCACCAGCCGTTCGCCAAGCAGCAGCTGATCGGGGCTTTCCAGCCGCTCATAGCCATGCACGATGGCAAACTCGAGACCGGTGCGGGTGGTGAGGCAGAGTTCCACGTGCCGCTCGACGGCTGCCTCCAGCTTCTCGATCACTTCACGGGTCAGGATCTGGTCAGTGGCCACCAGCATCCGGGTCCCATTGACAAATGCGACTGGAAAGACCGAATACTGGAGCGCCATTTCGCGTGGCAGCAGGCGGAGGGCTTCCAGCGGTGTCGCGTAGGGATCAATATCCTGCGGGCTGATCAGCAACTGGACGCCGATCGCGTTGAACAGTTCCCGTTCACCAACCAGGCCACGGTTGAGCAGAATTTCGCCCAGGGCCTGCCGGGCTTGGGTCGGCTGGGCGCGTTGCTCGGCCAGGGCCGCCTCCAGTTCCTCCGGGGCGATCAGGCGCTGTTCCAGCAGCAGATCGCCCAACCGGCGGCGGAAAGAAGAGATCTTCTGTTCGGTTGGGAACGAGTGTTGGGTCTTTTCCCAGCCCAGAGCCTTGCCGAACAAACGCGAGCGCGAGAACAGCCAGATAGCGCGGTTGGTGGCGAAAAAGCCGATCAGGTTTCCCCAGATCAGCCGCGGCACCGACCACAGTGCCGGCCCCCAGCCATACACCACATAGACGCAGTGCGCCCGCAGCACCAGCCGCCACAACAGAAAGAACGTGTCGGCCAGCACGACGTACCATAGCCAACTGCCACGCTCGACGATGGACGGGTACTGATATTCGTCCGGGAAAAGCAGCCCCACAGTAAACAGGAAGAAGAACCCGGCCAGCACCAGATAGCCCAAGACATTGATTTGGCTGGTGAGTAGTGTCTTGCGGTCCCGCATCAACATGTAGCGGGTCCAGAAACTGCCCGGCCAGCCCAGCAGTTGCCAGCCCTGGATGGAGATGCCCAAAATCCAGCGGGCCTTTTGGCGGACGGCCGGTTGAAATTCGCTGGGGAAGTATTCGCGTGTGGCGACAATCTCTTCGCGTTCCACTTCCACCAGCTTCTTTTTGAACCACCCGCGCTCCACCATCTCCCGCCGCTTCAGGACCGGGCGGATGAAGCGGGTGGTGCGGCCGGCCAGACCCAGCCGGAGGGCGAAATCATAGTCCTCAGTCAAAGATCGCTGGTTGAATAGGCCGCCGTCACCGGTCGCTTGACGCTCCCGCATCGCCTCCAACGCCGCCCGGCTGAAGCCACAACCGACGCCGGCCGAGGGCACCGATCCGGACAGCAGCTCGCGCACGGGAATGCTCTTGATGTGGTGCTCGCAGAATTCGTCCACATAGTGGCAGCCGGTAAACTCCCGCCAATCGGTCTCCAGCGCGAACACGGGCAACTGCACCATGTCCGTTTGGGGCTGGTAGAAGTTGAACACCCGCATCGACTGGGGATGCACCAGATCTTCGGCATCGTGCTGGACGAAGATGTCGAACTGCATCCCGGCATCACGCTCGAACTCAAAGATCCGCTCAAAGATGGCGTTCAGGCAATCGGCCTTGTTGGTGGGGCCGGGCAGCGGGCAAACCGCCCGGTGGACCCGGCCGTAGCGCTGGCTCACCTTTTCGACGGCGGCATTGGTCGCCTCGTCGTTGGGGTAGACGCCGACGAAGACCTGATAGTTCGAGTAGCGGACGGTTTGCAGCGTGTTTTCAAGCATCTGGGCGATCACGTCGCCCTCGTTCCAGGCCGGGATCATGACGGCGATGGGCTTTTCCGGCAGCCCGGCCAGGGACTCTTCGGTGTGCATCGCCTTGGCCCCCACCAGCGCCTGCTCCCCGGAGGCTCCGGCCGTGCGGCGCGGCAGAATGCGCAGCAGGTACACCAGGTCGAGGAAGAACTCGTCTAAACCACTGACCAGCGTCACCACCGCGACAAAGACGAGCAGGACCACGAGACTGATGACAAAGCTATCGAGCCAGGTAGACATGTCAGTGGGGATTGCGGTCAGGCGGTTTCACGAACGATCTACGAAATCGCCAGCCCAAACAGATTGCGGCGAGGGGGATCGCACGAGTATATCGATTTGTAAACGGTTGAATCAACTACTTCCGCCCTCTGGCGCTGCTTAGGGGAAACCGCCTATTGGCGTCCCCATCTACAGCGATCTCCTCAGGCATATCGGCGTGAACACGCGGGCCCTAAGTAGCATTGACGGTTGAAATAGCGTTACGATAGGCCCAGTCCCCCCAGAACCGCCCAGCTCCACGGTTCCATGGCTGGTGATGCGGAGGTAGGGCAAAGCCCTGGTTTGACACTGAGCCGTCATTTCCGCTACCATGAAGTGTTTGTAGTTACCGAACGGAGAGGCGTCTGTCCATGAGTACCGTATTTCCGTCTGGGAACGAGCTTGAGCGTAAGTGGTTCATTCTGGACGCCGAAAACGCCGTCCTGGGCCGCCTTGCTTCGAAGGCAGCCAACCTTTTAATGGGTAAGCATAAGACCATCTATACGCCGTTCCTGGACACTGGCGACCACGTAGTGGTCATCAACGCCCAAAAGGTCAAATTGACCGGGCGCAAAGAAGAGCAGAAGATGTACCGGACCCACTCGGGCTATCCGGGTGGCCTGAAGGAAACTCAGGCTCGCCGGATGCGCGTGCAGCGACCGGAACGAATGATTGAGCTGGCCATTTCTGGCATGCTCCCCAAGACCAAGCTGGGCAAGCAGATGTACCGGAAGCTGAACGTCTACGCGGGTGATCAACATCCGCACCAGGCGCAGAAGCCGGAACTTCTGGTGAAGTAGTAAGAGGATTAGATGGCAGCAACGATCACACAATATCTCGCCACCGGCCGGCGGAAGACGTCGACGGCGCGGGTGTTTCTCCGTCCCGGTTCGGGCAAGGTGACGATCAACGATCGCCCGCTCGAGCAGTACTTCACCACGGAATCATCGCGCAACGCGGTCCGGCAGCCCCTGGCGGCGACTGAGACAGCGGGCCAGTTTGATGTTCTGGTGCTGGTTCATGGTGGTGGCTATACCGGGCAAGCCGGTGCCATCAAGATGGGCATCGCCCGCGCGCTGTGCGAGTTCAACCTGGAGCTCCGCGGCAAGCTGAAGGCGGAAGGCTTCCTGACGCGTGACCCGCGCCAGCATGAACGCAAGAAGTATGGGCAAAAGGGTGCCCGTAAGAGATTCCAGTTCTCGAAGCGCTAAACACGCTTCTGGTGGGAAAAGCAGGGGCCGCTCTCGAAGCGGCCCTTGTGTTGTTCAGTGGTATTTGGCGGGCTGCGTGAGTGGCTTGCTGGTTTCGAGTTTCAGTTGTACCGTTCTGGGTTGTTCACGTCTACCGGTAAATCTCGCCTTGGACCGCCGGTGAGTCGTCTGGTCCAATCCATACCTTAGGTTTCATACGCGTCAAGCAATACTTGCGCGTGCTGACAGGAGAGAAGTTTGCCCCAAATTTCAATGAAAGAATTGCTCGAAGCTGGCGTTCACTTCGGGCACCAGACCAAGCGCTGGAACCCAAAAATGAAAGAATACATTTTTGGCGAACGTAACGGCATTTACATTGTCGACCTTCAGAAGACCCTGAAGTTGTTCAAGGACGCGATGCGCTTTGTGGCCGAAATGGCCGCACAGAACAAGACCGTCCTGTTTGTCGGCACCAAGCGCCAGGCTCAGGAAGCGATTGCCGAAGAGGCCACGCGGTGCAACATGTACTTCGTGAATAACCGCTGGCTGGGCGGCCTGCTGACCAACTGGGCCACGGCCCAGAAGTCGATCAAGCGCCTGAAGGAATTGGAAGGCTACGCCACCGATGGTGATTGGGGCGGTCGTCCGAAAAAGGAAATCATCCGCCTGGAGCGCGAGCGTAAGCACCTCGACAGCAACCTGCGCGGCATCAAGGACATGAACGGTCTGCCGGACCTGATGTTCGTGGTGGATTCAAACAAGGAATCGATCGCCGTCAAGGAAGCCCGCAAGCTGGGCATTCCGGTGGTGGCTGTGGTGGACACCAACTGCGACCCCGATGAAGTGGACTACGTGATCCCGGGCAACGATGACGCTCTCCGCGCCATCCGCCTGTTCACCAACAAGACGGCCGAAGCCTGCATCGAAGGCCGCGCACTGGCCACGGAGCAGGACTTCCAGACCGAAAAGATCGCCTCCGATGACGCGGCGACGATGGAAGATCTGTCGCAGTATTCGCACTACGTGGATCCGCAGTATTCGGCACAGCTGATGTCGGAGAGCCTGGTTTCCGACGAAGATCTGCCGAACATGTCGCTGCCCAAGAAGACTCCGGCCGCCGAAGTTCCGGTGGAGCCCACGGCTGAGGTGGGGGTGGAGTAATCCACCCTTCCCTACCCCGGCCATTCAAGTTCAAACCAACTAAATCTAGAAAAGCGAGATAAGGGGAACCTATGGCGGAAGTTACCGCTCAACTGGTCAAGCAGCTTCGCGAGCGCACCGGCGCGGGCATGATGGAGTGCAAGAAGGCTCTCGATTCCACCAGCGGCGATCTGGAGAAGGCGATCGACGAGTTGCGGAAGCGCGGCGCGGCCTCGGCTGACAAGAAGGCTTCGCGCTCGGCTCTGCAAGGTAGCGTGGGCACATTGATTGCCGGTGACGCCGCCGTCATCCTGGAAATCAATTGCGAGTCGGACTTTGTGGCGCGTACGGACGACTTCCAGGCCTTGGTGGCCAACGTCGCCGCGCAGGTGGCGGAGAGCAACCCGGCCGACGTGGCCGCGTTGGGTGCCCTGCCCTACGCGGGCGATCCTTCCGTGACCGTACTGGAAGCCGTAAAGCAGAAGATCGCAAAGTTGGGCGAAAACATGGTGATCGCCCGTTTTGCGCGCCTGACAAGCTCTGGCTCGACCGCGTTTGGCAGCTACATCCATGCCGGCTCCCAACTGGGTGTCCTGCTGGAAGTGCAGGCCGCCACGGCAGCTGGCGCCGCTCACCCCGAAGTGCAGGAACTGGTGAAGGATCTGGCCATGCAAGTGGCCGCCGCCGACCCCAAGTTTGTGCGCCGCGAGGAAGTGGCCGCTGACGTTCTGGAACGGGAACGGGCCATCGCCCGGGATCGCGCCAAGAATGAGAACAAGCCCGAAAAGATCTGGGACCGCATTATCGACGGCCGTATCGAGAAGTTCTACGAAGAAGTCTGCTTGCTGGAGCAGCCCTTCATCAAGGAGAACTCGGTTTCGATCACGGAGATCGTGAAGCAGAAGTCCGCCAAAGTAGGCGAAGCCCTGACGGTGACTCGCTTTGTCCGCTTCAAAGTGGGCGAAACGGCTGTCGCCGGAGCGGCGGAGTAACAATACCATGGCCGGTTATCGACGAATCCTGCTCAAGCTGAGCGGCGAGGTGATGGCCGGCCAAGGTTCTTTTGGCATCGACCCGGAGAAGGTGAACGCCATTTCCGCCGAGGTGGCCGAAGTAGCCCGTGAGGGTTATCAACTGGGCCTGGTGGTGGGTGGCGGCAACTTCTTCCGGGGAGTCGCCGCCGCGGCCAAGAACATGGACCGCGTCGCCGCGGATCACATGGGCATGCTGGCCACGGTGATCAATGGCATTGCTTTGCAGGATGCGCTGGAGCGGCATGGTGCCCCCACACGGCTGATGACCGCCATCCACATCAATCAGGTAGCCGAACCCTTTATCCGCCGCCGGGCCATCCGGCATCTGGAGAAGGGCCGCATTGTGATCTTTGCGGCAGGCACGTCCAACCCCTATTTTTCCACCGACACCGGCGCTACGCTGCGGGCGCTGGAGATCCACGCCGAAGTGGTGGCGAAGGCCACGCGCGTTGATGGCGTCTACGACAAGGATCCCTTGAAGCACGACGATGCCGTGATGTTCGACTCGATCGACTTCGATGAGGTGCTGCAACGCAAGCTGCGCGTGATGGATACGACAGCGATTGCCATGTGCCGTGACAATGCCCTGCCGATCCAGGTTTTCAATCTCAACGTCCGGGGCAATATAATGCGAATGGCCCGTGGCGAATCGATCGGCACGCGCATTCACCCCTAACCTGACCACCGGCGGGGGGCCTAGAGAGAACTACTGCTATGAATTTCACAACCGTCAAAGAAGTGGAAGCAAGCGCGAAATCGCGCATGGAGAAAGTGCTGGATGGCCTGCTGCACGACATGGCCTCCATCCGTACCGGCCGGGCTTCGGTGAACCTGCTGGAAAACGTCCGCGTGGACTATTACGGTACGCCCACCCCGATCAGCCAAGTGGGTACGCTGCATGTCCCGGAACCGGGCATGATCACCGTGCAGCCCTGGGACAATTCGATCATCAACGCCATCGAGAAGGCCATCCGCAACGCCGAACTGGGGTTGAACCCAGGCAACGACGGCAAGCTGATCCGCGTCCCGATTCCACCGCTGAACGAAGAGCGCCGCCGCGAACTGGTGAAGAAGCTGCACGGAGTGGCCGAAGAACACCGCGTCGCCATCCGCAATGTCCGCCGCGATTCCAACGAATCGCTGAAGAAGTTGTTGAAGGACAAAGCCATCAGTGAAGATGACGAGCGCCGGGCCTTGGAAGAAGTCCAGAAGCTGACCGATGGCATGATGGCCAAGCTGGACGCGGCGTCCAAGACCAAGGAAAAAGACATCCTCGAATTGAAGTAGTTCAAAGTTAACCAGGAGACATTATGCGGCGATCGGTACTGCTGTTCACATTGGCGGCGACGGTCGCCGCTTCGGTTTTTGGGGCTGACATCAAGGTGATCATTGCGGCGAACGGGGCCAAGCCGGCCGGGCCGTATTCACCGGGTCTGCTGGTGGGGGATTATCTGTACGTGGCGGGCCAGGGCTCCGCGCGGTCCGATGGCACGCGGCCGGAGGGTTTTGAACCCCAGGTCCACCAGTGCCTGAATAACGTCAAGGCAATTGTCGAAGGCGCCGGCTTGACCATGAACGATGTGGTCTATGCCCATCTCTACCTGGCCGACATCAAGAACTACGAGGCGGTGAACAAGATCTGGCCGACGTACTTCAAGGTGCTGCCCGCCCGCGCGACCGTGGGCATGGCCCGGCTGCCAACCGACCTTCCGATTGAGATCACGGTGGTGGCCTACAAGGGCGCGCGCACGCCGGTGACGCTGGCGGGTTCCACCTCGCCCGTGCCGATCTCACCCGGCATCCTCACCGCGGACCGCTTCTACGTGGCGGGCATCCTGGGCCGCGATGCCGACAAGGGCACCATTCCCTCAACCCCACAGGGCCAGGTGGACATGGTGCTGTCGCGGCTGGACCGCGTGCTCGCTTCCGCAAAGATCAACAAGAATCACTTGGCGTTTGTGAACGTCTATCACACGCCCCAGATGCCGGTGGCGCTGGTGACGCGGGCGCTTTCCAAATACTGGAAAGCCGAGCGTCCGGCCCTGGCGCTGGTGGAGGTGGCCGCGCTGCCGTTTGGCACCAACGTCTCGATCACCGGCATTGCCGCGCGCAACCTGAAGGACCGCACCAAGGAAGGCGACTGCCTCAGCATTGGCACGACGGACTTCTGCGCCCTGGCGCACGCTCCCGGAGCCGATGTGGCCGCGCAGACCACCGGCACGCTGAGCAAACTGAAGCTGGACAACGTCGTCGCCACCAATCTCTATCTCGATTCAGTGGACGAGTTCGGCCAGATGAACGCCGCCTACGGTGAAGTGTTCAAGGGCAAGACGCTACCCTCCCGCACCACCGTTCAGCCGCTGAAGACGGGCACGCAACCGCACAAGTTCCGCTTCAGCTTCATCCGCGTCCGGTAGCAGCCCGCTGCCCGTTTTGAAGTTTCCCGCAAAGACGCAAAGGCGCCAAGAATGAACCTTTCTTTGGCCTTTGCGTCTTTGCGTCTTTGCGTGGCATCCTGCAGGCCATCTGCCGGAGCATCAGCGGCTGGACCAAGCTAGGTTACGGACATCGCGGAGTGTCGTCAACGCGTCCTTGGTAGGGATGTATTCCATTCCCACGTAGCCCGAAAAGCCGGTTTGTTCGATGGCCCGAAAGACGCTGCTGAAGTTGATTTCGCCCGTGCCCGGCTCATGCCGCCCCGGCACATCGGCGACGTGAATGTGGCCGATGGCTGAGATGTTCTGCCGGATCGTTTCGATGAGGTTTCCCTCCATGATCTGCACGTGGTAGAGGTCGTAGAGAATCTTGAGGAACGGGCTTCCCACTTCACGCACCATCGCAAACGCCTCCGGTGTGCGGTCGAGAAAATAGTCGGCGTGGTTGTTGCCCTTGGGGTTTAATGGCTCCACCGAAGCCAGCGTATTGATCACTTCGACGATCATGGTGATCCCCAAGGGGGCCACGATGTCGTGGGCGCGCTTCAAGCCTTCCACCATATTCAAGTGTTGCTGCGCGCGGGAAAGCTTCGGCACCTTGAAGCCGCTCAAGACCACCAGCATGCGGCTCTCCAAGCGGCGGGCGGCCTCAGCGGAGGCACGCAGCTCCGCCAGAAAGCCGTCGCGTTCCGCCGGGTCGCACAGGCCCATGCCGATGGGGTTCACGCCGCGATTGCCCACCAGACAAACGCATTCCAGCTTCAGCCGCCGCTGCAGGGCCACGATCTGCTGCGCGTCCACTGCCCGCCAGTCGCCAAACTCATAGCCCTGGTAACCCGCCTGCGCCACCTTCTCCAACTGCTGGGGCAGGGTGAGGCCGGGAAACAGCGGCTCCACGCGGACCGACAAGTTCAGCCGGGGCCGGGAACTTGTTTGAGCGCTGGGCAGAGCGCCGACGGCCGGCCAGGTGAGCAGTGTGCGGCGTTGCATGGTTCGAAGGGGCAGACGTTTGTTATATCATCGTCCCCGAAGCGCGCGAATTCATGTTCTCTCAACCCCTGCTCATTACCCTGATCCTGGCCTCGGCGGCAACGCTGGAGGCCCAGTCGATTCGCGTGGTCCGCTTCTCAGAGAGTGATCCGTTCCGCATGGGTGAGGTTACTTCGCGCCGCATCATCCACCCGGGCCTGGGGGCCAAGAAAACGACACTGAACCTCTCCGTTTCGCAGCCCGGCGCTGAGTTCGCGCAGCATGTGCATGACTACTCCGACGACACGATCCTGGTGCTGGAAGGCGAGGTCAACCTGCGGCAAGGCGATTCGTTGCGCTTGTTCAAGGCCGGTGAGTGCGCCTTTGTGCCCACCGGGCAGATCCACGGCACCGTGACGGCCGGCAAGGGCGACGCGGTGATGATCAGCTTCCAGAATCCACCGGACTTGATTTTGTATGCCGGTGCGCGCGATTCGAAAAAGACCGGCATCGCACCCAAGGGCGACATCACGCCGGGTGCGGTGAAGTACGTTGACTTTGGACACACCGAGGGTCTCTTTACGTCTCCCAAGATCGGCTCGCAGCGCGCGGCAGGTGCCCACCGGAAGCTGAAGCCCGGAGAATCGTTCCGGACCCGTGTCGAAAATGAGGGTGAGCAGTTGCTGTTTGTCTGGAAGGGCGCGCTGAAGGTGAGCGATGGCAAGACCACGTACCTGGCCGGGGAGCGCGACACGGTGTTCATCCAAGGTGCAGCGCAGCTCACCGTCACTGCCGATGCTCCGGGTACCGAGATCATCCAGGTGCAAGCACCGCTGGTGGAGAACAAGTAGCCGCCGATGACTCGACGCACGTTTGCTCATCTGGCCGCCGCCGCACCGCTGGCTGCTGCTGGCACCGGAAAGATCCGCGCGGCAATGGTGGGCACGGGGCACGGCCACGCCGCCAGCAAGATCAAGGCTCTGCTGAG
The DNA here is from genome assembly GCA_026394075.1 of Acidobacteriota bacterium. Lineage (GTDB taxonomy): Bacteria > Acidobacteriota > Terriglobia > Bryobacterales > Bryobacteraceae > JAPKYZ01. The sequence continues at coordinate 13,432 of JAPKYX010000282.1, forward strand.
CATGCCGGAGTATGAGTTCGTCGGCCTGTGCCGCCCGGACGCGCAGGATCCGGCGATTGGTGACGTTTTCGGCCAAGTCCCCGCGCTCGACTATCCGGCCGTGCTGAAGGATTCGTCCATCGAGTTCATTGCGGTGGAAGGTGCGGACGCGGAGCAGAATCTGGCCTGGGCGCAACTGGCCATCAGCGCGGGCAAGTGGGTGCACCTGGACAAGCCGCCCGGGGCAAATCTAAAGGGGCTGCAATGGCTGCTCGAGGAGGCAGCCAAGCGCGGACGCATCGTGCAGATGGGCTACCAGTGGCGTTATCACTCAGGGATGCAGGCGGCGATGGAAGCGGCCCGTCAAGGCTGGCTGGGCCGTGTCTATCGCTTCCGCGCCTCGATCGACAAACCCATCGATGCGGACGAGCGCAAGCACTTGGCCAAGTATCGCGGTGGCATGATGTTCTCTGAAGGCTGCCATCTCATTGACCGCGCCACGGCCTTGCTGGGCAAGCCCACCAAGGTGACGGGCTTCATTCGCCATCATTCGCCCATTGCGGATGGGCTGGCTGACAATTCGCTGGTGGTGCTGGATTACCCGAACGCGGTGGCCGAGATTTCGCTGGCGGGGTTTGATCCGCTGGGCAACCAACACCGCTATGTCGAGATCCTGGGCACCAATGGTTCGGCCAAGGCGCAACCGTTTGCGCCGGTGCGGCTGACGGTGGAATTGAAGAAGGCTGCTGGTCCGTACAAGGCGGGCTTGCAGACGCTGGAACCACCCAGCCCCCCGGGACTGGGCTACACACCCGACTTTGCCGAGATGGCGGCCGTGATTCGCCAGGGCGCGAAGCCCACCTATTCAGCCGAGCATGATCTGATGACGCAGGCCGTGTTGCTGGAAGCCTGCGGGATGCTCTAGGCACTTGAAACCGACCCCAGCAGGAGAACGAACAATGAACACCGTATCGAGACGCTCACTAGTGCAAGCCGCCACGCTGGTTCCGTTGCAGGCCGTCCGCGGCAGCGCGCAGAATTCGGCCCTCAAGATTGGCCTCATCGGCGCAGGCAGCCGTGGCACCTACACGGCCACCACGATCAACAAGAACCCCGGCGCCAAAGTGACGGCGATCTGTGACGTCGTCGAAAGCCAGGTGGCCAATGCCAAGGTGAAGATCGGCGCGCCGGACGCGAAGGCGTACACGAACTTCCAAGAGCTGCTGGCCAGTGACGTGGATGCGGTGATGATCGCCACGCCGGTCTATCTGCACCCGGAGCACTTTGAGGCCGCCGTGAAGTCCGGCAAGCACATCTACATGGAAAAGCCCGCGGGCCTGGATGTGGCGGGCTGCAAGCGCGTGATGCGCGCGGCCGACAGTGCGGACCGCAAGGTGAACATCACGTTCGGCTTCCAGCAGCGCTACGGCGGCGTCTACGTCAAGGCCAAGCAGATGCTGGAATCGGGCGCCATCGGCAAGATCCGCGAAGTGCACGGCGAGTTTCTGAAGTTCGCTCTGCAAGGCAATGAGCCGCCGCTGCCCGCGCCACGCAACGAGAAAGAGAAGCTGGAGCAGTGGAAGCTGTGGCGGTCGACGTTTGGCGAAGTGATCGTCGAGACGTATGTCCACAACCTGGATGCCATCAACTGGTTTATGGGCGCGCACCCGCTGAAGGCTATCGGCACCGGTGGCCGCACGGTGGAGAAGCGTGGTGATCTGCTGGACCACTTAAGCGTCACCTACGACTACCCGGGCAACGTGCAGATGACCTTTGCCGGATCGCAGATGACGCCCAAGTTTTTCCGGTCGAACAAGGAGCGCTACATCGGCGAGAACGGCTTTATCGAAACGGCGCGCGAATACTGGACCTACAACACCGGCGCGGGTCCGGTGACCGAGAAGTCCGGCCACGACATCACGCAGGACGCACTGCAAGCGTTCGTGCAGCGCATTGCGGAAGGCAAGCCGGAGAACGTTGGCGTGCGCGCGGCGGAGAGCACGCTGACCTCGATTCTGGGGCAGATGGCGATCGACCGGAAGCGCGAAGTCACCTGGGACGAGATGATGCGCAGCGCGTAAAGCGGCCATCTGATACAACATTCAAGCAGCAGGGAGCAAGAAAGTTATGAGATCAATCATTTTATTTATGGCCACCGCCGCGTTGTGGGCCAGTTCAGCCTGGGCCCAGAATGTCAGCGGCTCCATCACCGGTACGGTGACGGATTCCAGCGGCGGCGTGGTGCCTTCCGCCAAAGCCACCGCACGCAACAGCGGAACCGCGGCGGTGTTCACCGCCACCGCCAGCGCCGATGGCGTCTACTTTCTGCGCAATCTGCCGGTGGGCGAATACGACATTGTCGTCGAAGCGGCCGGCTTCCAGAAGTTTGAGGTGAAAGACGTCCGGCTTCAGGTCAACGAAGTCACGCGCCTGGATGTCCGGTTGAGCGTGGGCGCCACCACGGAGACAGTTACCGTGCAGGCCAACGCGGTGAACGTGGACACCACCACCTCTACGCTGAAGGCCGTGGTGGATCAGAAGCGCATCGAGGAACTGCCGCTGAATGGCCGCAACGCCACGCAGTTGATGCGGCTGATTGTCGGCGTCACCAGCGACCCTGGGGCCAACGTCACCTCCGGCACCACGTACCCAGGCACCAATCCCGTATCGGTGAACGGCGGCCGGGCCAACACCACCAACTACGTACTGGATGGAGCGCAGAACAACGATGTCTATTCCAACGCCCCTGCGCCGTTGCCCAACCCGCACGCTCTGCAGGAGTTCAGCGTGCAGACCAACAACTTCTCCGCCGAGTTCGGCCGCCAGTCGGGCGGCGTGGTGAATGCGGTCACCAAATCGGGCACCAATGAACTGCATGGTTCGGCGTTTGAGTTTGTCCGCAACCAGTCATTGAATGCGACCAACTATTTCTCGCCCATCGTCAATGGCTCAAAGCTGCGCGATGGCTTGAAGCGTAACCAGTTCGGCGGCACCATCGGCGGCCCGCTGGTGATCCCGAAGGTCTACAACGGCCGCGACAAGACGTTTTTCTTCTTCTCCTATCAATCGACGATCATCAAGCGCGCGCCGGTTTCCGCACAGCGTCTGGTGGCGACGGAAGCCCAGAAGAATGGCAACTTCGCGAATCTGCTGCCGCGCGTGATCCGCGACCCCGGCACCACGCAGCCCTATCCCGGCAACCTGATTCCGGCGGCGCAGTTCCACCCGGTCTCGCGCGCTGTGCTGGCCAAGGTGCCCAATCCGACCTCCGGCAACACCATCTTCACGGCTGCACCGAACAACTCCAATGACGACCAGATTCTGGCCCGTGGCGACCATGCCATTTCCGATCGCAACCGCATCTCCGGCCGCTACTACCGCAGCTGGGCCAGCGCTACATCGTTCCTGAATCCGAACAACTATCTCGAACAGAACAGCGGCGGCAACTGGATCAACGAGAGTGTCTCCATCACGGACACGCACACCTTTACGCCGAACCTGACCAACCAGGCGCTGTTCAGCTTCAATCGCCTGGACGGCTACTTCGTGCCGCCGCAGCCGGACAAGAGCTTGGCCTCACTGGGTTTGAACTACTACAACGACCCGATCATCAAGTGGGACATTGCCATCGCCGGCTATTTCTCGATCAACACGGGCGACACCAATTCGTTCCCGCGCAAGGAATTCCAGTACCTGGACACGTTGCGCTGGACCAAGGGCAAGCATCAGTTGACGATGGGCGGCGAGTACGCGCACGGGTCCAATGACATCGTGAACAACTTCCGCGCCAACGGCCAGTGGAACTTCAATGGAGCCGCGCCCTTCACGACGGACGCGCTGGCCGACTTTGTGATTGGCCGCTACAACTCACTGACGCAAGGGATCGGCGAATACAAGGGCACGCGCGTGCGCCGCTTCTCGGGCTTCGTCCAGGATTCCTGGAAGGTCTCGCGGCGTTTGACGGTGGACCTGGGCGTCCGCTGGGAGCCGTTCACGCCGTATACCGATGCCTTGAACAAGATCGCGGTGTGGCGTCCGGCGGAGCAGTCGACGCGCTACATCAATGCACCCAAGGGCGTGATCTACGCCGGTGACCCGAGCGTCTCCAAAGGCACCGTGCCGACCGTGTGGACCAACTTCGGCCCGCGGCTGGGCTTTGCGCTGGATGTGTTCGGCGATGGCAAGACCTCGCTGCGCGGCGGCTATGGCGTTTTCTACGACTGGACCAACACCATCTCCACCAACAGCCAGGCTACGCAAGCCCCGTTTGGCACGGTGGTGACCGTGTTCGGCAACGCGAACAACAGCTTCACCAACCCCTGGGCAGGCACCACCAACCCCTTCCCTGCCCCGCTGAACCCGCCTTCGACGGCGACGTTCCCGGCCTACACTTCGCAGTTCCTCTATGCGGCCAATTTCCGGAACCCCTACATCCAATCCTGGAACCTGACGCTGGAACGCGAAGTCTTCGGCGGCTTCGTCATGCGTACTTCCTACGCGGCATCCAAGGGCACGCGCCTGGGCGTGGGCCGTGAATTGAACCCCGCTACCTACGTGGTGGGTGCGACCACCGCCACGACGAACCAGCGCCGTCCGCTGGGCCCGGCACTGGGGGCGACGCCGATTCTCGAAAGCGTCAGCAACTCTACCTTCCATTCGCTGCAAGTGACGCTGGAACGGCGCTTCTCCAAAGGCTTGACGATCCTGACCAACTACCAGTTCGCCAAGTCGATCGACGACACGTCACAGAACAAGGTGAATGGCATTGCTCGCACCAACCCCACCAATCAGGCCTATGACAAGGGGCTTTCTGAGTTCCACCGCGCCCACGTCTTCAACTTCTCCGGCCTGTGGGATCTGCCGTGGTCGCCCAAGGCGGGCGCGGGACGGTTCCTGTTCGGTGGTTGGAGCATGAACGGCATCGTCAACCTCAACACGGGCCAGCCGTTCACCGTCGGCAGCGGCGTGGACAACGCGCGCACCGGCACTGGCGGCCAGCGGGCGGATATGGTGGGCGACCCGAACTTGCCGACCGGTCGCGCGCGGCAGGATGTGGTGCTCGAATACCTTCGCAAGACCGCCTTCACGCCCAATGCCATCGGCACATTCGGCAACCTGGGCCGCAACACGTTCTTTGGTCCGGGGCTGGCCAACGTCGATCTGGGCTTAGTGAAGAACTTCAAGTACAACGAACGGGTGAACACGTTCCTCCGCTTTGAGGCATTCAACGCCCTGAACCGGGTAAACTTGGGCAATCCCGTGGCCACGCAGAACAGCGCCAACTTCATGCGCATTACCAGTGCGGGTGATCCGCGAATTCTGCAGGTGGCCCTGCGGATGACCTTCTAGAGACCGGAGATCGAATGAACCGACTGATCCTGACCACGCTTGCGAGCGTGCTGCTGCACTCTGCTGGCCTGGCGGCCGACCCGCTGGCGGTAAAGAACGGCGTGGTCTACAAAGTGGCGGGCCGCTATGCCGGCTGGCCCGCCAATCATGGCATCTGGAGCTGGGGTAACGAGATCGTGGTGGGCTTCGAATCCGGCCACTTCAAGGTGAACCGCTCGATCCACGCGGTCGATTACAGCCAGAAGGAAGAGCACCTGCTGGCCAGGAGCCTGGATGGCGGCGAGACGTGGACGATCGAAAAGCCACTCTCCTTGCTGCCCCCTCCGGGCGGCAAGATGGCCGGCGTGCCCACCGAAGATGGCGGCAAGGCTACCACTGACCTGAAGACCGCGATGGATTTTTCCAAGCCCGGCTTCGCGTTGACGGCGCGGATGTTTTCCAAGGACACCGGCCCGTCGCACTTCTACTACTCCTACGACAAGGGCAAGAACTGGAACGGCCCCTATCATGTGCCGACGTTCGGGACCAAGGGCATCATGGCCCGCACGGACTACTTCATCGATGGGCCCAAGTCGATGACCATGTTCATCACGGCGGCGCTCGATACGAATAAGGAAGGCCAGGTGTTCTGCGTTCGTACCATCGACGGCGGCCTGAACTGGACCAAGGTGGGTGTCCCGTCGGTGCCGACCAACGGCTTCTCGATCATGCCCTCGTCACTGCGCTTGTCGGCGAAGACGATCCTGTCTTCCATCCGTCGCATCGAAGGCAAGGACAACTTCATCGAGCTCACGCGCTCCGACGACAATGGCGCGACGTGGCGCATCATCTCGCGCGTCACCGCCCAAGTAACCGGCAACTCCGGCAACCCGCCCAGCATGGTCCGCTTGAAGGATGGCCGCCTCGTCATCACCTATGGCCATCGCGAAGCGCCCTACAGCATCCGCGCCCGGATCAGCAAAGACGACGGCGCCACCTGGGGCGAAGAGTTGCCCCTCCGCCAAGACGGCGGCGACCGCGACCTGGGCTACACCCGCACCGTGGTCCGCCCCGACGGCAAGCTGGTGACGATCTACTACTTCAACGACGGCCGCGAGTCCGAACGCTACATCGCCTCGACGATTTGGGAAGCACCGGCAGGGCTAAAATAGACGCACGCTGCAGGAGCTATTGCTTCAAGTTCGGGTCATAAAGTGGCGGAATGGTAGAATTCGAATGGAAGGGTAGAATCACCATGGCCCTTAGCCTAAAGAATCCAGAGGTGGACCAGTTGGCCGCGCAAGTGGCTCAAATGGCCAATGAGACGAAGACCGAGGCCGTGCGGCGAGCCTTGCTGGAGCGTCGGGACCGCCTTTCGATGAACGCCTCTCCGCTGACTCGCATGGAGCGGGCGGCCGATATTCTGCGGGAAATCCGCGCCTCCCTGCCCGCTGAAGCAAAAGGCCGGCGCCTCACCCGAGAGGAAGAAGACGAGATTCTGGGCTTTGGCCCGGACGGTGTGTAATGGTTCTCGAGTCGTCTGCGATCGTGGCCATCTTCCAGCAGGAGCCAGGCCACGAACTGCTGGAGCAGAAGATTGACCAGGCCGAGGTCATTCTTATCGGTGCCCCCACCATGACGGAGATCGCCATTGTGATGTCACGCCGCAGTGGTGGCGACTATCGCCCCAGTCTGGAGGCTTTCCTGCGGCGGATCGATGCCCAGGTGGTCTCGTTCACGGAGCAGCACTACAGCGCGGCCAGTGACGCTCACCTTCGCTTCGGGCGCGGAATCAATTCCAAGGCTGCGCTCAACTACGGGGATTGCTTGTCCTATGCCGTCGCCAAGGTGGCTGGCCAACCGCTGCTCTTCGTCGGCGACGACTTCGCACACACCGACATCATCGCGGCGTAAAGCTCGCGCTTCCAGCCCATTGGGTGGAAAGGCCCGGCGGCCAGAGCGGGCCTTTTACAACCCCGGCATCGCAAAGCCCAGCGCGTCGAGCTCCGGCATCAGTGCGGCCGTGTGCGCCGCGCTCAGGTTCATCAGTGGTGGGCGGACGGTGACCCAATCGGGATCGGCCCCGTAGTGCGCCACGACGGCCTTCAGCGCGCCGATCATGGGGTACTTCTGGATGGTGGCCCGAGTGGCGGTGATACCCGCCTGTAGAGCGTCGGCGTTGTCGGCTTGCCAGTTGGCGAACACGTTGTGGATGGGTCCGGGGTTGACGTTCGCCGTGGCGGAGATGCAGCCGCGGCCGCCGTGGCGCATGTTGTCCAGCAGGAAGACTTCGCTGCCCGCAAAGACATCAAACTCCTCGCCCGCAAAGGCGTCCAGCACGGCCTTGGTGTTGTTCCAATCGCCGGAGCTGTCCTTCATGCCCGCGATGGTCTCCGGGTAGGCCTTCTTCAGCCGCTGCATCAGCGCCACTGAGATCGGGATCTGCGCCACCGGCGGGATGTGATACAAAAACAGCCGCAGCCGGGAGTCACCCACGCGCTGGATCACTTCCGAAAAGTAGGCATAGAGGCCGTCTTCCGGCACGCCTTTGTAATAGAACGGCGGCAGCATCAGTGCCCCGGCGCAGCCCGCTTCAACGGCGTGGCGAGTGATGTGCACGGATTCGGTGAGCGAGCAGCAGCCCGTTCCCGGCATCAGCTTCTCCGCGGGGACCCCAGCGGCGATCAGGGCTTCCAGCAGTGACGTGCGCTCATCGGCGGATAGAGAGTTGGCCTCGCTATTGGTGCCAAAGCAGGCCAGTCCCGCGCAGCCGTTGGCCAGCAGCCACTTGGCGTGACGGGCAAAACGCTCGGCGTCCGGCGACAAGTCGCGGCGGAAGGGCGTGACGGCGGGGGCAAGTACTCCAGCTAGACGGTTCATGGGCGTTTACGATGGCTCCTCAATGATCGCGGTTCGCATCCTACGGGGCCGGCGCCGGGTGATCCAAGAAGCACGGCCGGCCGGGTCCGCGGGGGTTGAATTATCGAGGATATCAGGTAGGGCGGACCGTGTCCGGCACCGGCGGCAGCCCGAAGGGGGAAGGCCAGCCCACAGCCGGGCGGTGGCGTGCGGCCGGGCCGCGCAGGGAGCCGGAAAATCGGGTAAACTGACGGCCTATGAGAGCACTTGCCAAACTACTCCTCTTAACGGCCGCCCTGACGCTGCCGGTGGCCTTTGGTCAGGCCAAGAAGGACGCCCCCAAGGCCGCCGAAAAGAAGACCGCCGACAAGAAGGCCGCTCCGGAAGCCAAAGCTGCTGAGAAGAAGGCTCCCGAGAAGAAGGGTGAGTTGATCGACATCAACTCCGCCCCGGCCGACACCTTGAAGACCATCCCGGGCATCGGCGACGCCTATTCGGCCGCCATCGTCAAGGGCCGCCCCTACAAGCGCAAGGACGAGCTGCCGCAGAAAAAGATCATCCCGCAGGCCACCTACGACAAGATCAAGGATCTGATCATCGCGAAGCAGAAGTAGGGCGAACCTCTCCTTGCTGCCCCGCTTCTACCCCATTCTCGATCCCACGCGCGCTCTCCCCGTCGTCGAGCAGGCCCAGGCTGTGCTCGACGGCGGGGCATCGTTTTTTCAGGTGCGCCATAAGGGCGCCTGGACTCGATCGGACTTGGCCGCACTGGAGACAATGGCGAAAATGTGTCCGCGGCTGATCGTGAACGACCGCGCCGACATCGCGGCACTGGTGGGCGTAGGCTTGCATGTCGGCCAGACCGACCTGCCGCCAACCGATGCCCGAAAGCAGATCGGCCCGCGGATACTGGGCTTTTCGACGCACAACGCCGCGCAACTGGCTGCCAGCGCGGCCGAACCGGTGGACTATCTCGCGCTGGGCCCGATTTTCCAGACCGCCTCGAAGCAGAACCCCGATCCGCAGGTGGGGCTCGACAATTTGCGTGCCTGGCGCCCCCTGGCGAATCGCCCGCTGGTGGCGATCGGCGGCATCACGCGCGACAATGCAGTTTCTGTGCTGGAGGCGGGGGCTGACTCGGTCGCCGTCATCGGTGACCTCTATCCGGAAGAACTAACGGCGCACAGCTTGCGCGAACGGGTGATGGATTGGATCAAGCGACTCAGTTGAACAAACCACCGGCTTTGAATGCCCGGCTGGGACTGGTGGATGCGACGACGCTGGTAGTCGGCTCCATGATCGGGTCCGGCGTCTTTGTCGTTGCGGCCGATATTGCGCGCCAGGTGCAGTCGCCCGGCCTGCTGCTGATCGTCTGGATCGCCACCGCGGTGATGACGATGGTGGCCGCGCTCAGCTATGGCGAACTGGCGGCGATGATGCCGCAGGCGGGCGGCCAGTATGTCTACCTGCGGGAAGCCTTTGGTCCCCTGCCCGCGTTTCTCTACGGCTGGACGCTATTTCTTGTCATCCAGACCGGCACCATGGCCGCCGTGGCCGTAGCCTTCGCCAAGTTTCTGGGCGTCTTCATCCCGCTGGGTCCGCGCGAACAGCAGATGGTCGCCATCGCCGTGCTGGTGAGCTTGGCCTACATCAACACGCGCGGTGTCCGCGAGGGCGTGTTGGTGCAGAATGTTTTCACGGTGGCCAAAGTTGGGGCGCTGTTGGGCTTGATCGGGCTGGGCTTGTGGCATGGCCACACGACGGAGGCACTGCCCAACTTCGACAACTTCTGGCAAGGCGCTGACTGGAGCTGGACCTGCATTCGCCTGGTGGGCGTGGCCATGGTGGGCTCCCTGTTTTCCTCCGATGCGTGGAACTGCGTCACCTTCACGGCCGGCGAAACCAAGGACCCAAAGCGCAACGTACCGCTGTCGCTGGCGCTGGGTGTGGCCATCGTGTCGCTGCTTTACCTGGGCGCCAACTACGTCTATGTCAGTGTGTTGCCGCTGGCGGGCATTGCCAACGCCGCCCAGGATCGCGTGGGCACCGCCGCCGCCCAGGCACTGTTGGGCGATAGCGCGCAGGCCATCATGGCCATCGCCATCATGATCTCGACGTTTGGCTGCGTGAACGGCCTGACGATGGCCGGGGCGCGCGTGTACTACGCCATGGCGCTGGACGGTCTGTTCTTCAAGAAGGTGGCGCAGCTGGACTCGAAGACGCTGACGCCCAACGTCTCGCTGTGGGCGCAATGCCTGTGGGCTTGCGTGCTGACCTTAAGCGGACGCTATGGAGATCTGCTCGACTATGTTATCTTTGCCGTTTTGCTGTTCTACGCGCTGACAATTTGTGGCGTGTTTGTTTTGCGGGTCCGGCGCCCCGACGCGCCGCGGCCATACCGGGCCATTGGCTATCCGGTGGTGCCCGCGCTTTATATAGTGGCGGCACTCACCATCGAATGGCTCCTGTTGCTTTATAAGCCCAGCTATACGTGGCCGGGCCTGATCATAGTTCTTTTGGGAGTGCCGGTCTTTTACATTTGGAGAGGCCGCGGGAAAGAGGTTAAGGGATGAATCTGTTTGCGACAAAGTCGGTAGACCAGTTGATCGCCGAAGGCGGCGATGGATCTCACGGCAGCGGCAATAGTGATCTAAAGCGCACCCTGGGTGCGATGCAGTTGGTGGCGTTGGGCATCGGAGCCGTGGTCGGCGCGGGCATCTTCGTGCTGGCGGGAACCGCGGCCGCCAATCACGCAGGACCTGCCGTCGTTTATTCGTTCATTCTGGCCGCCATTGGCTGCGCGCTGGCCGGGCTCTGCTACAGCGAGTTCTCGACGATGATTCCGATTGCGGGCTCCGCGTACGCCTATTCCTATGCGACGTTGGGCGAACTGGTGGCCTGGATCATTGGCTGGGCGTTGGTGCTGGAATACGCGGTGGGAGCGGCAACGGTATCGGTTGGGTGGTCCGGCACCATGGTCTCGATTTTGAAATCGTTGAACATCACTCTGCCGCAGCAGTTTTTGGCTTCCCCCTGGGATGCCTCGCCGGGTCTCGTGAATCTGCCAGCCGTTTTCATCATCATGGTGATCACCGCGATCCTGATCCGTGGCGTGCAGGAATCGGCCCGCTTCAACTCGATTGTGGTGGCCGTGAAGCTGACCGTCGTCATCGCCTTCATCGTGCTGGGCTATAGCTACATCAACACCGGCAACTACACCCCCTTCCTGCCGGAGAACACCACGGGCGAGTTCGGCAAGTTTGGCTGGACCGGCGTGATGAGCGCCGCGGGAACCATCTTCTTCGCCTACATCGGCTTCGACGCCGTCTCCACCGCCGCACAGGAAGCCAAGAACCCCAAGCGCGACATGCCCATCGGCATCATCGGCTCACTGGCGGTGTGTACGCTGCTCTACATCCTGTACGCGCTGGTGCTGACCGGTATCGTCAACTTCAAGGAACTGAACGTGGCCGCGCCCTACGCTCTGGCCGTCGACCGCATGACCGGCCTGCCGTGGCTGGGCTTCTGGATGAAGTTGGGTTCGCTGCTGGGCTTGACCACCGTGATGCTGGCAATGTTGTTCGGCCAGTCCCGCGTGTTCTATTCGATGTCGAAGGACGGTCTGCTGCCCAAGACGTTCTCTGAGATCCACCCCACGCTGCGGACGCCCTACAAGTCCAACCTGATCCTGCTGGTGTTTGTGGGCCTGCTGGCGGGCTTTACGCCCATCAGCCTGCTGGGCAACCTGACCAGCATCGGCACGCTGTGCGCCTTCATCGTGGTCTGCATCGGCATCATCGTGCTGCGGCGTACGCGGCCCGAACTGCCCCGGCCCTTCCGCACGCCGATGGTGCCGCTGATCCCGGCCCTGGGTGTCGTGGCCAACTTCGCGCTGATGTACTCGCTGGACTCGCTGACCTGGACCGCCTTCCTGGCCTGGATGGCATTTGGGCTGGTGATCTATTTCAGCTACAGCGCCAGCCGCAGCCACTTGCAGAAGGCGGCCGCCCGCTCAGGCCGTTAGAGCCGATTGGTAGACCGGGGCGCCTTTCACGTCGCAATGGGTCAACGTGAGGCGCCCCGAGGTTACCTGCACCTTCAGAAAGCCACCCTTGACGCGGTGGAACCGGTGCATGCTCTTGTCCTCGCCCGGCGTTCCGGCGGCGTGCTCATCGCTGGCCGGCCCGCAGCCGAATTCCTGCAGCCCCGTCTTGGGATCCACCGAGTGATACTGCCAGTGCCGGTCACCGCACAGCACCGCCCCGCGTGACCCCAGCGTCTTCGTCAACCACGCCCGCAACTCCGCCCCTTCGGTCGCAAAGGCGGCATTGGCATAGCTGTCGTTCTTGGTCTTGCGATCCGGACCCACCAGCGGCGTGGGGCTGATCACGATCTTGAAGGTGGCGTTGCTTTCCGCCATCGACGTTTCCAGCCACTCCTTCTGATCCGCGCCCAGGATCGACTTTGATTTCGAATCCGGTGCCGTGTTGGGAGACCGGTAGTCCCGGCCTTCCAGCAACCAGAACTCGACGTGCGAGCCCCAGCGCACCGTGCGGTAGGCCGGATCGGGCATCGGCACCTGCTCCCGGAAGATGCGCTGGCCTTCGGCAAAGGTAAAGCCGCCCATCTTGGCGCTGGTCTTGCCGGGCCAGGAATCGTCGTCGTAGACGTCGTGGTCGTCCTTCTGCCAGTAGCCCGGCACGGAGCGCAGACACTCGGCAATCGACGGCAACGCGTACATGCGGTGCCAGTGCAGCCGTGCCAGCTCCACTGACGTCACCACCGGCTCTTCGTTGTCGTAGTAGACGTTGTCGCCGCAGGAGAACAGGGCCGATGGCGACAAGGCGCGGATCGAGTCGTAGATCTTGAAGCCGCGGGCCGGGTCATCACGATCCTTGTACATCTGGCAAGAGAGCATGGTGAACAAAGCATCGGCCGGTTCGCTGGGCAGCGGTGCGGTGCGGAAGTGGCCCTCCACCGGTGCTTGCCGCTTCGATTCCACGCGGAAGCGGACTTCGCGGCCCGGCTCCAGCCGCGTCAACACCCAGCGCAGCGTGTAGTCGTTCGAGGCCAAGGCGCGACGCCAGGGCGGCCGCCGTTCACCGACTGTCACTACCCGGACGGGGCGCTTGCTCCGGATCCAGACGATCGCCGTCGTGGGCGTGACTTCGCCCACCTTGATCGACACACCCTCATCGCTGGCTGGAGCCGCCTCTATGACGCTGGCAGCCGTGGCCAGCATAAAATCCCGTCGAGTCATTCTTACAGGGTAATGTTTTGGCGCGTACAATTTCTCGATACCGTTTTTGAGGCTGCCGCAAGCACCCGGGGCGAAGCGTGGAAGGAGCGTGGCGGTAAACATTTCTTAAACTGCCCGCCCCAATACTGGTGCTATCCTGCGGGCATGATGTCATTCACTCGCCGGGCTGCGATCGCTGCCCTGGCCCTGACCAGCGCGGCTCTGTTCGCCGCGGACAAGCCCAACTTCACCGGCGAATGGAAGCTCAACAAGGCCAAGAGCGATCTCGGCATGATGGCCGACCGCATGCCGGAAACCTTCGTCGTCAAGATCTCGCATGAAGACCCCACCATTACCATCGCCCAACCCGGCATGGGCGGCCGTGCGCAGGAAAACAAGCTCACCACCGACGGCAAGGAATCCGTCATGAAGCGCGAAACGCCCAATGGCGAAGTCACCATCAAGTCCACCGCCAAGTGGGACAAGGATGCGCTGGCCGTCAAGACCAACATGAGCTTCAGCCAGGGTGAGATGGAACAAAGCGACAAGTGGACGCTGTCGGAAGACAAGAAAGTGCTGACCATTCAGCGCAAGATGTCGTCGCCGATGGGTGAGATGGAGATGAAGCAGGTTCTCGAAAAGCAATAGCGGCTGGCGCTGTAAGCGCATCCGCCATCAGAAGGCCCGCAGGGAGAGATCCTGGCGGGCCTTTTTTGTGGGCCGCGTTTTGCGCGCGATAAATATTTCATGCCCGGGGAACTTTCTCCGGAACACACGCGTAGGACCAGGGTAAGGGAAAGGCTGGACCACCATCATGCGATTTGCCCATCTGCTGTTCGGAGCCCGTTCGGGCCTGTTTGGTGCCGGAGTGCTGGGTGCCCACGCCGCTGAGCGGATGGCCTGGAAAGCTCAGCGCGCAGCCTGGAAGGCGGAGCGGGCGGCCTGGAAGGCCCAGCGCCGGGCGATGCGTGCGCAGCGGCCATTTGTTGTGCGGGCCTTTTCCGGCCTGCTCTCGCTGGCGTGGTTGGCCTTCGCCATGTGGACGGTGTTCGGCTTCGCTTTCGGCGGTCCGGAGTTCAAGGATGAGTTTGTCCGCACGGTCCAACTGGGCGCGGACTTGGCCCGCCAGGCGCTGGAGTTTCTAGTAGCCAGCGCCCGGAGCCTGTTTAACGGCGTCACCGGCCCCCAATAGCCTCAAGCCCGTCAAGCCTCAGTATTGGCACCGCGCAGTGGAGTGCCCCCTACCGCAGCGCTACGGGCGGCCACACCACGCCCTGATCCTTCTTCACGACCGGGCCCAATCCCTTATAGACGAACCGCTGCACACGCTGACCACGGTAAGTTTCGGTGGTGAAGATGTTGCCCTTGGAATCAGTCGCAATCGAGTGGATGGCGTAGAACTGCCCCGGTTGCCGGCCGCCGTCGCCAAACGTGGTGAGCTCTTCCAGCGTGTCGCGCAGCAGCACATGGACCCGCTGATTGGCACCATCAGCCAGATAAAGAAACTTCTGCTGCGGGTCCTTCGAGAAAGCAATGTCCCAAGCGGAGCCATCGCCCAGCGTGTTCTTCTCGACGAACACTTCCTTGACGTAGGTGCCGTCCTGTTTGAAGACCTGGATACGGTCGTTCGGCCGGTCGCAAACGTAGATGAAGCCGTCGTTTGAAAGCTCAGCACAGTGCACCGGGCTGCGGAACTGCTTGGGCGCCGGCGCGGCCGGGTCGTAGCGGCCCAGGTTGCCGTCGTCCGGCTTGTTGCCGTAGGCGCCCCAGTGGCGCTTGTACTTGCCGGAGTCGGCATCGAACACGATCACGCGCTTGTTGCCGTAGCCGTCCGCCACGATCAGTTCGTTGGTCTTGGCATCGACAAACATCTTGGCCGCGCCTTTGACGTTCTCCACGTCATTGCTGCCCTTGCTTTGCGCTGCCTTGCCGATCTGCATCAGGAACTTCCCGTCGCGGGTGAACTTCAAAATCATGTTGTCGTGGTAGTAGCCCGTGCCCGCGTTGTAGCCACCGCCCGATGCCGGGCGCGCGTCAGCCGCTTTGGCCGCCGGGTCCGTGCCGCGGCCATTGCCGCCGATCCAGACATTGCCCTTGTGATCGACCGTGATGCCGTGGTTGGAATCCGGCCATTCGTAGCCCGCACCCGGACCACCCCAGTGGCCGACGAGGTTGCCCGCGGCGTAGGTCTCCATGCGTTCCAGTGATGCCCCGCGATGGACCACCCAGATATGGTCCTTGGCGTCGACGGTAAGGCCAATGATGTTGCCCACCACCCAGTGATTCGGCAGTGGCTTGGGCCACATCGGGTCCACTTCAAAGCGTGGAGCCGTCGGCCCGGCGGCCTCAACGGCGGCGCGGCGTTCCAGCAGCCAGGTGCCGCCCGCCACAGCGGCCAGCGTCACGCCATACAGCACCAGCTTGCGGTGTTGACGAATCATCAGGGTCACTCTCCGTTTCGGGAATTTACATTAACATACAGGCTTGACCAAAATCCTACGCCTACCGGTGATGCTGCTCGCGATCGCGGGTGGAGGTCTGCTTACAGCGCACGACATCCCCAATGAAGTCGCGGTGCAGGCCTTCGTCAAGCCACAGGGCGAACGCCTGTATTTGTTGGTCCGCGTGCCATTGCACTCCATGCGCGACTTTGCGTTTCCGCAGCGCGGGCCGGGCTATCTCGATGTCGCCCGAGCCGCTCCATTGCTGGATGACGCGGCCCAGCAATGGATCGCCGGAGCGGTGGACATCTTCGAGAATG
Organism: Acidobacteriota bacterium; assembly: GCA_026394075.1. GTDB lineage: Bacteria > Acidobacteriota > Terriglobia > Bryobacterales > Bryobacteraceae > JAPKYZ01. The sequence continues at coordinate 29,598 of JAPKYX010000282.1, forward strand.
ATCGCCCCGTCACTGGACTGCGCGTGATGAAGACGCGGATTGCGCTGGAATCTGATCGTTCCTTTGGCTCCTACGACCGCGCACTAGAGAATCTGAATTCTCCACCGCTGGATGAGCAAGCGAACGTCGTCATCAACCAGGCCCTGCTCGATGTCTTGTTCGAGGCGCCCATCGCGTCGGACCGTTCACGCTTTGCCATCCACTCGAAGCTCTCGCATCTGGGCCAACGCGTCGTCACCGTGCTGCGCTTCATGCCCCCCGATGGCGGCGTGCGGCCGTTCGAGTTCACGGGCGACCCGGGCCTCGTCGCAATGGATCCCAGCTGGCTGCAAGCCTCCTGGCGCTTCGTCGTGATGGGCACCGAGCATATCCTCGAAGGCACGGACCACTTGCTGTTCCTGGTATGTCTGGTTCTCCCGGTCCGCCGCTTTCTGGGCCTGGTGCCAGTGGTGACCGCCTTCACGGTGGCGCATTCGGTGACGCTGCTGGCGGCCGCCTACAACTGGGGCCCGGACGCAATGTGGTTTCCACCCTTGATTGAAGTTCTGATTGCGCTTTCGATCTTCTACCTGGCCATCGAAAATCTCATCCGCCCGGCTTCGTCCGGGGAGCGCTGGTTGATCACGTTTGGCTTTGGCCTGGTGCACGGGTTCGGCTTCTCGTTCGGGCTGCGCGAGAACTTGCAGTTTGCCGGGTCGCATCTGCTGGCTTCGTTGCTGTCGTTCAATCTGGGCGTGGAACTGGGCCAGCTGGCCGTGCTGATCGTGCTGGTGGGTGCTTTCAACTTGATGATCCGCGTCACGCAGGCCGAACGCATGACGGCCACCATTGTGGGCGTCCTGGTGGCGCACACCGGCTGGCACTGGATGGTCGAACGCTGGGAGAAGTTCCGCCAGTTTCCGCTGCACTGGCCGGTCTGGGACGCGGCTCTGCTGGCGGCGTTGGGGCGTTGGCTGCTGGTGCTGCTGGTGCTGGGCGGGTTGCTGCGAGCAGCCCACGACATCTTCCGACGGTGGAACATGCCGCAAGCTGGGCCGGAATAACAGCCGACGAGCCGGCAAGCAGACGCCGCGCCGGACGGGTTCGCCGGGCAGGTTTACCGCACCGTCCCGGGCTGAAGTAGCATTGGCCATGAAACTGCTGGCCAATGAAGCAGCAGCGCAAGTATTCGGAGGATGGTCGGTCATGAAAACTTTATTCGTCATCGGTGTGATCTGCTCTTTGCTGGCGGGTTGCAGCCGCAGCCCGCAGGTGGAGAGTGAACGCAAGCTGGCCGAGGCTCAAGCCAAGTTGGACGAGGCAACCATCGCCCTGAAAGCGGCCCAAAAGGCCGCCGAGGAAAAGGTAGAGTCCGCCGCAGAGACGGCCCAGACGGCGAAGCAGGAGGCGCTGACCGCGCGGAAGGCTGCCGCACAGGCCCTGGCGAAGGCGAAGGAAGACGTGAAGCGCTCCGCTGACAACCTGGCCAGCGCCGCCAAGGCAATGAAAGAAACCAGCGCCGCCGTCGAGAACAACGCGGCGGTGGCGGAATCCGCCAAGAAAGCTGCTCTGGCGGCGGAAGCGAAGGCCGAAGAAGCGCGCCGCTTGGCGGAGCCGCCCAAGACGCACACGCTGGAAACCGGCACCGCCATCAAGGTCCGGACCACGTCGCTGTTGTCCACCAAGACCAGCTCGACCGGCGGCACGTTTGAAGCATCGCTGGCCGCGCCGCTGGAAGTGGATGGCTACACGGTGGCGGACAAGGGCGCTTCCGTGGAGGGTGTCATCACCGACGCCGACGATGGCGGCCGGGTGAAAGGGAGAGCTTCCATGACCGTAGCGTTGCGGCGGATCACGACCGCCGATGGCCAGACCATCAACATCCGGACAGATAGTGAATCGCGCGAGGCCAAAAGCAGCGTAAAGAAAGATGCTCTGAAAGTCGGCATCGTCTCCGGCATTGGCGCGGCCATCGGAGCCATTGCGGGTGGCGGCCGCGGCGCCGCAATCGGTGCCGGTGCCGGTGCGGGTGCGGGAACTGGCGTGGTGCTGGCCACCAAAGGCGAGGCCGCGGTGTTCCCCGCTGAATCACTACTGACGTTCCGGCTGGCGGCGCCGGTGACAGTGACCGAGGCGAAGCGTTAGGCGTCAGGGATTTCCTCAATCGAGTAGCACGTAACGCCATTCATGCTGCAAAACTCGGGGAATCGACGCCGGTCGTCGCTCAAGATGTCGCAAGCTGTATCTCTGGCGGCGGCGATGAGTAAAGCGTCAGAGTAGCCGATGTGGCGAAACATTTCGGCAAAGTCGGGCTCGGACCAATGGTGCGTGGAACTGGGAGATAGTACTTGGACTTGGTGGTCATCAACAAATTTCTCCAACGTCCGCCTGCCCCGATAGGCGTCGGCCTTGCTCCACCCGCGATGCGGGTTGTCCAATAAATTGTCCGCTTCAACAAGGCCTCCCACCGTGATCATCCGGCAGGTAGCGTTTTTGAAGCACTGGCGCAGCCTGCGAAGCAAGGGGCGCTGGACTAAGTCTCCGCCGCGCCGACCTTGAACGAGCTCTCCCAGTTGAGCTTCAGACAAGTCCTGCCTGGCTTCGATGGTGTACAGAATGACCAGGATGTTGGCATCAATGGCGATTCGCCTCAACCCAGGCACGTTAATTACCGGGCCAAAACAATCGGCACATCTGCCCGCAAAGCCAATTCCCGGCGTACTCGCTCGAGATATTCACTGCATTCCAACGTAGACCGCAGTAAGTCCGAAGCGGCTTCCTTGGTTTGAGAATAGGCGGGTTGAACGGTCGCTACCTCCCGCAGCTTCAGCAGTCTATCGCGAAGGGGATTCCAACTTCGAGCAACCGGAAAGTTATCTGGCACCTCGCCTGAACCGTTGACCACCAAATCCAAGAGCAGATCGGTGAGACGTTCCGGATCGTGGACAGAATCCATGCAGTTGATCTGGATAAATAATGGCTGCCATTCCGGGCACTGTTTGAGCGCGAGATGATACGCGGAGCAACTCTTGCCGAGCGTTTCGACCTGTTCGTCATGGGCCCGATGGACGCGCTCAAAATCCTGATTAAGCTGCTTAAACTGTTCGAAGTTCGGGAGATAGTCGGGGTCAGTGTACTGGTCGAGGGACCGGATCATCACCAGCTTTGGCGGCCTGGACTGCCAAGTCCAATTCTGTACTTCCAACAATTTTCGCTCGCGTGTCAAGGATGAGAGAAAATCCCGGAAGAACGTGTCGAACCATGCCCTTACCGTCCTCTGTCCGGGGATGACCATTTCTTCGGTTGGCATGCCTCTATTGTTGCTCGACCGAGAACCCGCCACAAGCGCCACCCTAGTTCACCAGCGCCAGCAACTCCGCCCCATACTTCTCCGCCTTCTTGAGGCCGATACCCGGCACCTCCAGCAGCTCCGCCAGCGAGGCCGGGCGGCGGCGGCAGAGTTCGGTTAGCGCTTGGTCGTGGCAGATCACGTAGGCGGGCAGGTTCTTCTCGCGCGCCGTCCGAGTACGCCAGTTGCGGAGCCTCGTCAATAGGTCTTGATCCAAGTCGGCCACGGCAGCCGCGCGCGGCTTGGCCGCACGCACAGGTTTGACGGTCTCCTCCGCCACCTCGACGATGGCCTCTTCTACGGCCTCTGACAGGCCCAGGCAGACGTCGCAGGCTCCGCAGGTCTCCCACCTCGGAATTTCGCCAAAGTACTCGCAGAGGAAGCGGTGGCGGCACTGGCGGCCTTCGACGAAGCGCTTGATGGTGTGATAGCGCTGCCAGCCCCGTTCGCGCTCCGCCGGGTCCTGGATTTCGTTGATGAAGTGGACCAGCAGGGCCACGTCACGCTTGCGCCACAGCAGGTAGCATTTTGCTAATTCGCCATCGCGCCCCGCGCGACCCGCTTCCTGGTAGTACTGCTCCACGGACTTGGGCAAGGCCATGTGAACCACGGCGCGCACGCCGGGTTTGTTGATGCCTAGCCCGAAGGCCAGCGTGCCCACCATTACCCGGGCTTCATCGGCCATCCAGCGTTCCTGATTCTGCTGCCGCGTCGATGAGTCCATCTTGCCGTGATACATGCAGGACGGGATGCCCTTGGAGGTCAACCATTCGCCCAGCGTGTCTACTTCGGCAGTTTTCGAGGCGTAAACGATGACGCTTTCGCCTTCCAGATCTCGCAGGGTCGCCAGCAGAGTGGCCTGCAATCGCGTCAGCCGCTTGCTCTTCTTATTGGAAGGCTCGTCCACATTGCGGACCAGGTATTGCAGGTTGCTGCGGTGGAAACTCCGCACTACCTTCAACGGATCATCAAGACTCAGCGCATTGACGATGTCGCCGCGCACGTGGCGTGTCGCGCTGGCCGTAAAGGCCGCAATCGGCACCTCTGGGAACCAGTCCCGCAACTGCCCCAGGCGGCGGTAGTCCGGCCGGAACTCGTGGCCCCATTCAGAGATGCAGTGCGCCTCATCGATCGCGAAAAAGCCCAGCGGAATACGCCGCAACCGCTCCGCCGCACTGTCCAGCGCCAACCGTTCCGGCGACACATAGAGCAGCCTCAGCCGCCCCGCATCCGCCTCCCGCCACGCGGCCAACTGGGTGGGCCAGTCGCTGTTGCTGTGGATCGATGCCGCGGGAATGCCCATCTGCCCCAGCTGCGCCACCTGATCTTCCATCAGCGCGATCAAGGGTGACACCACCACCGCCGTCTTGCCGGAGACGACGGCGGGCAGCTGATAGCAGAGCGACTTGCCGCCGCCGGTGGGCATCACCACGGCGACATCACGGCCGCCCAAGATCGCCCGCACCACCTCTTCCTGCCGGGGACGGAATTCCGAATAGCCCCAATGGGTACGCAGGGCTTCTCGGAGCGGGTCCATCACTCTAGGTTAGCGGTCCGGACCCTGGTTCGACCAGCACGATAGGCAGAGCCAGGCAGCGCTGGTGAACCAGAGAGAGCGCACGTCTGGTATCGGGCGTTCGCCCCACCTACAGCATGTCGCGGTAGGTTTCCATGATGGCAGCCAAATCGGCGATATCCGCCTCACGCATCGGGGCCAGCGGCGACCGGACGGTGGCGCCGCACAGGCCCAGCATCTCCATCGCCTTCTTCATCACGGTCACTTCATAGCCCTTCATGCGCTCCCGCAATGCGTAGAGCGGGTGGACGTACTTGTCCATCAGCACGTCCAGCTTGTCGAAGTCGCGCGCCATGCCCGCTTCGGCCAGCGCGAGCGAAACCTTGGGCGCAATGTTTGAGATCGACGACGTGTAGGCTTGCACACCGCAGGCAAAGTATGTCGAGACGCAATCATCACCCAGGCCACCGACCCAGGCCAACCGGTCACCCACCTTGTTCATGATGCGGCGATAGGTGCGGCCATTGCCCTGGCCGTCTTTCCAGATCTCGAGCGTCGGCACCTGGTCGGCCAAGCGCGCCACCTGATCCGGCGTGAACACGGCCCATTCGCGCGAATAGATCGCCAGCGGCAAGCCCGAAGCCTCGCCGATCTCGCGGTAATACGCAAACAGCCCCGCTTCCGGCGCATGCGAATACGTGGGCGGCATCACGAGCAGCGCATCGGCCCCGGCCTTCTCCATGCGGCGCGCCATGTCGCTGGCGATCACGGTGGAATAGCCCACGCCCGCCACCACTGGCATCCGGCCCTTGACGGCCTTCACGGAATGCTCCACGACGGCCACAGCTTCATCGGCGCTCAACGAATAGATCTCGCCCGTGCCGCCGGTGACGACGATGGCGCAAAACGGATGGCCCATCATCATGTCGATGACCTTATCGAGGGCCTCGAAATCAATCGAGAGGTCAGCCTTGAAGGGCGTGATGGGGAATCCGAAGACGCCCTTCAGTTGTTGTTTCAGGTTGCTCATGGAAAACGTTCTCTTTAGGGTACAAGCTTGCGAGCGGCCGCCCTACCAGCGCGGCAGCACGCGCTTCCAATTGGGATCGACATGCTTACGCATCTCGGCCTCGTCGTCGCGCTTGCGGTATTCCAGCTTTTCGTAGCGCTCCTTCAAGCGCGCCAACTGGTCGTAGTCGAGTTCGACGCCCAGGCCCGGACGGTCGGTCACTTCGACGCAGCCATCGTCGAACGGCACTCGACCGCCCACGATCACTTCGTCCTTGGCCGTCTGCCAGGGGTAGTGCGTGTCGCAGGCGTGCGTCATGCCCGGAGCCGCCGCGGCCGCGTGGGCCATGGCCATCAGGCTCACTCCCAGGTGGTTGTTCGAGTGCATCGACAAGCCCTGCCCCAGCGTCTGGCACAGGTGCGAGAGGCGCTGTTGCGCGCGGATACCACCCCAGTAGTGCGGATCGCTGAGCACCACCTGCACGGCGTCGAGCTGTTTGGCCTTCACCACATGTTCAAAGCACGTCACTGAGACGTTGCTCGCGAAATCGGTGGTGATGCCTTCGGCCTGCAATCGCCGCCGGACTTCGGCCATGCCTTCCAGTTCCGCGCACGGGTCTTCCAGATAACCGCCATTGGCCAGTTCGTCTTTCAACGCACGGCCTACCTCGACGGAGGTGTCGACGCTCCAGGCGCAGTTGGGGTCGATGCGCAGGGGCACGGTGGGGCCAAAGGTGTTGTAGAGCGCTTTGATGGAGGCGATCTCAACATCGGGGTCCAGCACGCCGCCCTTCAGCTTGATCTCACGGAAGCCGTAGGTGTCGCACATCTGGACGGCTTGCTTGACGATCTGGTCCGGCGACAGCGCCTCGCCGTATTCGTCGGAGCGCGTGTCCACGCCCAATCCGCCGCCGCCGGCATGCTTGTAGAACAGGTAGGCGGAAAACTCCACCTTGTGGCGCGCGCGGCCACCCACCAGGTCACAGACCGGGCGTCCCAGCGCTTTGCCGATCAGGTCGAGGCAGGCCACTTCAATGGCGGCGAAGCTGCGGGCGTGCTGATCGAGCGGGTTCTCGCCGGGCACCAGCCAGGCCTGCGTGCGGCCGGCGGTTTTGGGGTCCTGGGCGGCGGCCGCATCGCTCGCGGCACTGGCCTCCATGTCCATCCAAAGTCCGGTGAGATGGAACGGGTCCATGCCCACGATGCGTGACCGCAGGGCTTCCAGAGCGGCCAGAGGCCGGTCTCCGCCATAGGTTTCGCTGATACCGGTGAAGCCATCGGTGGAGCGAAGTTCCACGATGGTCCTCAGGGCGTAGGGTGAGTGCAGTCCGTAGGAGCTGCGAAGGGGGCCGTCTGCAATCGCGATCGGGTGCAGACGCATCTCGGCGATGCGCATGAATTGTTTATATCAGGCTTCAGGAGGGGACTTGTGTCGGCGCTTGCCGGATTGCCTCAGATTGGGGTTGCCGGCGGGCGCGGCGATCAATTCGCGCCGGACAAATAGCGAAGCCCCCAGCCGGGCCAAGCAAGGCCGCCGCTGGGGGCTACGGAAAAGTCAGTAATCGGCTCGCCGGCGGCAACCGCCTGGCGTGTCAGAAAAAACTACTTGCGGGCGCCGCGTTGGGGGCTCTTCACCCGGCTCTGACGGAGCTTGTGCTTCTTGCGCTTGGGCTTGGTGATGATGAAGGTGCCGGAGCCCAGATATTCGGCCTGATAGAGATTTGCAGCTGCCATAACTTTTCTATTGTAGCGCGGAAGGGCCACGGCGGTGAGCACAGCTTCCGTTTAGGGCTGAACGGCGATCGTCACGGCTTGGCTGGCCCGGCCGCCGCCTTCGACGATCACGGGCACCCGGTCAGAGGCCGCGATGCCAGCTGGAACGCGCACATTCAACTGGTAGAGGCCCGTAAAGCCGGGGGCCAAGCCGGAATAGAGAATCTCCGCCGACACGCCGCCCACGGTGACCAACGGGCGCACTTCCGTCTCGGCCAGGGGTGAGACCGGTGCTGGCTGGCCAGCCTCCACGCCCGGGCGCACGCTGCCCAGGCCGGTGAGGAAGATGGTCACCACATCACCTGGCCGCGCCGGGTTGCCCGTCTCGACATACCGGTACTGCGAATCCACCACGACGCCCTGCCCCTTGCCCGTGAAGTCCTTGGCAAAGATCCCCGGCTGGGCGGCGGACACCACCACCGGCTCCGGCACGGAAAGGCTGGTGCCCCGGCGGATCAGCAGCGATTGCTGCGTGTCGAGCTCCAGCCCATACGGCACCATGGCGTTGATCTGGCCGTTGGCCGCATAGAGCAGGGGCAGCAGCTTTCCGCCCAGCGTCACCGAAGTGACACCCAAGGTGGTGTCGAGCGGCAGCGAGTTGGTCCGTACTTCCGCGGTCGCCAGGCGAGCCCCGAAAATCGAGATCAGCGTGCCGGGGGCCAGCGGGGTGCGGGTGGCGTAGCTGGCGGCATTGACGATGCCTCCACTGGCGACAATCGGAGGGTTCGTGTTCGCTTGCACGCCGCCGGTGGTTTGATACACCCCGCGCAGACGGGCGCTGTTTTCCGCGGTCACCGTGATGGTCACCTGCGGCGTCAGTGCGTTGCGGCCGGTCCAGGTACCGCTCCAGCGCCCGCCGTCCAGGTGCACCAGGCTCAGCGACGCATCGCCGTTGGAGAACGAGACCACAATCGAGCCATCCGTCATCGGCGCGCCGCAATCGTCCACCACGCGCACTTCCACCGGCGTCGGCCACCCGGCCGGGATATTGAAGCCGCTGCCGAACAGTGTAGAGACCGGAACCAACTGCGTCGGGACACAGGTATTCTGCGTTGCCACAAAACCCTCCGCCGTCGCGACCGCAGCGGGCAGGGAGACCAGATCCACCACCGCCGAGGAGTCGTTCGAGAACCCCAGCTGCAGCGTCCCGCGCCGCAGACCGGCCGTCCCCGCCACCGTCGCCTGCACGGCGATGCGCGTGGCAACCCCCGGCGTCAAAGTTCCCGACGAGGGCGTCACGGTGAACCAGACACTCTCTTCCGCGCTATAGCGGCCGGTGAAGAAATTCACCGGATCCCGGCCCGTGTTGGTGAGCACTATCTCCTGCGGGGCGGTGCCGGACAGCAGCAGGCCCGCGGGTTGCACCACAATCTCCCCGGCCACATCCGGTGCCCGGACGGTCATGACGACGGTCAAAGTCTGCGGCGGATTGATCGCTTCGCTGGAAGCCACCTGAACCTGCCCATAGTAGTCGCCAGCCGCCAGACCCGCCGGGTTCGCCCGGACCGTCAGGACAGTTCAGCGCACCCACGCCGGCATTGAGAATGGCGACGGTCTGTGGCGGAGGCGTCACGCCCGCCTCCGTAGCGCGGAAGGTCAACCCGACAGGGGTAACCACCAACTGCCGCACGGCGCGCGTCACCAACAGGTTCACCACCATCGAGAGATTTTCCGCCCCGCTGCCGTTCACGACCACGCGGGCCGAATAGGTACCGGGCCGAAGCTGGGCGGGGTTGGCGGTCAACCGCAGGGAACCGTTGGCCAACCGGCTGGCGGCGACGGTGCTTTCGGCCAGGGAGAGCCAGCCTAAGTTTGGCCCTTCATACCGGATCGTTGCCTGGTAGATCTCCGGCGTGTCGCTGGAGGACGCGATCTGGAGGGGGCGGGACTGCGCGGGACCGGCCTCCACCGACGTGAACTGAATGAAGTCCGGATTCAGGTCGGTCACCACCGGATCAGCCGGCGGGCGCACAATGCCGATCGAATAGGCCCGCCGCGTGCTCCGCTGATTGGCATCGTTCACCTGCACCGCGAAGCCGAAAAGTCCGTAGCTGGAAGGTATGCCCAACAGTTGACCGCCCGGACCCAAACTCAACCCCGGCGGCAAGGCACCACTGGAAACGGTCCATGAATAGGGCGGCACTCCGCCCACGGCGCTGAAGGAGATCTGGTAGAACTGCCCCTGGGTCCCATCGGGGAGCGGTGAAGGCGTCACGATATTCAGAATGGGCCGGACCACGATGGTAAAAGTCCGGACGGCCGTCTGGGGGGGCACGACGGAATCGGAGACGGTCACCGCAAAGCTGAAGGATCCCTCCGTGGTGGGCGCTCCGCTCAGCCGGCCATCCGCTGACAGACCAAGCCCCGGCGGCAATGCTCCGCCCGACACCGCAAACCGGTAGGGCGCCACACCGCCCGCAACCGCCAGCGCGACAGCATAGGGCGCGCCCACGCTTCCCGCGGGAAGTGCCGCCGCGGTGGTGAAGGAAACCTCCGGCACCACATCGATGGTGACCGTCCGTGTCGCCCGGGCACCGTTGGCATCAATGGAAAAAACCGTGAAGGTGAAGGAACCGGTCACCGTGGGGGTGCCGAAAATAGAACCTTGCGCCAGTGTCAAGCCGGGCGGCAACCCGCCAGTGTCAAGCAACACCGGGCCCGGCACCGTTCCCCGTTCCACGGCGAATACCAATGAGTAAGGACGCCCACGCGCAGCAGCCGGAGCCCGCTCCGGCCGGATCACCGGGGCCTCATTGATCACCAGCGCGACTTCGCTCACCCGTGACCGGGCTGGGGTGGCGCTATCGGTCACGCGCACGGACAAACCTGCCCGGCTGGAGGCGCTGGTGGGTGTTCCGGCGAGGACACCAGCGCTGGATAGCACCAGACCAGGGACAGCCCCAAGCGTCACTTCGAAGCGGTACGGCGGGGTACCGCATGTTGCCCGAAGGGTGGCCGAATAGGGAGCCGTGGCCGTTGCGGGAGGCAGCGCCGAATCCACCAAACTCAGTTGCCGGGCCACGGTCACTTTGTAGGTTTGGCTGGCGGTTAAGGGGGGAGAACTGGCATCACGTCCCTGGACCGTGAACGTATACTCGCCGGCGGCCGTGGGTGCCCCGCTCAACGTGTTCCGCGCAGCATCATAGGTAAGCCCCGGCGGCAAAGCAGCAGTGTTGGTGATGGAAATCACAAACGGAGCCACCGCCGGAGCGGTCATCGAAAAAGGGACGCTAACCGACACGTTGGCGTCGAGTGTGGGAAAAGTCGCCGGCAGAATGTTGGGAGAATCGGCCACCGCGACGGCATAGCTGCGGGATGCCGAGCGCGGGGGCGAACTGCTATCCCGGGCATTGATGGTCATCAAGTAGGAGCCGCGCGCACTGGGAATCCCCGACAGCAAACCCGTCACCGGGTTGAGCGTTAGACCAGGAGGTATCGAGCCGGAAGACGAGAATGAGACCGGCGCTGTGGTGGGCGGCTTCATGGCAAATTGCACCGATACGGACTGCCCGGACACCATGGCCGGCACCAGGGAAGGTTCGATATCGGGACCAGCGATCACACTCACCGTGTAAGACCGGTTGGCCGAGTAGGGTGGCGAGCTTTGGTCGCGGCCCACCACCACGAAGCTGTACGTACCGGGCGTGGTGGCCGTGCCCGAAAGCAGCCCGGTGGCGCTCAAGGTCAGCCCCGGCGGCAGGTTGCCGTTGACGGAAAACTGGAATGGCCCGACGGCCGGCGAACTGAGGCCAAACGCCACGGCTACGGCGGATCCTTGAATGATGCTGCTGATCGCCGCCGGGGTCACTTCGGGCGGGGCGGTGACCAGTACCGAATAGCTGCGGGAGGCTGTCAACGGGGGTGACGAAGCATCCCGCCCGTTGATGGAAAAGACGTAGGTTCCCGGCGCGGACGGCGCACCGGAAAGCGTCCCCCCGCTGCTGAGGCTCAGCCCGGGCGGCAAGGCGCCCACGGCGGAGAAGCTTAAGGGAGCGGCGGAGGGTGGCGAGGTCATGGTGAAGCCCACCGAGGAGAACACGCCGGCCACCAGGGGCCCGATGCTCACCGGTCCCAACACGGGGCCGGCCAACACCGTAATCGAGTAGGCCCGGTCAGCCGTCTGGGCCGCCGGTTTTGAGCTATCCCGGACCGTGATCACAAACACGTACGTACTCGGCACCGGGCCACCCGCGGCACCGGACAAGCGGCCATCCCCGATCGCCAATCCGGGCGGGAGCGTGCCACTCTTGAGCGCGAAGCTATAGGGTCCGGTACCGTTCTGCGCGGCTAAGGCACAGCTGTAACTCACGCCCGCGTAGGCCGTGGAAGGGCAGCTGGAATTGATGGCGACCGAGGGCGGTGGCGTGGTCTCGTTGGGCCTTGGGGTCGTCACACCACCTGGCACAGCCTGCGGTTGTGCGGCCGCTAGAAGTGGCATCAGCAGCAGCCAACCGAACTGTATCGTTCTCCGCCTCAAGAAATTGCTTGCTCCCCAACATCTGGCGGCGAAAGCCGCCTTTTACTGCTTCCTCGCCGGCACCTGCGATTTCAGCTTCGCCCGAACCCGCTTGCGGAGGTCCGGATCGACAGCCTGGTCGAGAATCGTTTGATAGTGCGCCCGCCCCTCGACGATCCGGCCGCTGGCCTGCAGAACATCGCCCAGTTGCTCGGCCACGACAGGGTTGACGGGTTGGGCCGCGTAGGCGATCTCCAAGTGATGAACCGCGTCGGCGGCCCGTCCGGTGGAGGCCAGCAATCTTGCCAGTTCCAGCCGCGCCGCCAGAAATTCGGGCACGCGCTGGACTAGCTGATCATACTCGGCAATGGCTAATTCGTGCTCGCCGGCACTCTCCAGGGTCTGCGCCAAACTGAGGCGCGCCCGCGTGTAGCCGGGGTCGATCGCCAGCGTAGCGCGCCATTCCGCCAGCGCTTCCGGCCGCCGCTGCGGTTGCCGGGCCAACACCGAGGCCAGATTGTGGCGCGCCGGGAGAAACTTGGCGTCGCGCTGCACCGCCTGCCGCAACAACTCCTCCGCCGCCGCCCAATCGCCCTGATCCGCCTCGAGCGCCCCCAACGCCGTCAAAGGCTCCACCAACTGCGGACCCTTGGCCATAGCCTCGCGGAACCGCTGCGCCGCCAGCTTCGGCTGGTTCAGCTTTTGGTAGATCAAGCCCTGGTTGTAAGGCAGATATGCATACTGCGGGGCCAGACGAATCGCCTCGTCATAAGTGGCCGCAGCTGCCTCCAGATCCCCCTGCTGCATCTGCAGCAAGGCGCGGTTGTGGCGCGGGTAGGCCCACTGCGGCGCCCGCCGGATGGCCTCGTCGAAGGCCTTGGCGGCCAACGCAAAATCCGCTTGCTCCAGGTAGGCCGTACCCAGCGCGTTGTAGATGTAGGATGCCCCGGAATCCAGCCTCAGGGCCGCTTCCAGGCTCCGCCGGGCGGTTGAGTAGTCCTTGTCCAGGATCGCCACCCGCCCTTCACAGAACTGTAGACGGCTGAGAAGGTACGGGGTTTCGCCATTAATCTGGATGGCCGCGTTGATGGTGCGCGCCGCATCGATAAACTGGCGGCGCGTGGCGGGCTGTTGGTCGCCCTTCAAATAGTCGAGCAGTGTTTGCTGGTTGCGTTCTTCCAGTGCGGTTCGCAATCTGTTCTCCTGCGCCAATACCTGCTCCCGGGTCAGCTTGCGGGCGAGTTTCAGCTGCCGGAATGCGGTGAAGGCATTGGCGGAATCGTCCGGTAGAATGCGCCCCGCCCGCAGCGCTTCATCAAAATCCACCGCCTGGCGAATGTTCAGTACCCGCACGGCCAGGTCGCGCGAGTGGGAATCCAGGCTCCGGACGCCGTTCAACTGGGCCGCCCCGGGCTCATTCGCGGCGCCGGGTACGTAGGCCGGCAGGGCGATGCCTGGTTGCCGCGTATTGGCAATCCGTACAGTCGTGTCCAGCGTGCCGCCTTCCCGCGGATGCTGCTTGTCGACGGTCGCTTCGGCCACTTTCTGTTGGACGTAGGTGGTCATCTCGTTCACCGTCACCTGACCGTCCTGGTCAAAGTCCGCCGCGCCGTTCAATGCCTCCAGCAGAAAGAAGCTGAATGCCCCGTGGCCGCCGCCGTACTGACGCCCTTCAAAGGAGACTTCGCCGGGACGGGAAGCGGTGAACAGAAACAACTGTGTATCGGTCTGCGTCAGCGCATCCAGTTGCGCGTTGATCTTCAGCTTGGCCCGGTCCGGAATTGTCCCGATGGTCCCGCTGCGGCAAGCATCGACAAAGGCGATCACGCGCGCCGTCTGCCCCAGTTCATCCCGGATAAACCGCTGCACCACGGGCATGGGCAGGGCGGTGGCGGCCAGATCTTCCGGGTCGCTGTCGTAGGTGACAATGTAGGCGCCGCGCAAACGCGCGTTGCTCGACTCGACGACCGTTCCATGGGAGGCCATCAACAGAATCACCGTATCCTTTGGTGTCGCCCTCTTGAGGATCGTTTCAAACGCGGTCTTGATGGCACCAGTGGTGGCCGCCTGGTTCACCAGCACCGTGATGTCTTCCGGCGCCAACCCGCCGCCACGGGGCGACCTCAGCAGTTGCTCCATTAACAGCGCGTCTTCGTGGGCATAACGCAACGGACGGATCTGGGCGTTCTGGTACTGCGAGATGCCGATCAGTAGCGCGTAAGTCTTGCCGCCGATCGTGGGATCGGACTTGGGTGCCCGCCGCCGCACCGCCGCCTCGTCCAGCACAAAAATCCGCTGCGCCGCCAGCTCCGGCACCTCGGCCTTGATCGCTCGATACGCCGATGCCGCCTCAGCTTCGCGTCCAAACTCCGCCAGCACTTCGGCCTTTGCGATACGAATGTAAAGCGAATCGCCTTGGATGCCGGCCAGACGCCGGTCCAGTTCCGCTTGACGGGCTGGGGGCAACGCCGGAAGCTCCGCGTGATCGGCTTCGCTGTCCTCGTTGAGCAAGGTGCGGGTTAAGGCTGCACCATTGAAGGGCGACGCCCCACGATCCCGCGGCACAGCGGGGCAGATCGATTTGCGGCAGTCCACCGTGCGAGCCCCGGGCGAGAGCAGATCACCGGGATAAACAAGATCTCCTGCTTTGGCCAGCAGCGGAAGCGCACTGCCCTGGCGCGTCAGCGTCGCTCCTCCGCCGGCCAGCACCAGGGCTGACGGAAGCTCGCCGGTCGCGGTTTCAGCCGCCATGGAAGCGGCCCATAATAGGATCAGGCCCCGCATCTTGTTGAAAGCCCTCTTCCTATTATCGCTGGTCCTGGCCGTGCCCGTGCGGGCACAGACCACGCAGGGGCTCCTGGTGGGGAGGGTCACGGATTCGCGTTCAGGCGCGGCTGTGGCGGGGGTCCGCATCGCTTACCTCAACCGCGCAACTCACTCATCGGGATACGTCATTTCTTCAACGGCGGGCCGGTTTGCCATTTTCCTCCTCCCGCCCGGAGAGTACCGGTTACGTTTGACCGCCAATTCCTACCAGGCCCAGGAAGTGCAGAATCTGGAAGTGCCCGTGGCCGGCCGCCGCGAGGTGGACTTTCAACTTCGCCCGCTCCAGGACGTCTGGGAGATGGGGGAGTACCGGAACATCACACTCCCCAAGTCTGATCTGGTGGTGACGCTCTTCGGGCCAGACCTGGATAGCTCCCGGACGGGGCAGTTCCTGGCCAACCCCGGCACCGGCGGGGCGCTGGAATCCACCCTGTCCAGTGTGATCGACCCCGTCCAACTGGGCCGCTTGCCGCTGGCCGGACGCGATGCCTACACCATGCTGATCACCCAGCCCGGCGTCACGGCCGAAGCCGGCACGGCGCGCGGGCTCGGCCTTTCGGTGAACGGCCAACGCAGTGCCGCCTCGAACTTTTTGCTCGACGGCGTCGAGAACAACAACGCTCTCGTCACTGGGCCCTTGGCCGCCATCGCGCCGGAAGCGATCCAGGAATACCGGATCTCGACCAACAATTTCTCCGCCGAGTTCGGTCGCACCAGCGGCTTCATCGCCAACGCCATCACCCGCTCCGGCGGCAATGAGTGGCATGGCCTGGGGTACGCCAATCTCAAAAATGACGCCCTAAACGCCAACTCCTTCGAGCGGAACCGGCTGGGCCAACCTCGGACGCCCCAGAAAGAACAACAGTTCGGCGGGCAGGCCGGTGGACGGCTGAAGCGGGAGCGGCTGTTTGCTTCGCTTGCATTGGAACAGTTGCGCTCTCGCGGGTATGGCGAGTCCCAACCCTACACCCTGCCCGCCACCGGAGCCTGGGGCACGCTGGATTCCAGTTCCATCGCCCGGCGCTTGCTGGACCAATACCCCGCGCTCGTCCGGCCCGTATCGCGCAACCTCACCGAGGTGGTGAACCTTCGCCCACCGGCCACGCTCAACCGGACGCTGGGCTTGGCGCGGCTCGATGCCAATTGGGGCAGCCAGCGCCTGATGCTGCGCTATTCCGCCAACCGCACCGGCAACCCCAACTTCATCTGGACCCCCTACCCCGACTTTGTGTCGGGTCTCGAACAGCAGGCCGATAGCATCGCCGGGGCGCTGGAAAGCATGCCCCGCGCCAACATGTCGAGCGAACTGCGCTGGGGGTGGAGCCACGACCGGTTGGCCTGGGATCGCGCGCATCCGGAGATCCCGACGCTCTACGAAGGCAGCTTCGGCACCACGCTGCCCGGCAGCCCCGCCGCCTACGCCTACCGCAACCAGGGCCACTCCTGGCAGATATCCGAGAGCGTCTCGGCGGCCCTGGGTGCCCATATCGTCAAAGCCGGCGGCGGCGTATTCTGGCGCAACCCCGGCGGCGAGCTGACGGCCGGTCGCGATGGCCTCTTTGTCTTCCAGGACTTCTTGAACTTCTCGGTCGACAAGCCCGACGTCCTGCAAGCCGCGCTCGACCGCTCGCAACTGCCCCGCTTCGCAACCCCCAACTACCAGCGCCAGTGGCGGCAATCCCAGTGGTACGGCTTCCTCCAGGACACTTGGCGCATCTCGCGGCAGCTGGTCGTCAACTACGGTCTCCGCTACGACAGCTTCGGCGCGCCCACCCTCAATGGCACCGGCGTCTACCGCACCGACCGGAACGACTTTCAACCGCGCTTGGGCCTCACCTGGTCGCCCCGGGTAAACTCCCGCTGGCTGGTCCGCGGCGCCTACGGCATCTTTCAGGACCGGCCGTTCGACAACCTGTGGCAGAACACCCGCAACAACGGCCTCACCATCGCCAGTCTGGCTGTCGAAGGACGGTTCAACTACAACTACCTCGCGCCTCTTGCGCAGCAACTGCCCGCGTTCCAAGGCCAGCGGTTCGGCGATGGCTTCCCCAACCTCACCCGCATCGACCCCAACCTCCGCAACGCCTACGTCCAGACCTGGTTCGCCGGCGTCCAAGGCACTGCGGGCTCGCATTGGAGCGTTGAGGCTAACACCACCGGTTCACTGGGCCGCAAGCTGATCACCACCGACATCTTGAACCGCGCCCGTCGCGACAACCCGGCACTACCCGAGATCGCCTGGCGCTCGACGCAAGGCAGCTCGAACTATCTGGCGCTGCACGGCGTGGTCCGCTACCGGAACTCGCGCGGCTTTGCGCAGGCGGCCTACACGTGGTCCCACGCGATCGACAATCAGAGCGAGCCGCTGGCGGGCGATTTCTTCGACCTCAACTTCTCGCGCATCGCCAGTGGAGCCCTTACGGCGGACCGTGCCCGCTTCCTGCGCCCCGGCGATTCTCGTGGGGACCGCGGCAGCGCCGATTTCGACCAGCGGCACAATCTGGTGGTCTACTCCGTCTGGCAGTTGCCCGCCCCGCGCGCGCTCCCCTGGCTGCGCGGCATCAGCCTTTCGGAAATGGCCGCCTTCCGCACCGGCTTCCCCTTCTCGGTGACGGCCAGTGATCGACGAGCCGAAGTCACCGGACCCGCCACCAGCAATGGAGCGGTGGCAGGTGGTGTCCAATGGCTGAACCCGGCCGCTTTCCGCTTTCCCACCGGCTTCGGCAACTCCGGCCGCAACGCCTTCCGCGGCCCGGGCCTCTACAACGTCGATTTCTCGCTCGGAAAAACAATCACCCTCCGCGAGCGGTGGCGCGCCACCCTCCGCGCCGATGCCTACAACGTGCTCAACCACGCCAATCTCAACAACCCGCAGTCGTCACTCTTCTCACCCGACTTCGGCATCGCCCGCTACGGCCGCCGCGCCCGCGAAACCGGCTTCCCCGCCCTAGTGCCATTTGCTGAGAATGCGCGGCAGGTGCAATTGATCGTACGCTTTGAGTTCTGAGGCTGTAGTACGGACCACTTGCTGACGCGCGTGGCTCAGTAGAACGCAACAGAGCCACGACCGTGAGGGAGTGGTCTTCGACAGGATCACTACGGCTTCGGCCACTTTAGATGCTTGTGCAGAAAATCGAACGTCCCGGCGCTGTGGATCATGTGGCCGCCGTTGAAGTACTCAATCTCGGTCTTCTCCGGCAGCCCCAACTTGGCGTACATGCGCCGCACCTTGGCGTACTCGTAGGAGACCCACTCGTCGATGCCCACGCCGTCATCGTGCCCACGCTCCACCATAAAGGGCCGCGGAGCAATCAGGGCCGTCATTTCGGCATAGTTGAACGTGTTGCCGAGGTTCCATTCGAGCATGTCGTATTCGGGCGTGAACATATAGCTGAACGGCGCCGTCAAGCTGGTGATCTTCCAGATCCACTCATTAAAGTCGCCGGAGCAGATCACCGCCGCGTAACGGTCCAGCAGAGACGGGACGCGCATGGCGGTCTTGCCGCCGTAGCTTAAGCCATAAAAGCCGATGCGCTGCGGGTCGACAAAGGGCAGCGCCGACAGCCAATCGAGCGTCCGGTCGTGCTGCCCGATGATGAAGCTGAATAGCGACAGCTTCAACGGGTTCGCCTTGCGCAATAGCACGCGAAACTGTTCATCGCCGATATAGGGATTCTGCGGCGAATAGACGATAAAGCCGCGCTCGGCCAGCGCCGCGGCGTAGTTGTGATAGAAGTTGAACTGCTTCGTATCCTGGCCATCGACAGTGTCCTGCGGCCGGCTGTTCAAGCCATGCTGCGTGACCACCACGGGCCGCCGCTCACCCGGCTTCATGTCCTTGGGCACTAACAAGACCCCGTAGGTGTAGACGTCTTCCCAGACCGGGATGACCACTTCGTAGCCCGTGAACTTGGGCCGGTCATACGCTTGCCGCGTCTCTGCCGCGAGCGGCTGAGTAGGAGGCGGCAGCTTGCCCAGCACCTCTTCCCACAACTGCTTCCGGTAGAACGGAGCCGCCTTTTCTAGACCCGCCACGCTCTTCACATCCGCCTGCTTCCAGTAAGCCGCCCGCGCGGTATCGCTCTCCCGCACGAGGCGCTGCGCGTACTCGACCAGCTGCGACACCTGCTGCTTCTGGCGAAGTTGTGGGTCAAAGCCGGTGCGTTGATCTTTCGGCGCGGCCGACGCTGCGCTCAGCCCGGCGGGCAGATTCAAGCCCACGCGAAAAGCTTCAAGCGCTTCCTTGCTGCCCGGCTCCGAGGTGCCATTGCCCGTCAACGTCAGCGTGCCGCCGCCCGCAAAGAAGCGCTTCGCCCGCGCAAATTCGCGCTCCACCTCAGCCAGCGGCGGCGTCACGATCAATCCCGGAGCAGCGCCTCGCCGCAGCATCTCATTTTCGGTCCGCGATGGCGGCGGGCCGTCGACCTTGGGGTGCACGGAAGCCTCCACCACCAGCGTGCGCGGCGCAATCAAGCCCGCGATTTCGGCATCACCTAGACTCTTCAGCTGGCCCCAAATGGAGCGGTAGATCGGCTGCCGCCATACCTCTTCCCGTGGCGCGAACGCGCCTGATACCAGCGCCGCGGAAATGCGCTCATCGAGCGCCCCCGCCATCAGCGCCACCAAGGCCCCTTCGCCATACCCGGCCACGCCGATGGGCACCTTGGCGGAAGCGCCGGACCACCAATCGACGGCCGCCAGCACCTTCTGCACCTCAAGACCCAACAGATGCCGGCCTACCGGCACCAGTTGACGATGGAGCCATTCGCGGTGCGGCTGGTTGGTCATCTTCACCGCCGGGTTTCCGGACCAGTTGTCAGCACGATTGATCAGCACCATCACCAGCACCTCAACGCCGTTCTCCGCCAGCCGCCGCGCCATCTGCGACTGCTCCGGCAACCCGGGTGCCAGGCCCACCATCTGCTCCGGCGTCGAGTCCGCATCCGGCAGCAGGACCACCCTCGCCTTGGCCGTCCCACGCGGCGTCAGCAACAGACCGTCCCCCTCCACACCCGGCAAGACCGGCCAACGGACCGCCGTCACTTGAAACTTGGGCGTACTCGCCACCACCGCCGAGCCGCCAAGCGTCGCGACCAACGCGGGCGCATCAAACTTGAGACGCGGCTCAACGATGCCGAGGATGCGGCGTAACTCCTCCCGGTCAGGCTGAACATTCGCCCGCGCGGCGGGCGCAGCGGCCAAGGCGCGCATCAGGTAGCGGTCGATCCCGGCCACCATTTGCATCGAAAGATCCCCCGGCCGGGTCAGCGGTTGAGTGCCCGGCAAAGCCTGGCCCAAAATCACCGGCGTAGCCTGACTCAAAATCAATAGTGCAGTGAGCGTCGTCATCGACGAAAATGATAACGAATGGCGTCCACTTCCCTGGCAGCACCCAAATTTAAGATCGGCTTGGTGCAGATGTCCTGCTCCACCGACTCTCAAGAGAACCTCGATAAGGCCGTAGCTCGCGTCCGCGAAGCGGCGGCCCTTGGCGCACAGATTGTGTGCCTGCAGGAACTGTTCCGGTCACAATACTTTTGCCGCAAAGAAGACGCGGACCTGTTCGACCTCGCGGAGCCGATCCCCGGCCCTTCCACTGACGCCATCGGCGCCGTCGCCAAAGAATGCGGCGTCGCGGTCGTAGCCTCTTTGTTTGAGCGCCGCGCCCCGGGGCTCTATCACAACACCGCGGCGATCATCCGCCCGGATGGCACGCTGCAAGGCATCTACCGCAAGATGCACATCCCGGATGATCCGCTCTACTACGAGAAGTTCTACTTCACCCCCGGCGACACGGGCTTCCTCAACTTCGACACGCCTGCCGGGCGCATTGGCGTGCTGGTCTGCTGGGACCAGTGGTATCCCGAAGGCGCTCGGCTGACTGCTCTGCAAGGCGCACACGTGCTGTTCTATCCCACGGCCATCGGCTGGCACCCGCATGAGAAGGCGCAATACGGCGAAGCGCAACTGGACGCCTGGCGGACCATCCAGCGCGGTCATGCCATCGCCAACGGCGTCTACGTGGCGGCCGTGAACCGCGTCGGATTTGAAGGCACGCCCGATTCCGGCCTCGAGTTCTGGGGCAACTCCTTTGTGGCGGACCCGTTTGGCCGCCTGATCGCGCAAGGCTCGGTAGACCAGGAAGAGATTCTGATCGTCGAGATTGACCCGGCGCACCAGGAAGAAGTCCGTCGCAACTGGCCCTTCTTCCGGGACCGCCGCATTGACGCTTACTCCGGGATCACCAACCGATGGCTGGCGTAACTGTGACAAATCAAGCAGCGGGTAAGTGGCGGCTGCCCGCCGAATGGGAGGCGCACGAAGCAACCTGGATCGCCTGGCCGCATGAAAAGAGCGACTGGCCAGGCAAGTTCGCGCCCATCCATTGGGTCTATGCGGACATCGTCCGGCACTTGGCGCAAGTGGAAGTAGTGCGGATCGTCGTCCAGAACGAAGCGGAAAAGAAGGCGGCCGGGCGGATCTTTGAAAAGTCCGGCGTCGATCTCGATTGGGTGGAGTTCTTCATCGCCCCCACCAATCGCAGTTGGCTCCGCGACACCTCGCCGATCTTTGTCCGCAACGAAGCGGGCGAGGTAGCGGCGACGGACTGGAAGTTCAACGCCTGGGCCAAGTACCCGAACTTCGAGCATGATGACCAGTTGCCCGCCTTTGTCGCGAAGAAGCTGAAGATGCCGCGGGTCGCCACGAAGGTGGTGCTGGAAGGCGGCGGCATTGATTCCAATGGCGCCGGACGCTTGTTGACCACTGAAGAGTGGCTGCTCTCGGACGTCCAGGTGCGCAACCCAGGCTTCACTCGCGAAGACTACCAGCGCGTCTTCGCCCAGCATCTCGGCATTACGGAAGTGATCTGGCTGGACCACGGCATTGCCGGTGATGACACGCACGGCCATGTGGACGACCTGGCCCGCTTCGTCGCCGAAGACACCGTGGTGACGCTCGATGTCGGCGACGCCGCAGCTCGTCTCAAGAAGGCCGGCCTGCGCGTCGTGAAACTGCCGCAGCCACAGCCGGTCACCTTCGACGGCCAGTTACTCCCGGCTAGCTACGCGAACTTCTACATCGCCAACGGCCTGGTGCTGGTCCCCACCTTCACTGACCCGGCGGACCGCCTGGCGCTCTCGACGCTCGCTAAACTGTTCCCGGACCGCGAAGTGGTCGGAATTCCCTGCCGCGACCTGGTGCTGGGGCTGGGCACGCTGCACTGCATGACCATGCAGCAACCGGCATAGCTCTGGGGTGGCGCAGGCTGTCAGCCTGCAGGCGGACTTCAGTCCGCCCCTGCGAGTATGACGACGACTGGAAATGGTTCCGGCGGTTGCGCGGCCCCGACCAGCGGGACTAAAGTCCCGCTGCAGGCTGACAGCCTGCGCCACCACGAGCTCGTCAATGCGACCTAAGTTGTAAAAAGATATTCCAGAAGCTGCATATAACCCGGCGCATACGGTAGTTTTCATTGGTTAGTACCCAGCCAGCTTGATATCCTGACCTGGACCGTGCGCATTTGGGTACTGATCTTAGTCGCTGTCTCCGCTGCCGCCCAAAGCTTGCATTGGGAGCATCTGGGCGTCACCTCCGGCATCAACTATGCGTTTGCCTTTGAGCAGACACCCGATGGGCGACTGTGGATTGGGACGCAGGATGGGCTGTGGGAGTATGACGGCCAAACCTTCCTGCGCATCGGACCGGAACGCGGAATCCCACCGGGACCCGTTTCTTATGTGGCCGTCAGTGGCCAGGAGCTCTGGCTCTGTCACGCCGAAGGCATCTTCCGCCAGGAGGGCGAACGGTTCGTCCGCGTCGCCAAACCGGGCGTCGAAGCCGCAACCATCGCCGCCGATCCACAGGGCAAGGTCTACTTCGCCGCCCCCCACCTGCACATCGCCCGGCGAACGCCTCAAGGCTGGCAAGTGCGCGAGGAGCCAACGCTGGTCCCCAATGGCACCGTCCGCATCGGGACGGCCGGCGACATCTGGTTCGGCTGCGGCCAGGAGATCTGCCAACTGGAAGCCGCCACGCTGCGGCAACTGCCCGCCAAGCTGCTGCCGAAGCGTTGGGGCTTGAAGGAGGGCGTCCCGGCCAAGCTGTGGTGGGATGCGGCCATGGACGGAAACGGCATCCTCGTCGGGACCGTAAGAGGAAACGATCCGTTGTGGCGAAAGTTCCCGGGGCGACCGATGCGGCTGGAAGGAAATCTATTCGATACAACGCGGCCTGTCGGAAGCTTGTGGTTCCCCTACTGGCTTAGTGCCCGGAAGGGATTTCAGTCACTCGATCAACCTCAGTTGCCCATGTTGATTACGAGCCTAATCGCCTTCTACCGCGATCGGCACGGCACAGTCTGGTCGGCGGACAGTGGCCGGGGAATCTGGCGCGCGGCGAAGGATCCTGGGGTGGAAGCATGGGGCAAGCTTGACGGCTTCTCCGACTCCCTCATCTTCCAGCAGGGCCGAATAGCCAATGGTAGTCTGATTGCCGCTACCCCGAAGGGACCGCACCAACTACCGAATGGTAGCCACCATTGGTTGCCGTTCGCGAAGAACTGGCCCCTGACAACCTTGGCTCCCTTACCGGGAGGAGGAGCGCTGCTTGCCTTCGTCCGGCACACAGGTCTTCAGCGCGTTGACTCTGCCGGTCGAATCACCGGAGAGATACTCACGGCCACGGGCGATCGCCTACGGCCACAGCGCTTGATGCCGGACGCGCAAGGCGGAGTGTGGATCTCTACTCAGGAAGAGCTCTATCGCCTCCCTCCCGGCGGGTCACGTGCTAGCCGAGTGGAACTGGTGCCGGGCCGGTGGGACCACCGTGACATCCTCATCGACAAGAAAGGCACTGTCTGGGTGGCCTTCCAGAAAGGCTTGGCGCGCTTGGAGAATGGCCGCTGGCGCATCTTCTCCACGCAGGATGGTCTGAAATCGGACTACACGCGCTGCCTGGCTATGGACGCGAGTGGACACCTTTGGGTGAGCTACCGCATGGCAATTGGCTTCTCGAAGTTGACCATCGAAGGCGACCGCCTTTCCGCACAGCACTTCGATACCGCCAGCGGCCACGGGTCCAACAGCACCTTTCTGCTGGGGGCGGACCGGCGGGGGTGGGTGTGGCGGGGCACCAACGATGGCATGTACGTCAAGCGCGGTGCCAGCGACGCGCCGGGGGACTGGCTCCACCTGACTACCTTCGACGGCTTGCCCGCCAATGACATCAACATCTTCTCCTTCTTTGAGGATCGCGACGGCAGCGTCTGGTTTGGAACGGTCGGCGGCAACGTCCACATTGGACCGGCGGCGATTGAGGCGATTGCGCGGCAGCAGTTTCGGGTCCGCGTCACCCAAGCGGGCTTGGCTGATGGGGTGCTCTCCGCCCAGGTCAACCCCATCTACCTGGGCCGGCGGGACCGGCTGCAGTACCGCTACCGGGTGGCGGGCACCGACACATGGACCACCACCTTCTCGCCGGAACTCAAGGTGGCCGGGCTGCCTTACGGCGACCATTCGCTCGAAGTCCAGGCCCGGCGCACTGGGGCCGTCTGGTCAGAAAGTGCGGCGCTGCCGTTCCTCTATCCGCGGCCGTGGTGGCAATCCGCACGGGCACTGCTGTTCTACGCTTTATCCGGTGTGGGTATCGCGGCATGGTGGCGCAGTATCAGCAACCGGCGCCGGCGGGAGCAGCAACAGTTCGAGGCCGAGAAGGCTCTGTTTGTGGAATTGAGCGGCCTTCCGGCGGAGCAGCAGGAGACTCGTCTGCGGCAGGTGGCGCCCGAACTCGCAGAGCGGGTCCGCCGCCTGCTGTCTTCGCAGTCCGCCGGCGAAGACCGTGACGTGATCCTCAACAACCGCTATCGGCTGGGGCCGAAGGTGGCGCAGGGCGGCATGTCCACCATCTACCGCGCTTGGGATCAGCGGCTAGCCGGACGGCTGACCGCCATCAAGATCTTGCGCCCCGATCTGGGCGACCCTGAATGGCTGATCCGGCGCTTTGAGCTGGAGCGTGAGGCGCTAAGCCGCATCTCGCACCCGGGCGTCATCTCGGTGCTCGATGCCGGGCAGACGCCGCAGGGCTTGGCCTTTCTGGCCATGGAGTTCGTGGAAGGCCCGACGTTGCGGCAGGTGTTGACCGCGGGGCCGCTCACCCCCGCGCGCATCGCCCGGCTGCTGCGGCAAACAGTGGAGGCTCTGGATGCCGCCGACACCGCCGGAGTGACGCACCGGGATTTGAAGCCCGAGAACCTGATGCTGCGCCGGGCGGGCGAACCGGATGAGCAGATGGTGGTGGTGGACTTCGGCATCGCCGTGGTGCGCAACCCGGGCAGTGAGACCCTGGTGCTGTCCCGGGCGGCGGGTTCACTGGACTACATGGCGCCGGAGCAGACCCAGGGCCGCGCTACGCCCGCGGCGGACCTCTATGCCCTGGGCCTGATCGTCTTTGAGATGTTGACCGGGCAACGGCCCGCGCAGCTCGATCTGGGCCACCATGCCGACTTTGGCGATGATGTCATCCGCCACCTGAGTGGCTCCTGGCCGGTGGCGCTGGCGGAGCTGGTCGGTGCGGCCCTGTCATTCGACCCCAAGACGCGGCCCGCCTCAGTGAAGGTGTGGGGTGAGGCCGTGGCTCGGGAATTGGAGCGGCCACTCGCCGCCCGGAGCCACTCCGAAAGTTAAGTTTGAGCAGGACCCCAAAAGACCGCTTGCTGGCGCTACCGAGCCACTTGCCGTGAAGGAGGGGGCTTTCCGGTTTGCTACAGAGAATTAACCCGTGATGCGGTCGCGCAGCCACGTCTCGGAGAACTTCAACGAAGTCCGGACGGCGGAGACTGTCATACCGGACAACTCGGCTGTCTCCCGCAAGGTGTGACCTTCAAAGATATGGAGGCGGACGATCTGACCCGCCGCCGGATCGAACTGGCATAGCTTCTCGTAGGCTTGGCGGACGGCTAGCATGCCGGGGTCGTCGGGGAGGACGACACTCAGTAAACGGTCGGTGGGGGTGCGCTTGATTGCGCCGCGCCGCCGGCCGCGGTCGATCAGAATCCGGCGCATGTTGTTCACCACCACACCCATCAGGTGTTGCGGGTTGCTGAAGCCACCTTCGTAACCCAGCAGCCTTAACAGACTTTCGTTCAGCAGGGCGGTGCCGGACAACGTACCAGACACCGGCTCGCGAGCGACCAAGCCGCGTGCAATGCGGCGCAGCACCGGGTAGGTCTCTTCAAGAAATGGCGGCGGGGCGGGCGGCTCCATTCCGGATGAAGTCATAGAGTATTGCCAGTATAGCGATTCGCCGGACAAGCTACTGGCCACTCACCCCTGAGAATTTACTAGCAGCACTTGGCGCGCGCGTACTTTTCCTTCATCCGCGCTTCACTGAGGCGCCGCCATTCGGCGGCGGAGGGGGCGGCACCGTGGTGGGCCAAGTGACGCTCATAGGCGGTCTCATCGGAGAGCTCGCGGAGGATGCCGCGGAGGATGGCGAAGAAGTTCTTGACTACGCTCATCCGCCCACCTCTTCGGCCTTCAGTTGGGTCAACACGAAGGGCGTTTCGCTCGATACGGCGACGGTCTTCTTGCTGAGCACGGAGATCCACAGGCGGATCGAGTCGATCAGAATCGTCGTCACCAGGATGAGGAACAGGCCGCAGATGACGGCGTCCAGGCGCTCATTGAAGATCAGCCGCTGGGTCTCGGCGATTTTGGCGGGGGCGATCTTGCCCGCATCGATCAGGCCTTGCAGCTGGTTGCCGCGCGCCAGAAAGCCGATGCGCGGGACATCGGAGAAGATCTTCTGCCAGGCGGCCGTGTAGGTGACCGTGAGCAGCCAGCTTAAGGGCACGCAGGTGACCCACATGTACTTCGCGCCATGCATCTTGATCAGGATGGTGGTGGCGACGCAGAGGGCGACGCTGGCCAGCAGCTGGTTGGCGATGCCGAAGAGCGGCCAGAGGGTATTGATGCCGCCCAACGGGTCCAGCACGCCTTGATAGAGGAAGTAACCCCAACTGAGCACGATGACGGCGCTGGTGCCGATGACGCCGGGCATCCAACTGGTGCGGCCCAGCGGCTTCCAGATATGGCCCAGCAGGTCCTGCAGCATGAAGCGGCCGACGCGCGTGCCGGCGTCGATGACGGTCAAGATAAACAGCGCCTCAAACATGATGGCGAAGTGATACCAGAAGCCCAGGATCGCCTTCCCTGCTCCAGGAGCGGCGGCTAGGCCTTCGGCAAAGATATGCGCCATGCCTAACGCCAACGACGGAGCGCCGCCGGTGCGGGCGAACAGCGTGTCTTCGCCGACATCCTTCGCGAGCGCGGCCATCTGCGGAGCCGTCACCGGGAAGCCCCAGGCGGAGATGGTGGCCACCGCGGCATCGGCCGTCGCACCCACCACGCCCGCGGGCGAGTTGACGGCGAAGTAGACACCCGGTTCCAGAGCACCCGCCGCAATGATGGCCATGATCGCGACAAAGCCTTCGAGCAGCATCGAGCCATAGCCTACGGGCAGCGCGTGCTTCTCCTTGGCGATCATCTTGGGCGTCGTGCCGGAACTGATCAGCGAGTGGAAGCCGGAGATGGCTCCGCAGGCGATGGTGATGAAGCAGAACGGAAACACCTTGCCGGCAAAGATCGGCCCGGTGCCATCAATGAACTGCGTCACGGCGGGCAACTGCATCTGCGGCCGGACAAACAGGATGCCGACGCCCAGCATCAGAACGACGCCCAGTTTGACGAAGGTCGAAAGATAGTCACGCGGGGCGAGCAGCAGCCAAACGGGCAGCGCGCTAGCCGAGAAGCCGTAGAGGATGATGCCGATGGCCAGCGCTGTCCCGCCGAAGGTGAACATCGGCGCCAGCGTCGGGCTGTGGGCGACATACTCACCCAGGAAGATGCTGCCCATCA
>JAPKYX010000032.1:0-18500 GCA_026394075.1 Acidobacteriota bacterium
CGAGAACTACCTGGACCGCCAGGAACACAACCTCGCCGCCCCCCGCGCGCTTTCGACGCGGACCAAGGTTACGCAGAGCATGAACACCGGCTACGTCAGCACGCAACTGGGCCTGCTGGGGCGCAAGCTGCAGATCTCCCTTTCCGGCCGCGCGCAACACTTTGACCTGTCCAAGCCCGAGTTCCAGTTGACCGGAGTGGCCACCAACTATGAACGCACGCCGCTCAGTGCCCCGCCCCGGGCATTAACCGGCGATGCGGCCGTGGCTTATCTGCTGAATCGCACCAACACCAAGCTGCGCGCCCACTTTGGCAATGCCTACCGCGCGCCGGGGCTCTATGAACGCTTCGGCGGCGGCTTCTCGGCCAACCCAGTGACGGGCATCGTCGGCTTCACCGCGTATGGCGACCCGCGCCTGGCATCGGACCGCTACAACTCGCTGGATGCCGGCGTGGACCAGTACTTGTTCTCGAACAAGGTCCGCCTTTCAGCCACCTGGTTCTACACGCGCATGGTGACGCTGAGTGCGTTCGATTCATCCGGCGTCATCCGCCCCACCACCGACCCGTTTGGCCGGGCCAGCGGCTACATCAACGGCTCCGGCGGCATCTCCCGTGGCTTTGAGCTGGGCTTTGAAGCACGGCCCATGCGGACGCTCACGTTCAGCGGTAGCTACGCCTACACCCGCGCCAACCTGGACCGTGACCTAAGCGTCGCCGGCCTCTGGCGCGTCCTGGGTGTTCCCCGGCAGACAGCGACGCTGGTCGCCACCAAGCAGTGGAGCCGCCGTCTGGACACGACAGTCGACATCTACAGCCAGTCGAGCTACCTGACCCCCTTCTTCGCCGGAGTCCGCAGCCGCGCCTTCCAACTCCCCGGCTTCTCCAAAACCGACCTCGTCGCCAACTACCGCCTGCACCAAGGCGAAAAGAGCCTGACGCGCTTGTACGTCAAAGTCGACAACCTCTTCGCCCAACGCTACTACCAGAACGGCTGGCTGGCCGCGCGGGCGAATTTCGTGATGGGGTTGGGGTTCGGGTTTTAGGCCCAAGCCGGGCCGCTGCTTCATGACAAAAGGGCAGACCCTATGGCCTGCCCTTCCTTTTTTGTGACTGCTCTGATGAAGCGCTAGAACGTCACCTTCGCGCCCAGCTGGATGAACCGGGGGAGGTTGGTGCCTCGAGCCGCACCGAAGTTGGGGCTGGAGAAGTTGGGTTCAAAGTTTACGAAGCGGTGCCGGTTGAAGGCGTTAAAGAACTGGCTCTGGATCTCGAACACCGTCGATTCCCGCAGCGCGAACCGCTTGGTAAGCACGAAGTCCTCTTGCAGCACTGGGAACTGCCGCAGTGCGTCCAGTGTCGGCCCCATGTTGCCGAAGCGGAACACGCCGCCGGTAACGGGCGAGGCAAAGGCCCTCGGATTCACGACGCGGTCGCCACGGCCCGGATCGAAATCCGCATTGCCGATCCCCGATGATGGGTCCACACTCCCCACCAAGTCGGGCCGCAAGACGCGGTTGAAGATGGGCAGCAGGTTGTTCATCGACAACTGCAGCGGGTAGCCGGACTGATAGCGGTGAATGCCCGAGATCGTCCAATCACCCAACAGCGCCTTGCGCCAGCCACTCTTGCCGAACGGGAGCGTGTAGATGTAGTGCGCCACAAACGCGTTCGGAATGTCGTAGCTGAGCAGGGAACGTTCCGCGCGCAGGTCGTAGTGGTTCTGCAGCATGTTGTCCAAGCCGCCAAAGCCCTGATAGCCGGGCGCATTCAGGCCGATCGCCTTGGAGCGGACATAGCTCAAATCGAAGGAGAAGCCAGAGGCGAAGCGCTTGCGGAACTTGAACTCCGCTCCGTGGTAGGTCGACGCCGCAATCTTGGCCTGCTGGGAGGTGAGCGTCAGGTATTGCGGATAGGCCCGCAGTGCCTGCGCCACCGAACCGTTGAAGCCACCCCAGGGGATGGGTATGTTGGCTGCGCGTGCGGCAGCGGAGTTGATATTGCTGGTCAGCAACTGGCCCAGGCTGAGATGCTTCGGGTCCACCTGATTGATGTTGCTCAGCTCCGGCGCGACCTGCCGAGTGGAGCGGTTGCCGATGTAGGTGTGATGCCGTTATCCAGCGTCTGGAAAGTGCCTTCCAGGTTGAAGCCGGAACTGGAGATCGACAGGTAGTTGTCGGCGTAGTAAAGCCCGTAGCCGCCGCGCAGCACCGTCTTCGAGTTCAGCTGATAGGCAAAGCCCGCCCGCGGGCCCCACGCCGAGTAATCCGCGTCCGTCAGCCGCCGCGCGCCTTCGCGGCCCGTGCCCGAGCCCGCGTAGATCAAGGCGCCCAGCTTGTTGCCCGCTGCCGGATTTGGGCGCGAGAGGTCGACGACACTGTAGCGGTTCTGCTGTTCAAACGGCGCGCCCATAAACTCCCAACGCAAGCCGATATTCAGGGTCAGCCGCGACGTGGCCTTGAAATCGTTTTGCAAAAAGAAGCCGCTGTAGGTGCGCCGGATGCCGGCGTTCTGTGGCAGGCGGACGTTGCCGGAACCTACTTCACCCAACAGGAAGCTGGCGAAGGCATTGCCCGTTCCCGCCGGCGTTCCGGGCAGCGCGGTCGCCAAGTTGGTGAACGAGAGCGAGCCCTGCGTATTGGTCACGGCGCGGTTGTTCAGGTGGTTCCAGCGATACTCGCCGCCAAACCGCCAGTTGCTGCGGCCCCGGGTCCAGCTGGCGGTGTTCTTGAACATGTAGACGCCATCAATGTTGTCGGTGATGCCGCCGCTGGCCGCGCCGACGTAGCCATCGCCGAAGGAGAGCACTGGGAAGCGGTCCCCCGTAACGCCCTTCAAGCCCAGCTTTTCCGGCCAGCCACGATCTACGGTCACCGGGTCCACCGGATTGCGGAACCGGTTGACGCCCAGCACCAGGTTGTTGATCAGGTTGGGGCGGAGCACGGAATCAACGCCCACACGGTACATCTGGCTGGTGATGTTCTGGATGATGCCGGAGGTCAGTGGATCCGGCAGGGGGTTGTCGATCCGGAAGCGCGGGATGGCGGTGGAGTTGAACGAAAAGAAGACCTTCTCATTGGAGGTGATCGAATGATCGCCGCGCACAGTGAAGATATCCGGATCGAGCTGCTTTTCGCCAATAAAGGCGCCCAGATTGAGCGTCCCGGCAGTATTGGGCTGCGGATAGAATGCGGCAATCTTGGCCGAGACGGGGTCGATGCGGTCCGCCGGAATCCGGTTGCCCGCAAACACGTCCCGCGTGAAGCCGCCCGTGCCATTGGGGCGCGTCGAAGCCGGGTCATAGATCGGGATCAAGTTGCCAGCCGCGTTGCGCCAGTCGCTGAAGTCGCCGCGCAGGTTCAGGCCAGTGGGCGTCTGGACGCGGTTGAAGTTGTCCAGGCCGCGGCGGCGTGAACTGGTCCAGGAGAAAAAGAAGAACGTCTTGTCGCGACCGCTGTAGAGCTTGGGCAGCAGCACCGGGCCGCCGATGGTGACGCCGAACTCGTTCTGCCGGGTGGTGGCGCGGCTGGCTGCGAACCAGCTCCGGGCATCCAGCTTGTCGTTGCGGAAATACTCAAAGGCCGACCCATGCAGCTGATTGGCGCCGCTCTTCAGCACGAAGCTGGTGACAGCCTGTCCGGTGTGGCCGTAGTCGGCCGCCAGTTGCGAGGTCTGCAGCTTGAACTCGCGCATCGCCTCGACAGGCGGCGCACTCTCGTTAAAGTTGCCGATCTGCCCCATCTGTCCCGCAGGCAGGCCATCCACCCAAAACTCGTGCTGGAAGGTACCGCTGCCGTGGACGCGGATCTGATTAGAAGCCGCCAGATTGTCCGCCCCGTCCACCCGAACGTTGCCTTGCACGCCCGCGGCCAGATAGACGAAGCTGGCCGCCACGCGCACTCGCCCCAACTGCACCAGCGGCAGATTCTGCACTTGCGATTGGGTGATGGTGGTGGAGACTTCAGGAGAATCCACCTGTAGCTGGCCCACGTTCTCAGTCACCGTCACCGATTCCGAGACACTGCCCACTTCTAGAGTCGCGTCCACACGTCCACGCGCATCCACGGTAAGCACAATGCCCGAACGGTCCAGTGATTTGAAGCCCGCCTTCGCAATGCGCAGTGCATAGTTGCCCGGCAGCAATCCTGGGAAAACATACAGTCCTTCATTGCCGGTCACCACTTCGCGGCGGATCCGGGTGGCCTCATTCACCACCGTCACGGTCGCCCCGGCCACGGCCTGACCCGATGCATCCGCCACCTGTCCGCCCAACTGCGCATTCTGGGCCCAAGCCGAAAGCCCCACCAGGAGAATCCCTA
Source organism: Acidobacteriota bacterium (assembly GCA_026394075.1). Lineage (GTDB taxonomy): Bacteria > Acidobacteriota > Terriglobia > Bryobacterales > Bryobacteraceae > JAPKYZ01. Next base: position 4,319 of record JAPKYX010000032.1, read on the forward strand.
CGATCAATCGCATGGCGTACAAGTTAGCAAGCGCATGTTGTGGCCCGATGAAGCCGCCATGACAAATGTGTGGCATCAACCATCAGCGGGCGATTTTGCCGGATTCGGCAGACGGCGCTAAACTGTCACAATGGTCGTTTCCCTGCTGTTTCGCCGTACCCTCTTGGCTGGTGCCCTTTGCTTCGGTCTCACCGTTGCCGCCCAGCCCGCCAAACGTCCCCTAAAGTTTGAAGACTTGCAGCGCATGAAGGATGTGCGCGATCCGGAAGTTTCGCCGGATGGGAAGTCGATTGCCTATGTCGTCTCGCAGATCGACGTCAAGGCCGACAAGTCGAATTCGCACATCTGGATGGTGGACTCGGATGGCAGCAATGACCGGCAGGTGACCTTCAGCCAGGACAGCGAGTCCGGCCCGAAGTGGAGCCCGGACGGGAAGTTCCTGTCGTTCACCTCCGGCCGCCCCGGCCCGGCCAAAGGGAGCCAGGTGTGGGTGATGGCGCGGCAGGGTGGCGAGGCGTATCAGCTGACCGACATCAAGGGCCGCTTGCAGGGCTATGAATGGTCGCCGGACGCGAAGAAGCTGGCGGTGATTGTGGGCGACCCCGATCCGGATGGCGAGCCGGCCGGTCCGGGCGCGCCGCCTAAGACGCCGAAGCCGATCGTGATCGACCGCTACAAGTTCAAGCAGGACGTGCAGGGCTACCTGCTCTCCGGCCGCCACAGCTATCTCTATCTGTTCGACGTGGCGACGAAGAAGCTGGAGCGCGTAACGACCCAAACCAAGTGGGATGAAGGCGCACCCTCCTGGTCGCCCGATGGCACGCGCATTGCCTTCCTGAGCAACCGCAACCCGGACCCGGATCGCGACCCGGTGTCGCAGCTGTTTGTCGTCGAAGCCCGCGCCGGTGCCACCGAGAAGCAAGTGGCCGCGCAGGCGGGCCGTGGCCGTTCTGGCGTGGAATGGAGCCCCGACGGGAAGCTGCTGGCCTTTACGGAGCCGGACGAGAAGAAGTGGGGCGCTTACAACATGGATCACCTGCTGGTGGTCGCCGCCGATGGCAGCAGCGCACCGCGCCGGTTGAAGGCGCTGGAGGCGATGGACCGCAGCGTGAACACGCCCCGCTTCTCCGCGGACGGCAAGTCGATCGACGTGCTGATGACCGACGACATGTCGGTTTACCCGGTGCGCGCCAAAGTGGATGGATCCAGCGCCGAACGCCTGATGGCGAAGCCGGTGGTGATCAGCGGCCCGTCGAGCGCAGGCGGCACCACGGCGGTGCTGACGGGCGGCGACACGAAGGCCACGGAGATCCATGTGCTCTCCGGCGGCGCTCTGCGTCAGGTGACGCACCAGAACGACGCCCTGATGGCGGAGCTGGATCTCGGGGGCACCGAAGAAGTGAAGGCGATCAGCAAGGACGGCACGGAAGTGCACAGCCTGCTCACCTATCCTGTGGGCTATGTGAAGGGCACCAAGGTCCCGTTGTTGCTCCGCATCCATGGCGGCCCCAACGGGCAGGACCAGCACCAGTTCTCAGCCGAGCGCCAGTTCTTCGCCGCCCATGGCTACGCCGTGCTGGCGGTGAACTATCGCGGCAGCGCCGGCCGGGGCCAGAAGTACTCCCGAACCATTGCGGCGGACTGGGGCCACTACGAAGTGGACGACCTGATCGCCTCGGTCAATCAAGTGATCAAGATGGGCGTGGCCGATCCGGACAAGCTCGGCGTCGGTGGCTGGAGCTACGGCGGCATCTTGACCGACTACATCATCGCCACCGACACGCGCTTCAAGGCCGCCACCAGCGGCGCGGGCACGGCGTTTACGGTCAGCTTCTACGGCACCGACCAGTACATCATCCAGTACGACTACGAGATCGGCCCGCCGTGGACGGCCAAGGGTTGGGATGCTTACGTGAAGCTCTCCTACCCCTTCCTGCATGCCGACCGGATCAAGACGCCGACGCTCTTCCTGGGCGGTGAGCGGGACTTCAACGTGCCGATCCAAGGCAGCCAGCAGATGTACCAGGCGCTCCGCAGCCTGGGCATCGATACGCAGCTGATCATCTACCCCAACGAGTTCCACGGCATCAGCCGCCCCAGCTACCGCAAGGACATGATGGAGCGTTACCTGGCCTGGTACGACAAGTACATCCTGGGTAAGACGGCGCCCACGCCCGCACCCAAGGCCGAGCCGGCTCCAGCCTCCGGCGCGCAGACGGCAGGCGGTAAGGACTCTCAGGCGAGTGCAGTCGATCTAGTCGGCGGCGCTTTGACCGTTCTTCACCGGGCGCACAATGCCGCCCGGGGTGCGGTAGGTGTGGCGGACGGCCTTCCATTGGGCTTCGCCATACTCGCCCATCTCGACCGTGCCTTCGAGCGCATCACCCTTCAGTGACCCGGTGAAGTTATAGCCCAGGCGGGTGCCTTCGATCTTGTGGGAGCTACGGAAGCGGACGTCGTTGCCGTTGACGGAACCCGTCAGGTCGCCCGCGAGCGTCTCGCCGCGATGGGTGCCGACGAGGCGCTTTCCTTCCTGCTCGATAGAGAGAGCGTGTTTCGCGGTGCCGAGGGAGAAACTGATCTCGACATCCCACTGCCCGGCCAGCCCCGCTGGTGGCGCCGCGGAGACAGGCGGGTTCGAGAAGCGCGGCGGGCTGGAGAGGATGGCATGCAGCCGGTCCGCCACCACTTTGTCATCGCCGGGCATCATCATGTAGGGCGTGATCGATAGCGAACTGGCCATGTTGTCGGGCCGCGCACCACTGGAGCCACCGACGACGATGCGCGGCTCACCATCCAGCATCAGCTTGGCCACTTCCCCGCCCGTGACGCCCAGCTTCGCGCCATCCCACTTGATCACCAGGCTCGGCGTGCGGTTCGACAAACCTTCCGGCTGCCGGACCTCAGTGGTGACGCCGTTCACCTGCTTGGCGCGAGTGCCGATGGTGTCCAGCCACGAGACCCAGCGCTTCCATTCGGCTTCGTGATCGCGCTTGGTCCAGGCCTCGACGGCCGCCAGCATTCCCATCACTTCTTCCTTGCCCACTTTCAACGAGCGCCCAAAGGCGTGATGCGGAGCGCTGTTCAACCAGGCGGCCCGCACCAGCGCCTTGTCGCCCAGCAGCAGCCCAGCGGTCTGGGGACCGCGGATGCACTTGCCGCCGCTATAGGCCACCAGCGTCGCGCCGCGTTTCAGGTGGACGTTGGGGAAGGTCAAAATCTCGGCGGCGGCATCCACCAGCAACGGCACGTTGTGCCGCTTGGCGACCTCGGCCACCACGGCGGTACCCAACGGACCTTCGTCACCGGGACCGGCCAGGATGTAGCACATGGCCGTGCGCGCATTGAAGGCGGCTTCCAGTTCAGCCTTGTTCCGCACTTCAATGATCTTGACGCCCACCATGCGGATGGCATGGTCATAGACGTTGCGGGAATACTCCGGGATGATGACTTCGTTCTTCAGGCCGGTCAGGTCCGGCAGCTTCTGCATGCGCTCCGGGTTGGTGCCGGCGATGCAGGCGGCGGTGGCATGCGTCATGGCGGCGGCGCAGCCGTTGCTCACCATGCCCCATTCGGCGCCCGTGATCTCGGCCAGACGCTTGCCCACGGCCTCCATCAATTCGTCCATCTGGACGTAGCTGCGCGAAGCCTCTTCCATCGCCTTCTTCACTTCGGGCAGGGATTGCGACCCGCTGATGATGGTGAAGGTGCCGCGCGCGTTCACCACGGGGCGGACGCCGATGGCCCGGTAGAGATTTGCGACCGCTTCGGCTGGTGCGGCCACGGCACGCTGAAGGGCCCCACCGAGAGTGCCGGCCACAGCGGCCCAACCACCTTGACGGAACAGATCACGGCGGCTACCGCCCAAAAGCTTCACGACCGAATGAGGCATAGCTCCAGCCTAATCGATCACGGGCCGCATTGGGGTAGTCAGCCCCCCAGTCTCAGCCACTGCTGGCACCAACAAAAAACCGGCTGCGGTGGAGCGAACTCTCCGCAGCCGGCTTGATGATGACCAGGGCCTCTCCGTTAGGGGGTCAAGGTCAGGAACACAGTCCGAGTACTGCCGTTGTAAGTAGCCGTGACATTGGCCGTTGTGGTGGATGCCACCACCGGCGTGATCACCGAGAAGTTCGGAGACTGCGTGGAACCCGCCGGGATGGTGACGGTGGCCGGGACAATCACTCCGGAATCGGCCGACAGGCTGATGATGACCCCACCAACCGGTGCCGGACCATCAATGGAGACCCGGTTGGCGGTGGTGGTGGTGCCACCCTTGGTGCTGGTGGGCGACAGCGTCAGCACGCTCAATACGGGCGGCCGGACCGTCAGTGTACCGCTGACGCTGGCACCGTTGTAGGTCGCGGTGATCGTCACATTGGTGGCAACGGTCGCGACGCTGGTGGTGATCGTAAACAAGGGCGAAGAAGCAGAGCCCGCCGCGATGGTGACGGTGGGAGGCACAACAGCCAACGGATTGTTGCTGCTGAGCGAAACAACCAAACCGCCGGCCGGTGCCGTTCCGGTGAGATTCACCCGGTTCGACGTGGTTGACAGCGGCCCGACGACGACGCTGGGCGACAGGATGATGTTCGACAACGCCACCGGAGCCGCCGTCAACGTGGACATCCGGGAGACGCCGTTGTAGGATGCCGTGATCGTGGCCGTCACCGACGTGGCGACATTAGCCGTGGTGATCGAGAACAGCGGCGAACTGGTCGCCCCGGCCGGAACCGTTACCGTCGCCGGAGGTGTCACCACCGGGTCGGAACTGATCAGCGTCACGACTACGCCAGCCGCTCCCGCGGGACCGTCCAGCGTGACACGGCACGTGGTGGCGGGAGATCCGGACGAGACCGAACTGGGCGAGACGGTCAGCACGCTCAGTGCCGCGGGCCGAACCGTCAGCACTCCCGTACGGGTGACGCCGCCGAAGCTGGCGGATATGTTCACCGGCGTGGCAGCCGCCACTTCGGTGGTGGTGATGGTAAACAAGGGGGAAGCAGTCTGTCCGGCCAGCACCGTCACTGAGGCGGGAACCACGGCCGCGGCATTGTCGCTCGAGAGCGGAACCACGATACCGCCCGCTGGTGCCGGTGCGCTCAGCGTGACACGGTTCAGAGTAGCCGAAACTTGTCCCACAACCGTCGTCGGACTAATCGAGATCGACGACAACGCCACCGGCGTGATCGTCAAGTTGGCCGTCTTGGTGACACCGTTATAGGTGGCCGTGATCACCACCGTCGTGGAGCTGACCACGTTGGCCGTCGTGATCGTAAACACCGGCGATGAAACAACGCCGGGCAGGATCGACACGGTGGCCGGAACGACAGCCGCCGGATCCGAACTGGTCAAGCTCACCACCGCACCCGCCGCGGGGGCCGGACCATCCAGGTTCACGCGGTTGCTGACGGTGTTCACGCCACCGGCCACCGTTGCGGGCGATAGCGATACGGAACTCAGTAGCGGCGGACGCACGGTCATGGTAGCGGTCTTGGTGACACCGTTATAGGTGGCGGTGATCGTCACCAGTGTGGGTGCGGCCACTTCCTTGGTGGTAATGGTGAAGGTGGGTGAGGAGACAGCTCCCCCCACCACGGTGACCGTGGCCGGAACGACCGCGGCCGGATCCGAACTGGTCAAGCTCACCACCGCACCCGCCGCCGGGGCGGGTCCATCCAGGTTCACGCGGTTGCTGGTGGCATTCACGCCAGCCGCCACCGTCGGGGGCGACAGGCTGACCGACGATAGAGCCGCGGGCCGGAGCGTCATCGCCGCCGTTCTCGTCACTCCGTCAAGGCTGGCGGAGATGGTCACGACCGTATTGGCCGCCACTTCCTTGGTGGTGATGGTGAAGACCGGAGAAGTAGTGGCACCGGCGGGCACAGTGACCGACGCCGGCACCACGGCGGCCGGATCAGAACTGGACAATGAGACGACGATGTTGCTCTGCGCCGGGCCGTTCAAGGTCACCCGGTTGGAGGTCGCCGATGCCTGCCCGACTAGTGAGGCAGGTGACAAGCTGACCGACGACAAGGCGGTCGGAGTCAGCGTCAAGGTTGCGGTCTTGGTCACGCCGCCATAGATCGCGGTAACGGTAACCGGCGTCGAACTGGTCACCGCGCTGCTCACGATGTTAAAGACAGGCGAAGCGGTGGCCCCGGCGGCTACGCTGACGGTGCTAGGCACAGTGACCAGCGGGCTGGAACTACTCAGCGCGACGAGCGCCCCGCCGGCCGGGGCCGGTCCGTCCAGGTTGATCCGATTGGTGGTGGAAGTCACTCCGCCGGCCATCGTGGCGGGCGACAGGGACACCGAACCGACCGCTGGCGTCCGGACGGAGAACAGCAAGGTCCGCTCCACGTTCTTGTAAGCGGCAGTCACCGTGGCATAGGTGAGAACACCCACCGTCTGCGTGTTGATTGTAAAGTTCGGAGATCGAACCGCGCCTTGCGGCACCACCACCGTGGGGGGCACCGAAATTGTATCGTTCGAAGCAGTCAGCGCCACCGTAATGCCACCCGCCGGTGCCGGGCCATCCAGTGACACCCAGTTTGCCGTTGTGGGCAGCGGACCAACGATGGAACCCGGGGAGAGGTACAGGGTGGTGAGAGCCGGCGGGTTCAACGTCATCGTGGAGGTTCTGGTGACCCCAGCATAGGAGGCGGACACGGTGAGCTGGGTCGACGCGGCCACCCCTGTGGTGACGATGCTGAAAGTCGGCGAGCTGGACTGGCCCGGAGCGATCGTGATGGAAGGCACCGACAAAACCGCCAGGGGGCTGGAACTGGCCAGCGTCACCACCGCACCTGCGGCACCGGCGGGTCCATCCAGATTCACTCGATTAGTGGTGGTCACGACGCCGCCCGCCACCGTGGCCGGGGAAAGGCTGATGCTGCTCAGCACGGCCGGCCGAAGGGTGAGGATGCTGGTGACGACTTGGCCGTTGTAAGTAGCGGTAAGGGTAACGGGAGTCGTCACCATCACCTCGAGCGTCGTGATCGTAAAGTCTGCCGAAGTGCCCACACCTTCCGGAATCACGACCGAGGCAGGTACGATGACCGACGGATCGGAGCTGGTCAACATGACCGTCGCCCCGCCGGCCGGGGCGGGCGAGTCAATGGCTACCTTGTTGGCCGTGGTCGACGCTGAGCCCACAATCGATGTCGGAGACAGGGTCAGGGCCAGCGGAGCCAAGGGCCGCAGCGTCAACGTGGCGGTCTTGACCGTTCCATTGTAGGAACCGCTAATCGTCACCGGTTTGTTGCCGCCGTAGACCTGGACCGTCGTAATCGTGAAGTAGGGCGAAAACGTAGCGCCCGCGGGAACCGTCACAGATGCCGGGACGGTAGCCGCCGGGTCGGAGCTGGTGAGATTCACCACAACTCCGCCCGCCGGCGCAGGTCCATCCAGGTAGACCCGGTTGGTAGTGGTCGAGACTCCGCCGTTGATCAGGCTGCTGGCCAGCGATACGGAACTCAGGGCCACGGGCCTGACGGTGAGAGTAATGCTCTTGGTGATCCCACCATAAGTGGCCGAGATCACCGACGTGCCGGTCGTGGTGACGGCCGGTGTCGTGATGTTGAAAACCGCGACGGACATTCCCGCCTGCACAACTGCCGCCGGGGAAACCGGGGCCACTGCGGGGTTCGAACTCGACAACGAAACCAGGCCATCCGCCACGGCCGCGGTATCCACCGTAATATTGCCCGACACCTGAACGCCGCCGACCACGGAGGTCGAAGACAAGGTCAGGCTAAAGAAGTTCGCCAAGGTGACCACCGAGGATTTGCCGACCGCTGGGGAGGAGACGCTGGTGGCGGTCACGGTGACGCTCTGGGGCGCGGGAATGGTGGCCGGGGCGGTGTAAAGACCGGTGGCTGACAAAGTGCCGACGGTCGGCGTCATCGACCACGTGACGGCGTTGTTCGGTGTGCCGGATACTGTCGCCGTAAACTGCTGGGACTGCCCCTGAGCCAGTTTCGTGAGCGTGGGAGTGAGTTCAACCGACACGACCGGCAGGATGAAATCTGCCTGGGCCACTGATTCGCCAGTCAGAACAACGCCACTCATGATGACTTTGCGGCCGGCGGAGGAAGCCGTCACCGCATAGGTGCCCGGCGGCAACCCGATGCTGGAATAGGTCCCAGCAGCATTGCTGCTGGCTCCGGAGGAAACCCCGGGCCCTACAAATAGCAGGTCGGCGTCGTTGACCGGGTTGCCTTCCGCGTCCGTCACCGTGCCCACGATCACACCGTACTTGACCAGCATGAAATCGCTCACCTGGCTGGTGGAGGGCCCCACATTGAAGCCGCTTACCAGTTGAGTGCTGTATCCAGGGGCGGATACACGCAGATCATAAACCTTCGCCGATGCGCCCGGCACCAGCGGCAAAGTATATTCGCCCGCGGGACCAGTAGTTGCTTCTTCCTGAACCAGGCCCCCAATGAGGGCCTGCACCACGGCGCCGGCCAGCGAACCTTGGCTGGTCGAGACCGTACCGTTAATCAGGCCCAGCGTGACACCCAACCGGACGCTGATCGCCGTGTCGGAGCCCGCGCTGACACTCACCGGAAAAGTCTGCGTGCCAGCTACGCCCGTAGCGGTCATCGTATAGGTTCCCGGAGCCAGGTCTTTCACCCGGAACAAGCCGGTGGTATTGACCGAAACGGTGGAGGTGCCAATGGTGAGCGAGGCCGCCGCCGGCGCACCGTTCGAATCGACAATCTGGCCTGTCACCGCACCTGTCGTGGCGGAACGGAGCGTTCCAGTGATCGCGCCCAGGGCGTCGATGATCCCATAACCCAAGAACTGTCCCCAACCGCCTCCCACCAGGGAGGAGGAAGCTGTTTGCTGCAATCGGCGGGTGATTCCCTGCCCGGACAATCCCGGGTTGGCCATTGACACCATGCTGGCCAGTGCCGACACGTGCGGGGTCGCCTGCGATGTGCCGGACATCGTATGGTAATCCTTCGCCGTCGAAAGGCCAATGGTATAGGTCGGATAGGTGGACAGGATCGAAACCCCAGGCGCCGCCAGGTCTACGTTGTCGCCGAAATTGGAAAATGTCGCTTTCACATTGTTGAAGTCGGTAGCCGCCACACCCACCGCGTGATGCGCACCGGCCGGGTAGAACAACCCGGGTGAATTCGAGTTTCCGGCCGCGGCCACCACCAGGGAGTCGCGCGCCCAGGCGTAATTCACCGCATCTTGAAGTGACTGGGAGTAGCCACTGCCACCCAGGCTCAGCGAGATAACCTTCGCCCCGGCATCAGCGGCCAGCATGATGGCCGACGCAATGTTCGAATCAGGTCCGGAACCGCTGTTGGCCAGCACCTTATAAATGATCAGTTCGACGCCATTGCCCAGTGACGCCACACCCAACGAGTTGTTGGTCGCCGCGCCGACGATGCCGGCCGTGTGCGTTCCATGGCCATGATCGTCCTGCCATGCGCAAGCCGGATTCGGACGGATCGTGGGAATCAGCGCCCGGCTCAACTCCGCGGAAAGCTGGCCGCCCGCCGCTGAATAGACGGAAGACCCGCCTTGGTTGGAGTAATCCGGATGGGTACAGTCGGCACCGGTGTCCAGCACGGCCACCCGCACCCGGCCGTCGCCCGTCAATCCATACTGATTGGGCAATAGTCGCCAGGCGGGGAAGGCCTTTATGTTGCTGAGAGCCCACTGTGAGGCATACAAGGGGTCATTCGGAGCGCTCACCCCGGAACTGGTCCGCATCCGATTCGGCTCGACGTACTCCACCTCAGGCAGTGCGGCCAGCTTGGTGGCCAGGGCGTCGGCAAAGGCCGCGGGCAACTGGAGGCGGAACACATTCACTGAGGGGTGGAGGCGGTCGCTCTGGGATCCCGGTCCGGCCGTAGCGGTGATAATGACGGGCGACACCCGGTCTTTCAACTTGACCAGGAATTCATTGGGGACGACGGTGTCGCCGGGTTCCGGCAGGATCCGCCGACCACCCCAACTGGGAACCGCTACACAGGCAACCAAGGCCAGCCAGAAGAACAATGGCCGGAAGCGAACACTCATTCGAAATTTCAAAGCCAACCCTCCGAATATAAAGATCCGCGAAGCTTTTTGCCTAGTCCAACCTGCCAGTACCCTGGCTCTAGACCCGCCTCGACTCGTAGTTCCACTAAGTGATCGATTGTACCGTAACTTTTCCGATTACGACCGCATGAGGACCGAACGCGAGAACGAAAAAGTACTAGAGGGTCCACGGCCTGACCCGCTCTCTTCCATTAATATCAATAACTTAGCAGGCCGACCGCCTGTGATGAGTACCAGTACGCAGGAGAATAAGTCCTGGCAGACCAGCCAATGCAATCTGGCTAGCGATACGAGATTTGAGACCCCTGACCGGGGCATCACCCTAGTCAGACATTTGACATCAGCTTGGCACAACGGGGCTGCGTTTTCAATGATATTCGGTGAGAAATCAAGTCAGCACCGATAATCGGCAACGGTTGACCCGGGATGCCCACCTTGGGCCCCTCCAGCGCGCCGCTCCGGCGCTACAACTTGAGGGGGATCAACGCGGAGACATCCACTGTGCCCGGGCTGCTGGTGGGCACCGTCAGCACGACATCGATGTTCTTGCAGATGTTGTCCGAACAAGCCTGGGCGCGCACTCGCACCGCCGCCGGGCCGGAGCCTGCCGTCTTGGCTTTCACCGCGAACAGCGCCTTCTGCTCAAACCCAAACGAGTACCACTGGATCTCCGGCTTCGAGAAGTCACTCGGAGGCGATTGACGCCATCCGCCTTGCACTTCCAGGCCGCCTTCCAGCTTGATCTCGGTGGGTTTCTCGATGCCCAGCGACGGCTTGCCGGCCAGCTTCTCCGCTTGCCGCTTCTTGTTGTCCATGGCGAAGGTGTGCCAGCGCGGCTCGATCACCGCCTCCACCACCAAGTCCTCGCCGGTCCAGAGCGCCCGGTAGGTGATGCAGCGCCGGTCGTCATGATAGACCTCCACCGGTGCCGACCAATCAGCCGCCAGAGCCAAGGCCGGCAGCAGCGCCGCCATCATCGCGACCACCGCCGCCGGGCGCAACCAGGAAAACACACAATCAAAACGAGGCATCATTTCCGGAAACTCATTTTATACGTCGTCAGCGGCATCTCAAAACGCTTGCCCTCCCGCAGGACATCCAGCTTGACCGGATCGCCGGCCTTCTTCCGCAACCGGATAAAGCCGTCGGCCGTTCGAGCATACTCGTCGCGCTGAGCGCCATCCACGCCCACCACCACGTCACCCACCTTCAGTTCGTGGCTCTTCAGCGTCGCGGCCAGGCTGCTGACATAGGTGACCATGCTGGCAAAGCCCTCGGGGTCAAGGTTGCGCTCTTTCTTCTCCGCCCCCGTCATTTCGCGGGACTCAAAGTAGACCCTCGGGTCGATGCTGAGCTGCTTGTACCGCACATCAGACCACCACCAGACCGGCGGCAGATCCACCGGCAACTTCACCGCCTGGCCCTGCCGGTCCACCGTCAGCTCAACTTTGGCCGACTTGCGCGGCACCATGTCGTAGGCGTACTGCAGGTCGCCAAACGTCCACACGGTGGTGCCGTTCAGCGCGGTAATCCGGTCTCCCGCCTTCAGGCCGGCCTTCTCCACCGCTCCCTTGGCTTCCTTCACCAGCAGCGCCTTGGGCACGTCCAGGAAGATGCCCAGCATCTTGATGTCGGGCGAGCGGAACATGTGGGTCGGCTTGTCGAGGGTGCCATCCAGTTCCCGGTGCTGATTCTGAAAGTCGCCAATCAGGTGGCATTCGACGCAGTTGTTGCGGGCAAAAGTCCGCTCCACCAACAGCGGAATCTCGCGTGGGTAACGCGGCGTGGGCAGTGGCTTCGGCTTCAGTTCGCCCTTTTTGTACTGGTCATGCAGATCAAGACCTTTGGTCAGCGCCAGTTCGATGCTTTCCAGGTTCAGGTACGTGTCCGGCGACTCCGCGTCCCGGCCTCCGTACCGCATGTAGATCTGCTCGTCCGAATTCATGACGAAGAAGTACAGCGTGTTGTAGCGATCGTATTCAAACAGCGCAATATTCACTTCGTCCATGCGCGGAATGCGCACGCACACGTATTGCTGCATCAGTTTCCCGCGAGGTGAATTGGCCGGTGACAGCACAACCTGTGCGTCAAAAACTCTGCCGGCGATTCAAGCCTCGCAGCGGAACTCAAGGAAGATCGGCTTGCCGGTCTTCTTGGCCTCCTTCAAGGCTTCCTGATAGTTGTCGAGCCACGAAATGCCTTCCTGCGCCCCTGCGGGAGAGGCCACCAGCAGCATCGCCGCCGCAACAGCGGGCAGAATGTTCGCCATACGCATCTTCTTCACCTGTACTCACGATTCCGGGCGAAGGCCCGAGAATGGAAAAACGTTGGCCGCGCCCCTCACGTTACCGTGCGCGGCCTGCGGGAGTGGACTACTGGGTGGACTACTGGGCCACCAGCGACGGGTACGTCCGGTCGACGTAGTTGTTCAGCATGTCCATAAACTCGGCCGCAATGTGGTCCCCCCGGAGGGTCCGGTCGAGCTTGCCGTCGACATAGACGGGCGCCACCGGATCTTCAAAGGTGCCCGGCAGCGAGATTCCAATATTCGCATGTTTGCTTTCGCCCGGCCCGTTCACAATGCAACCCATCACCGCCACTTTCATCTCCTCGACGCCGGGATGGTCCAGCTTCCAGATCGGCATCTGCGTGCGCAGGTAGGTCTGGATCTGGTCCGCCAATTCCTGGAAATACGTCGAAGTGGTGCGTCCGCAGCCGGGACAGGCGGTCACCTGCGGTGTAAAGCTGCGCAGTTCCAGCGATTGCAGGATCTGCTGGCTGACGATCACTTCCTCCGTCCGGTCGCCATTGGGCAGCGGCGTCAGCGAGGTGCGGATGGTGTCGCCAATGCCTTCCTGCAACAGGACGGCCAGCGCGGCGGTGGTGGCCACAATGCCTTTGGCGCCCATGCCGGCCTCGGTCAGCCCCAGGTGCAGCGGATAGTCGCACTTGCGGGCCAGCATCCGGTAGACCTTGATCAAGTCTTGGACGCCGGAGACCTTGGCCGACAGGATGATCATGTCGTGACCCAAACCGTAGCGCTCCGCCGCGGCCGCCGATTCCAGGGCCGAAATCACGATCGCGTTCAGCGTGACGTCCTTGGCATCCAGCGGTTCCGGCGAGGTGGCGTTCTGGTCCATCAGGCGGGTCAGCAGCGCTCCGTCCAGAGACCCCCAGTTGACGCCAATCCGCACCGGCTTCCGGTATTCGATGGCGGTTTCGATCATGGTACGGAAATTGTCATCGTGCTTTTTGCCGATGTTCACGTTGCCCGGGTTGATCCGGTACTTGGCCAGCGCCCGGGCGCATTCCGGGTACTTCCTCAGCAGCAGATGCCCGTTGTAGTGAAAGTCGCCGATGATCGGCACATCGCAGCCTTTGAAGCGCAGGAGGTCGACAATACGGGGTACCGCGCGGGCCGCTTCATCGGTGTTCACGGTCACCCGGACCTTCTCTGAACCCGCCTTGGCCAGCGCCAGTGTCTGTTCCACCGTGCCGGCCACGTCGGCCGTGTCGGTGTTCGTCATCGACTGGACAACGATGGGATTGCCGCCACCCACCTTGACGCCACCCACGTTCACAACCGTCGACAATCTTCTTTTCACAGGACCTGGTGCCGCTTCCATTTTGCCTCCAACCCCTAGTTTATCAGGGGTCTAGCGCGATTCCTAGCTGCCGGAAAACCTAGGAATTATCACCTAGATAAGGGATTTTGATTGAAAGTTTGTTCGTTTGTGATGTAGAACAGAGATAGTAAGGCTGAAGCGGTTTCAGCCACTACGTCCCCGATAGACCGGCTTCCTTCTCCCAGACGAGAGCTTCGTCCGCAATGTATTCGCGGATCGCAAGGTTCAGGTGTTCGAAAAGGAAACAAACAATGAGTCCCTCCCCCGCGCTCAAGCAAAGGGTATGCCTAACGGCATTGCCACCGGAGCTTGATGTGGAATTGATGGCTGTTTTACGTGAATTATCGGTGGACATCTGTTCCGCCGATCAAGCCGGGCTGGCCTTCTGTGCCGCCGGTGATTTGAACGCGGTCCGCCAGAAACATCCCGGGCTCCCGGTCATTGTGGTCAGCCAGCACTCGAATGTCACCGAGTGGCTGGACGCCCTC
>JAPKYX010000032.1:18527-22262 GCA_026394075.1 Acidobacteriota bacterium
GCCGCGGATTATTGTTCCGCGCCGTTTGAGCTGGCCCATCTGGGCTGGATCCTCTCGTCGCATCAACGGCCACTGGCGCGCTTTGCCGCCTAGTGCGTCCCCCCGTTAGATAGCCGCGGCCTCAGTGCCCGGCTCGTGAGCGTGCCTCACCCTGTCTTCAGGCCGGACGGCGTCGTCTGTCCGGAATCTGTTTGATGCCTGTTGGTTTGGCCACCTTTGTCTGGCCGGTGTGAAGCTCTGTAAGTCTTCCTGAAAACAACAATAAGGAGTAAGTAAACATGAACAGGAAAGCTGTCCTGCTGAGTACCGTATTGTCTCTACTGTCCCTGGCCGTTCCCCTGCGCGCGGAAGTTTTGCGCGGAGAGTTGGTCTCAGATGGCGAGGTCCGCTTTCAGGATCTTATCCTGGACGTCGTCACCAGCAACCACTTACCCGCGGCGAGGGTGCAGTTAAACCAGGACGGTCGCTTTGAAGTGCGCAACCTGGAACCCGGCACCTACTTCGTGCGCGTCACCACCCTGCGGGGCGAACTGATCCGGGAAGAATCGGTCCACGTCTCGGGCAACAACATCCCTTTGCAGATCCGTGTGCCCGCCACCCAGCGCAACGTTCCCGGAGGCCGCATCTCGTTACGCCGCCTGATGCACAAGCCCTCGAAGAACGCCCAGCGCTCCTGGGAGCAGTCAGCAAAGCTCTACGTCAAAGGCGACCATGCCGCGGCCCTGGAACGTTTGGAGCAGACCGTGGCCCTGGACCCGGAATACTTTGAAGCCCAAGCCCTGCTGGGCGATGAACGCCTACGGGCCGGCCAGCTCAGTGAAGCGGTGGCGGCCTATGAGCGGGCACTGGAGATCGATCCGTCCGCCGTGGGCGTGTTAGTGAACCGGGGCTTTGCGTTACTCAATGCACGCCGCGTCACCGACGCCCAGGCTTCAGCAGAGAAAGCGTTGCAGATGGACGGCTCTTCCCTCCCCGCCCACCTGATCCTCGGCCTCACGCTGGCCCAACAAGGCAAAGCGCCCGAACAGGCCGAGCAGCATCTGAAGATCGCCGCCGAGAAGTTCCCCCAAGCCAAACGCGCCTTGGAGTGGCTGGCCACCGACCGCGCTCGCCGCCCCTAGACGACGGCAACAAAGCAAAACGGCCCGCCGGATTCTGGGTTGAACCAGTTTCCGGCGGGCCGCTTCTTTTCTGACGCTTTGGCTTACCAGTAGACCTTCAACGCCAACTGCATCCGGCGCGGCGTGTTGGCCTGGCTGGTGATCACCCCGAAGACGTTGGAGTTGAGGTTGGCCGAAGGTCCACCGAAGACCACGCGGTTGAAGACGTTAAACGCCTCAGCGCGGAAGTCGACGCGGCGGCCTTCGCCAAAGAACGGGAAGCTTTTGCCGAGGCTGATGTCCTCGTTCAAGTTGGGGAAGTTGCGCAGCTTGGGGTTGAAGCGCGTGGCGTTGCCCATCTCCGCGGCCGGCTGGGCCGGGAAGACGCTGGGGTCCAGGTAGCGGTCGACCGCCGGATCGAAATCGCTACCCTTGGTCGCGGGGCGCCAGTTGTCGTAGGTGGTGATGAAAGGCCGGGTCTGGCCGTTGAAGATGGGCAGCGGGTTGTTGCGCGACAGGCCAATCGGCAGCCCGGAGGAGTAAACCTGCACCGCCGCGATGCGCCAGCCGCCCAGTACGAAGTTGCCGAAGCCGGACTTCACCCAGCGCTGGCCTTTGCCGAAGGGCAGTTCGTAGATGGTGGAGAACTTGGCCACGTGCGTCTGGTCCAGCTGGCCGATCGACTTTTCAAGACGCCGGTTGTAGTGATCCTGGGCCGAGGCGTTGTTGGCAAAGTAGGTGTCGGAATCGGTGAGCACCTTCGAGAACGTGTAGTTCCACTGCCAGGTAAACCCGCCCGTCATCCGGCGCTCCATTTTCAGCACCATCGCGTGATACGACGAATGGCCGCTCTTGTCGCCGTTGTGAACACCGGTGAGGATGTTCAGATACTGCGGGAAGGGCCGCAGCGCTTGCGCCACGCTGCCGGTGAAGGTGGGGAAGGGCCGCCGGATGCCGGCCCCCGCTGCCACGGCGGAACCAATGTCGGCCCGGAGAATGTTCAACGCCTGTGTGCCGCCAAAACGCGCCACCATATCGTTGAACACTGGCGTCGGCACCTGATTCATGTTCAGCAGTCCGGTCTGCAGACGGCTGCCCGCCACGCCGCTATAGGAGCCTTCCAGCACCGTATTGCGGCCCACCTGGCGCTGGATGGAGAACGTCCAGGAGTTCTGCTCCGGCGCGCGCGTCGCTTCCTGACCCTGCCAGTATTCGACGTTGTTGCCGTTCGAGAACGACGGGTTGATCTGCGGCGGCAGGGGATAGGCGGGCAACCCCTGATCCAACCGGAACGCGGGCGTGATGCCCTGGTTCAGTGACTGGAACGTGTACTGCCCGATGAAACCGGCAAAGTGGCCACTGCCCTGCACCGCCGTCACCTTGCTGAACGACCGGCCATAGCCCATGCGAATGGTGGTTTTGGAATTGGCCGCCCAGGCGATGCCCAGGCGCGGACCGATGCCCCCGTACCAGCCCGGCACCAGCGAGCGCGTATTCTCGCGGCCTTCGCCAAAGCCCGCAAACCAGAGCGCTCCGGGAATGCCGCCGGCGGCCGGGTTGGGACGCGTCGGGTTGAAGTCGCTGTACTGGTCATTTTTCGCGCGGGGAGGCAGCGTCAAGTCGTAGCGCACGCCGAAATTGATGGTCAGATTGCGGCTGACGCGCCAGTCCGATTGCGCGTAGATGCCATGGTAGGGGTAAACCTGCGGAACGTAGCGCTCCGTCTCCGTGCGGCCCACGTTCGCTTCACCCAACAGGAAACTGGCAAAGCTGGACCCGCTGGTGAACGCCGTCGCACCGGGCACGCTGGTCCCCAAAAAGCTGAACTCCGCGCGGCCCGCGATGTCCTGTTCGCCATAACCTTCAGCACTCTGGTGCTGGAACAGGTAGCCCACCTTGATGGTGTGCTTGCCCTTCACCCAGCTGAAGTCGTCCTTGATCTGAATGGACGGCTGATAGGTGCCATTCAGCGATGTACCGCCCCATTGGGTGAACTCGCTGAAGGCCACGTTCATCAGGTTCTTATTGCAATTGGGCACGTTGCCCAGGCAAACCCGATCCTTCCAGTTGCCGCCCACGTTGGGCGAGCCCGAGACCTTGTCGAAGTTGTTGACACCCACCGAAAACAGGTTCAGCATCCGCGGATTCAGCGTCCAGTCATGCGTGCCGCGATAGGCACGGGTGGGGAACTCCTGCACCTGCCCGCTCCACAGCGGTGTCGGCAGTCCGGGAGGCCCACCGGCGCTGACCGCCTGGTTGAACTCGGTCCGGTTATAGAAAAACGACACGCGCTGGTTGCTGGTGATGTGGTGATCAACGCGCATGCTGCCCTTGTCCTGCGGGTTCTGCACGGACCCGCCATTCACCAGATAGTTCAGCCGGACATAGGCGCTCGTTCCGGGCACCAGGCCGGGACGGTTGGGGACAGCAATCGGCTGCGCAATCGACAACATGCGCCGCGAGAGGTTCGCAAAGCGGGCCGCCGGAATCTGGTTGCCCGGGAAAGCATCGCGGATGGAGCCGCTGCCATTGGGATTGGCGCGCGTGGTCGAAGGGTCAAAAACCGCCAGAGGCCGGTTGTTGCCGTCCACCCAGTTGCGGAAGTCGCCCGCGTACATCTCCGTGGTGGGAACCG
>JAPKYX010000041.1 GCA_026394075.1 Acidobacteriota bacterium
CGTACGCGCCGTGATGGAGGCGGTTGGGTCAGAGAGCGCCGTGATCATGGGCGTCTCCGAAGGCGGGCCGCTGTCGGCACTGTTTGCGGCCACTTATCCGGAGCGGACGCGGGCGCTGGTGATGATTGGCAGCTACGCCAAACGCCAGCGCGGCCGCGGCTACCCGTGGGGCCCCACCGAGGAAGAACGCGAGCGCTTTCTCGACGAGATGCGACCCGGCTGGGGTGGGCCAATCGGTGTCGCCGTGCGGGCCCCGTCACTGGCGCACGATCCGCAGTTCCGGGATTGGTGGGCAACCTATCTCCGTATGGGCGCCAGCCCCGGCGCGGCGATCGCGCTCACCCGCATGAACTCTGAGATTGACGTCCGCATGATCTTGCCCACCATCAATGTGCCGACCCTGGTCCTCCACCGCTCCGGCGATCAGTGCCTCCTGGTGGAAGAAGGGCGCTACCTGGCCTCCCTGATCCCGGGCGCGCGCTTCGTCGAACTGCCCGGCGCGGACCACCTCCCCTTTGTCGGCAACCAGGATGAAATTCTCAACGCCGTGGAGGAGTTTCTGATTGAAGTGGGGGACCCGCAGGACGCCGACCGTATTCTGGCCACGGTGATGGCGTTTGACGGAGATCCCGTGCCTGCGGCGGAATTGGAGCGGGCGGTGCGCCTGTTCCGGGGCGAACGCGTCGGCCGCTACGGTGTCTTCGACGGTCCGGCGCGCGCCATCCGGTGCGCCCGGATGCTGGCCCTGCGAGCGCACGAGAATGGTCTCCACCTGCGCGTGGCGCTGCATACCGGCGAATGCCAGCGTTCCGGCACGGCACCACTGACAGGGGCGGCGGTGGACATCGTCGAGCATCTGCTGCCGGCCACGCCTGCCGGGCAGGTGATCGTTTCCAGCACGGTGCGCGATCTGGTGGCCGGGTCGGGGCTGCAGTTTTCGCGCGTTTCCGATGTGCCGGTCGAAACACCGCATGGCCCCTGGCGGATGTACAAAGTGGTGGACTCCGGCAGCCAACCGCGCCGAAATGACTAAAGTGGCAGGCGCCGGGCGCGGCCACCTCCGCCGCTAGTGCACAATCAAAGACGTGGACTGGATCACCTCACCGCAAGCCTGGATATCGCTAGCAACCCTCACCGCGCTCGAGATCGTGCTGGGTATCGACAACATCATCTTCATCTCGATTCTGGCGGACCGCCTGCCCCCGCACCAGCGTCAGCGGGCCCGCACGGTGGGCCTGTTTGCCGCCATGTTCACCCGCATCCTGCTGCTGCTGTCGCTGGGAGCGATGATGCAGCTCACCAAGCCCTGGTTCGAACTGCTGGGCCACGGCGTCTCCGGCCGCGACATGATCCTTCTTGCCGGCGGTCTGTTCCTCCTCTACAAGGCCACGCACGAGATCCACGAATCGGTGGAAGGCGACACCGACCGTGAACGCGCCGTCGCGGCTGCAAAGTTCGGGCAAGTGATCCTCCAGATCATGGTGCTCGACATTGTCTTCTCGCTCGATTCGGTCATCACCGCCGTCGGCATGGCGGACCACCTGGAAGTGATGGTGGCCGCAGTGGTGTTGGCCGTCGGCATCATGATGTGGGCCTCAACGCCGGTGGCGCACTTCGTGCAATCTCACCCCACGGTGAAGATGCTGGCGCTCTCTTTCCTGCTGCTGGTGGGCATCACGCTGGTGGCGGACGGCATGGGCTTCCATGTGCCCAAGGGCTACGTCTACTTCGCGATTGCCTTCTCGATGTTCGTCGAGATGCTCAACCTGCGCGCGTCTAAGCGGCGGTAGGGGAGTGCGTGCGGGTGGTGACGGCGGCGAATCGTTACGTTGAATAGGGGCGGGCTGCGCAGACCCAGCGCCACCGCTAGCGGATCGCGGGCACTTGCGAGCCCGCCTCTTTCGTCCCGCGTTCCCGCAAAATCCTCTTCACCATGGAGCGCGCCCGCTCGGAGGCCTGCAGGACTTTCAAGTCCTCGTCTGATTCCCCCAATCGGCCCAACTTCCAATAAGCCATACATCGGCCAGCACGGGCACTAAGCTGGTCGTACTCATCTTCGAACAGGCGGAGGGACTCGGTCGTGAACCCGATGATCGTTTCCCATTGCTGTAATCCTTCGTATGCACTCGTCAGCGTCTGACGGGCTCGCCAGAGCCGAGGATTGCGGGACAGCAACTGCTGCGCCAACTCGGCGGCCTCCGCGAAGCGTTGCTGGAAGGTCCAGGTGCTCGCTCGACGTTCAAGCGCAGCCTCATGGCCGGGGGCTTCCGCCAGGATGTGGTCGATCACCTCTTGCGCCCGCTCGTAGATGTCTGAAATCTTCAGATTCACGGCGAAGCCAAAGAGTGTCTCGACCCGGCCAGTCTTATTTGCGACATCCGTCACCAGCTCCGCAACGGCGTCGCGAATCGTCGACACATAACAGTTGCGCGGATCGGGTGTCAGCTCGCCCGGCGTAAACCGCACACCGCCCTGTGCCTCTAGCCATTCGAGTAACTCGGCGACATCTTGCGGATAGGCCTCTTCCAGGTATGGCACCACACAGGTCTGAGTCCAGTCGTGCTGACGTTACCGTGCGAAATCCTCAAGCTTCTCGGTTTCATTTGCCAGCCAGCGGCCTCGAGCCACCCGTTCAGTGTGATCCACGTGGTGAGCAATCTCGTGGACAAAAGTAGAAAGGCATTGCAGCTTGAGATAGGCGGTAGTCGGCATCAGGGACGGCTTCGATGGGTAGGCGACAAACGCGAAAAGATCGATCCGGCAAGTCGTCGATTCATAGGTGCCGAATATCCAACCGGAGTAGAGGCCTTGAACTAGCTCCACCCCCAATCTCCCGGTCACCGGATCCGGCTCCCAGATGTGCGCGTCCTCCCTTTGCGCGTGGGTGCCCAGACCAAGCACGATCCCGGACAGCCCATCTGTCACCCCCGCCGGTAACCGCTTCCGAATCGCTTCAAGGTCATCAGGAGTTGCGGGATACAGGATGTGGGGGCCAGAATCGATAACCCGGACGGGGACCGGGCCACCTAGCGCCCCTTCATTCTTGAGGTGTGGGGACCGGCGCTCGGCACCCACCGCATCCTTGATTGCGCGCTTCTGCGAAAGGTCCCGTTTGATCTGATCGACCTCGGCGGCCTGTACCTTCGCGTCACGGTACGACCGGCGCCGAGCCTCAAGAAGTTGCTTGTGCGTCGTATGAACGCTGCGCGACATCAGCTCACACTAATATGGCGCGCTAGCGCGAAGCAGGCCCATGAGGATCGCCGTTGACTCAAACGGCGATATTGCCGTTCCGAGCCGCGACCAGCAGGAGCGGGCTCTTCAGCGAACAACCTTAACCGGCTGCGGAAAGGGCCGGAGACCGCTTGCTGACGCGCGCGGCTCAGAAACGGCGCGTGTTTTGCGAAACGACTTACTGAGCCACGACCGTGAGGGAGTGGTCTCGCGCAACCATTTTCCAGCAGCCTAACCTAGAACACCTTGCGGCTTTCGAGGTTGGCCTCAATGTCTTTGCGCGCGCGCCACACGGGACGCATCTGCTTTTTCGACATCAGCGGCAACTGATCTTCAATGTGCTTCGATCCGGCGCGGGACCAGTTGCCATAGGTGAGCAGAGCTTCCGCCCGCACAGGGTTTGTGAACTCCACCACCGCGTGGTAGCTGTCGCCGTGCACGCCTTCCGCTTTACCCTGGACAAACGGTCCAATGTTGACCGTACGGATGGCACCCAGCACCGACGGTGCACCGTTGGCCGGGAGATCGAGCGAGCCTCGGCGCAGGCGGATGGCGTCGCCCCACTTGACGTGAAACGAGCCGTACTCCGCTTCCAGCTTTCCGGCCGCGGCATCCAGCGCCGCTACCGCCTTGGCCGGGTCAGCAAAGCCGCGCGGCGTGGTCAGCGGTTGGCGTTCATCGGTGGGCACGGCATAGCCACCGATGGAGCGGAAGCCAGAGCCCGCGTTCATGATGAAGTGATAGAACAACAGCGCGCCATCGCTCGTGTTTTCGGTGTCTCCATCCCACGCGGCCAGAATGTCCGCCGCCAGTTTGGCGCGCGCAGAACCTGACTGCTTCGCGTGCGCCACCAGGTCCGCCTTGAACTGATCAGCGGTCTCGACGTGCGTTGAGAGCTTGGCGGACTTCAGATCTTCAAAGCTGAACTTCTCGGGGCGCGACAGGATGCGGATGCTGCGCTGGGCGCGACTGGTGATCCCCAAGGGCGGCGCGGTGTAGGCGGGGAACTTCGCGGGGTCCAGCAGCATGGGGTAAGCCGAGGTCCACGGCGGATCGTTCGCGTTCTGCACAAAGCCCGCTTTGGGGTCGATCACTTTGGGCAGGTCTTCGTAAGGGTGAATGCGGTCCCAGATCAGCGAGGAGCGGTCCCCTTGAATTAAGCCGGACCAGAACTTGGTGTCGCCGGTGGAGCGCTTCGGAATCGCGGCATTGAACAGGTAGAGGATGTGGCCGTCGCGATCGGCGTAGGTGGTGTTGAACAGCGGCAGTTGCAGGTCACGCATGGCGGCCTGGAACTGGTCGAGATTCTGCGCCAGGCCCATCTTCCACAACTGTTCGGCCAAGCGCGGCCGGTCGAGCGCGGTGACGCGAAGGGCCGCCGTCAAGCCATCCCGCTCCACCACCACCGGTCCGTGCACGCTACTCTTCACCGTCAGCGGCTCTTCTTTAAAGCTGCCATCGGTCTGGCGGATGCGGATGGTCTGCTGGTCGACTTTAAAGGGCTGCACCTTGCCGTCGAGCACGTAGCCGCCGTCGCGCAATGTCAGGCGGTAGAGGTCCGCGCCGTCGAAGGTGTTGGTGGTCTGGCTCCAGCCCAGGTGGTCATTGAAGCAGAGGCGGAGCGTGGGGAAGCCCACCCAGACGGCGCCCGATGAGTTGACGCCGGGGGCCACCAGATGGACCTCGAAATACGTGTGCAGATCGGCCCATTGCAGGTGGCTGTTGCTGATCAGCATCGCCTTGCCGGAGGTGGTGCGCGAAGGCGCCAGCGCCCATCCATTGGAGCCATGCACTTCGCCCGTGTTGCCCAGCCGGACCATCTGGTTCACCTTGAGCGGGCTGGCGATCCAGTCAAAGTGGATCACGCGCATGATGTGGCCCAGCACGTCGGCCGGAGTGAAGGGCAGCGCGGCGCGGGCGGGCTCGCTCAATTGATCGCGATGTTCGCGCGCCCAGCCATTCAGACCATCGGCAAAGGCTTGCAGCAGCGGCCTGAACTCCGGGCTTTGTTGCGAAGCCCACAGCTTGGCCCGCTCCGGGATGCCATTGCGCCGCACCCAGCGGTCCACTTCCACAAACGATTCGTCCCCGCTGCGGCTGCTCGATCGCGCCCCGCTGCCATAGAACTCCGCACCGCGACCGCGAGCCTGCACATAGAGCCGCGTCAGCAGTTCGGCATGCGCTTCCATCTGCGCGTAGCCGTAGGCGTAGAAGAGGCTCGGGTGGTCCTTGGCGTAGATGTGCGGGATGCCAAAGCGGTCCCAGAGAATCTCGGTCCCAGCAGTGGGGGCGGCGGCTAGGGGCAGTGTGATGGCCAGCGCAGAGAGCAGCAGCGTTCGCAGCATGCTCTCCAGGATAGCGCCGTGCTCTCAGCCCCAAGCGTGAGCTTGGGGCTTCTTCGGGGTCCGGACCGGCGACATGGGTGACAGAATAGCCCGGGGACATAGGTAACACTTTTTGGGGCCCCGGAGGGCGGGGCGGTCTTTCTGAAGACGGCAATCTGGAAGGATGCCGTGGAAAGAGAG
>JAPKYX010000181.1 GCA_026394075.1 Acidobacteriota bacterium
GCTGACGCATGGGGCTGGCCGCGCCTGTTCTTCGAACCAAGAGAACGAATCAGGCGATCTAGCGAGAGTCCACAACAACTGCTACGCAGCGGCGAAGATCTCCTTCATGCGCACCGCAGCCAGCTTCTCATCGCCCGCGTCGTTCATGAAGACCACAAACACCAGGCCATCCTTCTCGCGCAACGTGGCGATGCGTGGCGTGCCGTCCAGTAGGCGCTTTTCAACCGCTTCCACGCTCAGCCCGGTCTTTTGTTGATCCCAACGGGCCACCACTCGATGGACTCGCCTTGTGCGGTCGTGTGGGGCGAAGCTGACGTGCATCGTCGGTATCTTGCCCAGTTCGCTGGCCAGAAACTTCGCTTGCCGCTCACACTCGCGGTCCAGCGCCACAAAGTCCAGCTTTGCGTACTTCTCCACCGCCAGCCACAACCCCACCATCTCTTCGCGGCCCACCTTGAAGGGCCGCCCGTTGGAATCAGAATGCGGGCTGGCATTCAACGCCGCCGCCGCGATCAAGTCCTTGCGGCCTGCCAGAATGCCGGAGCTTTGCGGGCCGCGCAGGTGCTTGCCGCCGCTGATGGCGATCAGGTCCGTCCCCAGCGCCGCCAGCTTCGGAATGTTGCCCCAGGGCGGCAGCATGTTGGCCGCGTCCACCAGCACCGGGAACCCGGCTTTGCGGCCGACGGCGATGCATTCGGCTAACGGGATTGGCGTTTCCATATTCCAGTCGCCACTCTGGCCGCCCAGAAAGTACATCAGCGCCGTCCGGGAACTCGCGGCGTTCGTCAGTTGCTCGCGCGTCTCCACCTCGACAATCTTGACGCCCGCACTGCGCACGGCATGGTCGTAGCCATTGCGGTGGACCTTTTGGATGATCGCTTCGCTCTTCATGCCGGTCAGGTCCGGCAACTGCCGGATGCGGCGCTCGTCCGTTCCGGCCAGGCAGGCGTAGGTGCCCAAGGCGATCGCGCCAGCGGCCCCGGAGGTCACCAGCGCCGCCTCACACCCAATCAGCCGGGACAGCCGCTCCCCGATCTTCTCCTGCAGTTCTTCCAGCACCACGTAGTGGCGCGCCAGTTCGGCCATGGCGGGCTGCAGCTCCGGCCAGGGCTTGGAGGCGCCGATCACGGTGTGGGTGCCGCGAAAGTTCACCACCGGGCGGATGCCCAATTGACCTAATACGGTCAGTTCTCCGGTTTGAGCGGGCGCGGCACCCGTGGCGGTGGCCAGGGATGCCACACCCGCCGATTGCAACATTTGGCGGCGAGTACGACCTTTCATGCCCCCGATTATGTCGAATTCCCGACGCTATTGGTAACGGCCTGCCGATTGCGTGCGAAACGATTTTCAACTCGCCGTCACTTTACGAATGTAGGAGGCCACCGCCATGGCCATGATTGAATGGGAAGACCGTACCCCCAGTTGCCGTGCCAAAATGTTGGCGCATGTAAGACATCAGGCCGTGCCGCATCAATCGCCATGGACCGCCCTGGTGATGTCCATGGGCACCGTAGCTCAATTTTTCGGGATCTGGTGGATACTGTTCCGCTAAGAATACATTTACAAGCTGTCGGCTAAATGTAAACCTACAAAAGCCGAAGGTGCCCGATAGATACTATCCGTAATCGTCCGGCTACGGCGCGTACAAAACGAAATTCAAGGCTTGGCTGAAAAAGAGATACCAGACCAAGCCCGCCGCTTGCGCAGCCGTCAGCAGGCCAGCGATTAAGGCCGGCAAAACAGACGCTCGCTTGGGGTGTTTCTCCCCGCGTAAATGAAGGAGAAACCGGCGCCGGCATTCCGGCGTGCGGTCCTCCCAGTCGATCATGGCCAAGGGCGGTTGGCTCCTAACGAATGGTAGGTGGAAAAGGCCTAGGTATTGTTACCTAGTTCCGCCCGAATTGCGAGGGTTGTAAATCAAATTGAACGTACCGACAGTAGTAGCCGGGCTATCTTTCGATAGTTTGTTTGGCAAATGCACTACGTCGTTACTGTCATGGCGGCGAAGGAAGACGCTTCGCCAATGGGAGCACTAAGGTCTTACAGCTAGCTGCGGAGCGCGCTGTGGAGAGCGGGGTAAAGCGCCTGGTATACGCGATGGCCGCGCTGATAGAGCGGCTCTGCTGAATCGGGCTGACACGTGGCGGTGACCGCGATGGTCGACCGGCAAGCTTCCGGAACCGATGTGAACTGGCCCGTGCCCACCATGGCCAGCAGCGCCGCGCCATAGGCGGAGCCTTCCTGGGTGGCCAGGGTCATCACCGGCTTGGCCAGAATACTGGCCAGCACCTGCCGCCACAGCGGCGACTTGGCGCCCCCGCCGGAGGCCCGGACGGAGGCTACCTTGACGCCCAACTGCTCCACCAACTCCAGGCAATCCTTCTGCGAGTAGGAGACGCCTTCGATGATGGCGCGGACCAAATCGGCCCGCCGGTGACGCGCCGTGAGGCCCATCCAGCCGCCGCGAGCTTCCGGGTCCAGGTGTGGCGTCCGCTCGCCCATCAAGTAGGGCAGCCAATAGAGACCCTGCGATCCGGCCGGTGCCGACGACGCCTCTTCCATCAGCGTGTCGTACTCGACTCCGGGGGCCAACTGGTTGCGGAACCATTGCAGGCTCAAGCCCGCACCTTGGGTGACGCCCATCACGTGCCACTTGCCGGGCACGGCGTGGCAGAACGTGTGGACGCGGCCCTGCGGGTCATACGCCACCTGCTCCATGTGGGCAAACACCACGCCCGAGGTGCCTAGCGTGCAGGAGACGATGCCTGGTTCGACAATGCCGTTGCCCACCGCACTGGCCGCCTGATCGCCCGCGCCCGCCACCAGCGGCGTACCTGCCTTAAGCCCGGTCAGCGCCGCGGCCTCCGCCGATACGGTGCCGCAGACGGCGCTTGATTCGTAGACCGGCGGCAGGATCACCGGATCAATGCCCATCGCCGCGCACATCTCAGTGGACCAGCGCCGCTCCACCACGTCGAACAGTGCCGTCCCGGAGGCGTCGGAGACATCAGCGCCCAGTTCGCCGCACAGCTTGAAGCGGATATAGTCCTTGGGCAGCATCAGGTGCCGGACCTGCTCGTAGAGTTCCGGCTGATGGTCGCGCACCCACAAAAACTTAGGCAGGGTAAAGCCGGTCAGCACCGGGTTGGCCGTCCAGCGGAGAACATTCTCGGCACCCGCCGTTTGCGTGGCCCAGTCCACTTGCGCCTGGCTGCGCTGGTCACACCAGATCAAGGCCGGGCGCACCACCGCTTTTGAGGCATTCAGCATCGTCACGCCGTGCATCTGGCCGGAAAAGCCGATGCCCTGGATGGAATCGCCGGTCGCGCCCGCCGCGCTCAGCACGCCCCGGATCGCCTCTTGCGCCGCGCGCCACCAATCGTCCGGGTGCTGCTCCGCCCACAACGGCTGGGTCATCGTCATCTCTTCGTGGGCGGCGGTGAAGCCATGGGCCACGCGTCCGCCCTCTTCCACCAACAGCGCCCGCGTCCCACCCGTGCCGACGTCGATCCCCATCCAGTAGCGCGGCATTCTAGCGGTTCCCCAACTCCTGACTCAGGAAAGGCAGATAGGCGGCTCCGTAAAGCCCGGCCAGATCACCCAAGGCCGCTTTCTCGATCCGGGTGTCGGTGTGCCGGAACGTATAGGAGCGCCGCTTCACCTCTTCAAACATGTAGGGCGCGAAGAACTCCCAGGCCGGCAGCGGTCCACCACTCAACAGGTGGAGCGGGAAGTTGAAGATGTTCACCAGGTTCGCAATGGCGATGCCAAGCGAGCGGCCCATATGCTCAAAGATCATGTGCGCGCGGTCGTTGCCCGCCACCGCCAGTTCATAAACTCCCTTGGCGGTAATGTTCTCGCCCAAGCCATGCAGCCGCCCCATCGCCGCGATCGCCGTGGCCGAGGCGTGCTTTTCGACGCAGCCGACATTGCCGCAACCACAGGGCAGTCCATTGGGGACCACCGTAATGTGGCCCAGTTCCGCCGCCATGCCGATCTCGCCATGCAGCACGCGCCCGTGATGGATGATGCCACCGCCGATGCCCGTGCCGAGCGTCAGCAGGATGAAGTGGCGGACGTCACGGCCAGCGCCCATCCACTTCTCGCCCAGTGCCGCCGCGTTGGCGTCGTTCTCAAGAATCACCGGCGCGCCCAGACGCTTCTCAATCTCGTCGCGCAAGGGGAAGTTTTCGAGCGGCACCAGATTGTTCGAATTGAAGATGTAGCCCTTCTCCAGATGGATGAAGCCCGGCACGCCAATGCCCGCTCCCGCAAAGCGCCCGGTCTGCCGGTCACGCAAGGTGCGGATGGCGCCCACCATGGCGTCAATCACCGCATCGCGACCCTCTCCAATGCTGGTCAACGCCGTATGGCGGTCCAGGATCTGTCCTTCACGGCTCACCACCGCCGCGCGCAGGTTGGTGCCGCCCAAATCGATGCCGATCGAAAATTCACTCATCGAACGGTAGGGTACCAAACCAGCCGGATTGGGCTGTCGGACTGGCAACTTGCATTGCTCCGCCCGCGTCCCTATAATCGAGCAAATCTAACGTTGGCACCCCGTTGCTGTCGATAAGACCGGACATGTGAGGCTGCAATGAAGATTGTTGGTGGTCGGCAGTTCATTGAGATCCCCGGAAGCTTTACGCATGAGCTTCCGCCCCTACTGGTGCGTTCGGCACCCAAGAAGCGCCTGGACAAGGTGATGGACATGGCGCAGGACATCGTTGAGTCAGAGGACTTGATTGATGACCTGGCGCTGGGCGACATCTCGCTGGCCACCGCGCCACAACAGCATGAGCGGCGCAAGATGGACTTGGCGCTCAACCTGGTCGAGCAATACTTCGCCATGATGGCCCACTGGCAGTGGGGCGATTCGATCCTGGAATGGATCCGCCAGTGCGAAACCACCTTTGAGCTATCTCAAAACCTGCGCCCGCTGCTGCGCGCCGATGTTTGGCCGCACGCCGGACGCTCCAGCTTCGTCACGCTGCTGGCGGACAAGGCCGTGAAGATGGATGGCGTCGCATTGCAGCAGGCCGTCGGCATGCGGTTGACCTTCCGCCAGCCACCGCCCATCAGCTGCTTTTCGAACCAGTTTCTGTTCTACCTCAACCATTCGGTGTCGGCCAAGGCTTATGAAACCTGGGCCGCCATGTCACCCGACCCCGTCTCGGCCTTGCCGCCGGAGCGGTTCACGTTTCAAGTAGTGACCATGTAAAGCTTTCCGCATCAGGCGCTGGAGTTTCGGCTCCGATTGCTCTATACTCCGTGACCATGACCGGAGCCCTCCACTACATTGATCTGGCGATCGCCTTCAGCCTGGTGATGCTGCTGGCCACAACGCTGGTGATGACGCTGGCGCAGATCGGTGCCACGGTGCTGAAGCAGCGCCGGATCATCCTGCAGCATGGCCTCTCATCGCTGTTGGCACAGGCCGGGCTGTCTGCGGAGCAGGCCGCGCAAGTGGCGGCTGATGTTATGAACCATCCGGCGGCCCAGGCCGGTGGCGGGGAAGCCATCCAGCGCGAACAACTGGTCCGCATCCTGCTCGATCTGGCCCGTTCCAATCCGGCCCTGAAGCAAGCACTGGGCGCCAATGACCCGGCCCAACTGCTGAACGACATCAGCGCCACCGCCACCAGGTTGGAGGAGCAGTACCCGCATCTGGCCACCCACGTCCGCCAAGCGCAAGCCATCCTGGCCAACGTCAACCATCAGGCGAACACGGCCGCGGCGGGCGTCCACAAGGTGATGAACGGGTTTGACGCCGCCGCTGAGGCGATGTCAAGCGCCATGGCCAACAAGGCCCGGATCGTCACCATTGCCCTTTCTTTCGTGGTCGCGCTGCTGCTGCCGCTCGATGCGATTGGCATCCTCAAGAAGCTCTCGATGGACGCCGGGGAGGTGGAACAGTTGGTGGCGCTGGCCGGCAAGGTGAAGGAGTCCGCACCTCCGGCCGCACCCGAATCGGAGGACTTGAACAGCTTGAACAACCTGGTGAAGTCTCAGGTGGAGCAGTTGGTCAGCCCGCCGTTAGGCATCGTGGCGCTATCGGGCAATGCCTCCACCTTCGGCGGTTGGTTTGACCAATGGTGGAAGGCCGTCGCCTCACCCTCGGCCATTCTGGGAATCCTGCTCAGCACCGGGTTGATGAGCCTGGGCGCGCCCTTCTGGTTTGATGCCATCAAGAACCTGTTCCGGCTGCGGCCCAGTGCTGCCCAGAAGGAGAGTGGTGAGCGGGCCGAACGTGAGGCTGCCCAGACTGCGCCGCTCACCCCCGTGCGCAGCGTCAACCCGGAGCCTCCACGACCGGACGGACAGGCCAGCGGGGCAAACGCGGCAGGGTGATCCCCCGTCGTTCAGTGATAACCTAAGCCTTCCATGAGAATTGCGGTCTGCGGCCTGGGCTTCATGGGGGCCACTCACATCAAAGCCATCACGGCGTCACCAGCAGTCACGCTGGCGGCGGTCGTTTCCAGTGATCCGAAGAAGCTGGCGGGAGATTTTTCGGGCGTCGGCGGCAACCTCGACACCACCTCCGATGCCATCGATCTGTCGGCGGTGAAGAAGTACTCCACCATCGAGCAAGCGTTGGCCGATCCCGAGATTGATGCCGTCGATCTCTGCCTGCCCACCTACCTGCACGCGCCCCAAGCGGTGGCCGCTTTGCAAGCTGGCAAGCACGTGCTGATCGAGAAGCCGATGGCTCTGAATGGTGCCGATTGCGACGCCATTATCGCCGCCGCCAAAGCCGCGAATCGCGTGGTGATGTGCGCCCAGGTGCTGCGCTTCTTCCCGATGTACTCGGTGCTGCCCAAGGACAAGCCACGGGCGGCGCGCTTCCGGCGGCGTTGTGCGGCTCCCGGTTGGGGTGCCTGGTTGAAAGACAAGTCCCGTTCGGGCGGCGGCGTGTTTGATCTGTTGATCCACGACGTAGACCTGATGATCCACCTTTACGGATCGCCCCGGGCCGTCACCGCCACCGGGTATGAAGACCTGGCGGCGGGCGTCGATTTGATCGACGCGCAGTTCCAATATGACGGTTTCACCGTCAGCGTCTCCGGCGGCTGGCATCCGGGTGCGTACCCGTTCTCGATGGAATACACCATCGTCACCGCCGCGGGCACCTACGACTACTCATTCCCGGCGGGCGACCCGGTCTTTTATGCGCCCGGCGCGGAGCCCCAAGTGTTGACGCCCGCGGAGCCTGTTGACGGCTACCGGGCACAGATCGAATACTTTGCCCAGTGTGCCAGCCAGAACCAGTTACCGGCCGATTGTCTGCCGGAAACGTCGGCGGAGGCGGTACGCTGGACCATTCTGATGGAGGAAGCACGATGGAAGTAGGAGTGATGTTTTGGGCCGCGCCTGATGCAGTGGCGACGGTGCAGGGCGTGAAGGCCTTGGGCGTGAACTGCGGCCAGTTGGGCGTGACGGGCGATTTCCCGCTCACCGGTGCCGCCCCGGCCTGGAAGGCGGCGCTGGAAGCCGAGAGCTTCTGCCTGGTGACCGTCTTTGCCGCCTACAATGGCGAAGACTACGCCGACATCCCCACGGTTGAGCGGACCGTCGGCTTCATCCCGGTGGCGACGCGCGAAGAGCGCGAGGCGCGGACGCTGGAGCTGTCAGACTTTGCGGCGGCCCTGGGCGTCACCTCCATCGCCTGTCACATCGGCTTTGTGCCGCACGACAAGAACCATCCGGACTACGTCGCCGTGCGCGACATGGTGCGGCGGGTGTGTGACCATGCGGCGAAGAATGGCCAGACCTTTGCGCTTGAAACCGGGCAGGAGCCCGCTCACACGCTGCTGGACTTCTTCCAGGACGTCGACCGTGCCAACCTGGGCATCAATTTCGACCCGGCCAACCTGATCCTCTACGGGACGGATGAGCCGTTGCCCGCCCTGGGCGTGCTGGGCAAGCATGTCATCAGCGTCCACGCCAAGGACGGCATCAACCCGGCGGCTCCTGGCGCGCTGGGCAGCGAAAAACCGCTGGGGCAGGGCAGTGTCAACATCCCCGCCTTCGTCGCCAAGCTGAAAGAGATCGGCTACTCGGGTGCCGTCAACATCGAACGCGAAGGCCAATCGCCCGAGCAGTGGCGGGCCGACGTTTCGATGGCTGTCGGTCTGTTGAACAGCCTGATCTAGGTTCTGCCCATGCGACGCCGCGAACTGCTGGCTTTGCCCGGAGTGGCCGCGCTGCCGGCGGCGGCGCAGTCGAGCCTGCCGTTAGTCGACAAGCAGCCCGGCGCGGGCTTTGCGGAACGGGACATCACGCCCGCCATCGGGTCCGAGCAGCCGGGCAACTACTACAAGCGCTACAACGAGTCGGTCCACGACCCCTGCAAGGTACGCGCGGCCGTCTTTACCGATGGCGCGGCCACGGCGGCGCTGGTCAGCGTGGATGCGCTGATCGTGCCGCGGGCTATGGTCCTGGCCGCCCGGCAGCGTATCGCCAAGATGACCAGCATCGCCGCTGATGCGGCGCTGATCGGGGCGACGCACACCCACTCCGGCGGACCCGTGGGCATGGTGCAGCCAGGCGAGTTTGACGGGGCACCGCCGCACGTCCAGCAGTTGGCGAAGCTCTCCACTGAAGCGGACCCGAAGTACCTGACGCGCGTGGAAGATGCCATCGTCGATGCCGTCGCCGAAGCCTTCCGCGCACGCAAAGCCTATCAGTGCGGGGTCGCCTCCGGTATCGAAGAGAAGTCGGCCTTCAACCGCCGGTTTCACATGAAGAACGGGCAGACGTGGACTCACCCGCAGGCCGGAAACCCGGACATGCTGGACGCGGCGGGACCCGTCGATCCGGAAGTGGGCGTCATGGGAGCCTTTGACGGCGGCCGCCTGGTGGGCTGCGTGGTGACCTTTGCCTGCCATGCGACGACCAATCCCGCTGGCATCTCGGCCAACTGGATCTACTATCTCGAAAAGACCATCCGCGCCGTGCATGGGCCGGATGTCGTCGTGGTCTTTCTGCCCGGAGCCACGGGCGATGTCACCCAGGTGGACAACCGCAGCCGGTTCCGGCAGCCGACCGGAGAGCAGTGGGCGAAATTGGTGGGCGGACGTGTGGGAGCGGAGGCGCTGAAGTGTCTGGTGTCGATGACGCCCGGCGCGCTGACTCCGGTGCGTGTGGCCTCCCGGACCCTGGACGTGGCGCGGCGCAAGCCATCGAAGGCTCGCGTGGCGAAGGCGGCGGCGCTCGCGACACCCGCCGTGCAGACGACGGCGCAGTGGGTGTTCGCCAAAGAAACGGTGATGCTGGATTGGCTGATCTCCCGCTACCCGACGGCGCCGGTGGAAGTGCAGGCGCTGCAGATTGGCCCGGTGGTCTTTGCCGCGAATCCATCAGAGTACTTCTGCCAGTTGGGCTTGGACATCAAGAAAGGCAGCCGCTTCTCCTTCACCTGGCCGGTGATGCTGGCCAACGGCTGCGTCGGCTACGTGCCCACCGAAGAGGCGATGGGGCCGGGCGGCGGCGGGTATGAGACGCGCCTGACTACCTACTCCAACCTGCGGGTGACCGCTGGTACAGAGATTAAGCAAGTATCGCTTGAATTGATCGCGACATTCACGCCCGGCGCAACGCCCGCGCCGCCGCCACATGCGCCGTTCAAGGCACCCTGGGACTACGGTAGCGTGCCACCGGAGACAAGCTAGCCCGTGAGAGTGCAGAATCAAAGCATGAGGCATTTCTGCCTGTTGGCCCTGGCGGTGGCTCCTTTGGCCGCGCAAACATCGATCCTCCCTGCTGACCCGCTCGGCTCTTTCCGGCTGGCTTGCACCTCGGGCGGCAAGCTGGAGCGAGTCGCGGCGGAAGGCAGCATGGGCGAGGCGCTGCGCCTCACGACGCCCGCGACCATCTCGACGGGCAACGATCGCGAATGGAGCTGCCGCATCCGGCATACGCTTGCTGTTCCAGTGGCCTCCGGTGACTGGCTGGTAGCGGCCTTCTGGGTGCGCAGCGTGGCCACGGGCGAATCGGGCGATGCTTACGTCAAGCTCAACTTTGAGCGCAACGCCTCGGACTATCGCAAGTCAGTGAATGCCGGGACGCTGGTGACGCCCTACTGGCGCCGCGTCCAGATTCCGTTCAAGCTGGTTGAGGCTTATACGCCCGGCGGTGCGATGCTCGATTTTTGGGTGGGCTACGACCCACAGACAATTGAGATCGGCGGTATTGCCATCGACAACTATGGCCAATCCGCCAACCAACCGGCGGCCACCGAAGGCTATACCTATCCGGGCCGGGAAGCCGACGCTCCCTGGCGCGTGACGGCGCAGGAGCGGATCGACAAGCACCGCAAGGCGGACTTGAAGTTGGTCGTGACCAACGCCCAAGGACAGCCGCAGGAAGGCGTGCCGGTGAAGATCCGGATGAAGCGTCATGCGTTCGGCTTTGGCAGCGCCGTGGCTGCGGACAACTTGCTGGGCACGCGCGCTGACGATGAGATTTACCGCCGGAAGGTGAAAGAGCTGTTCAATAAGGTGGTCCTCGAAAACGACCTGAAATGGCCGTCGTGGATCCAGAATCGCAACCGTGCCTTGAACGGCATCCGCTGGCTGCGGGACAACGGCATCACTGACATTCGCGGCCACAACATGGTGTGGCCCGGCTGGCAGTACCTGCCTAACGATCTGCGCCCGCTGGCCTCAAACCCGGAGGCATTGCGCAAACGCATCGACGACCACATCGCGGACGTGGGTACGGCCACGGCCGGCCTGGTGAAGGATTGGGACGTGATCAATGAGCCAATCCCCAATCGCGACCTCCAGAACATCCTGGGCGACGGCGAACTGGAGCGCTGGCTGCGTCTGGCGCGCGCGGTGGACCCGGATGTGCGCCTGTTCATCAACGAGTACGACATCGAAACGGGCGGTGGGCGCAACGTCCGCAAGCAGGACCAGTTCTTCCAAATGCTGAAAGCGATGCTGGACGCCGGGGCGCCGCTGACCGGGATCGGCATCCAGGGTCACTTCGGCACCGACGCCACGCATCCGCAAAAGGTCTACGACATCCTGGACCGCTATGCGGCATTGGGGTTGCCGCTACAGATCACCGAGTTCGACATCAACACCCTCGACGAGCAGTTACAGGCCGACTATCTGCGCGACTACCTCACCATCGTCTTCAGCCACCCGGCCATCGATGCCTTTCTGCAATGGGGCTTTTGGGAAGGCCGCCACTGGCTGCCCGCCGCCGCGCTCTACCGGCGCGACTGGTCAGAAAAGCCGCACGGCAAAGCCTATCGAGATTTGGTGTTCACTCAGTGGTGGACCAATGCCGACGGCACGACGGCCGCCGACGGCACCTTCACCGTGCGGGGCTTTTTGGGCGACTACGAGATCGAGACTCCCGTGGGAGTGATGCCCGTAAAGCTGCAGCGGGAGAGTCCGGCCTTGCCGATCGTGCTGCCGTAACCGATTCACTCTCAGCGTCTATACTTTCCCGTATGGCCGACCGTGACCGATTCCTCTCTTTCCTCCCGCTGACGAGGCACCTGCTGCGCCTGACTGTTGGCCTTAGCTTGGCCGCTGGTGCCGCGTTCAGTCAACAAGCGCTGGTGCTCGTAAATGGCAAGGTGTGGACCGGCGCAGCGGCGAAGCCCTACGTCTCCGCCGTGGCCATGCGTGAGGGCCGAATCGTTGCTGCGGGCACCGATGCGCAAGCGCGCGCGGCGGCTCCGGGGGCGCGGGTGATCGATCTAAAGGGCGCGTTTGCCATGCCTGGCTTCAACGATGCGCACGTGCACTTTTTGGGCGGAGCACAGGGGTTGACGAAGGTGGAGCTCACCGGCGTCTGCACGCTCGACGATATTCAGCGGGCCGTGCTCCGCTGGGCGCGGCTGAATCCGGAAGCGCCGTGGGTGACGGGCGGCGGCTGGGAGTACACCTGCTTCCCGGAAGGCCGTCTGCCGACGCGGCAGGATCTGGATGCCGTGGTGCCGGACCGGCCGGTCTTTTTGAGCGCCTATGACGGGCATACGGCGTGGGTGAACTCCAAGGCGCTGGCGATGGCGGGGGTCACCAAGGAGACGAAGTTCTCGGGCTTTGGCGAAGTGAAGCGCGATGCCACGGGTGAGCCCACGGGGGCGTTGCTTGAAGGCGCGCAGGGGCTGGTGCGGCGGATCGTGCCGCGCGACACTGCCGCGCAGCGGCGGAAGGCGCTGGAGGAGGGGCTGAAGCTGGCCGCCTCACTGGGTATCACCAGTTTGCAGAATGCCAGCGGCAACCAGGAAGAAGTGGAGCTCTACGAGGAGTTCCGCCGGGCGGGCAAGCTGACGGCCCGGATCTACTTTGCGTTGTCGGCCGGGCAGATGGACGACCGGCTGGAGGAGATTGCAGAGTTGCGGGCGGCTTACCCGGGTCCGGTGATCAAGCTGGTGGCGGTGAAGTTCATGCTGGATGGCGTCATCGAGTCTCACACGGCGGGCATGCTGGAGCCGTATAGCGACACGGCCAACGGCGACCGCGGCAAGCTAGCCTGGGAGCCGGAGGCGTACCGGCGGGCCGTGCAGAAGGCTGACCAGCTGGGCTTGCAGATCTTCACCCATGCCATCGGAGACCGCGCCGTGCGGCTGGCTCTCGATGCTTATGAGCAAGCCGGCAAGGCCAACGGCGGACGCGATGCGCGCTTCCG
Organism: Acidobacteriota bacterium; assembly: GCA_026394075.1. Lineage (GTDB taxonomy): Bacteria > Acidobacteriota > Terriglobia > Bryobacterales > Bryobacteraceae > JAPKYZ01. The sequence goes on from JAPKYX010000181.1 coordinate 12,652, forward strand.
GATTGAGCATATTGAGACCGTGCACCCCACCGACGTCCCGCGCTTCGCCAAGCTGGGCGTGATCGCTTCCATGGAGCCGATCCATTGCGACCCCGACACCGTCGCCGTCTGGAGCAAGGCCGTGGGACCGGAGCGGTTGAACCTGGCATTTGCGTGGCGGGCGCTCGAAAAGGCGGGCGCGAAGCTGGTGTTTTCCAGCGACTGGCCCGCATCGATTGCTCTCGACCCCGTTCGTGGCCTGCACAACGCCGTCAACCGCCGCACCACCAGCGGAAAGCCCGAAGGCGGCTGGCTCCCCGAGCACCGCGTCTCCGTCGAGACCGCCTTACGCGCCTACACGTCGACGGCGGCGTACGCGAGCTTCGATGACGGCCTAAAGGGGACCATCGAGCCGGGCAAGCTGGCCGATGTGGTGGTGCTGTCACAAGATCCCTTGGCGGTGCCGCCGATGGAGTTGCACAAGACGAAGGTGAAGCTGACGGTGTTTGATGGACGGGTGGTGTTTGAGGCGAAGTAGCCGTACGGATCGCTGCTAGCGAAAAATCGGAGTCAGGCTGGAGAGTGTGCCGGTGACGGCACGTTATCAGGGCAAACGATTGAGTCTAAACAAAGCCGCGAAACCCATTTGAGACTCATCTAGGAGCCTTCCGCCCCTACGTTTCGCATCAGCAATCGATCTAATTTCTGATACTCGTTCAGTTGCTGGTATCGAGAGAATGTAGATCTCTAAAAGTTCTGGGGGAGCCTGGAGTCTACCAAATGAAGAAATATCTGTTTCCACTGAAAACTCGTCTTGAATGGGGATGCTGAACTCTTGACTCCTTACGAAGTTTTCATCTCTCATTTTGTCGACGCTGTTGTTGGCCGCCCGGACAAATACTACAACTTTGTCGTCTTTGTTCCGCATTGCGGCCAGTCTTCGGGTAAAGATATCAGCTGTAATCTTGCTGAGATGCGCCTGCGCATCGACAACAAGACGCGTCGACTTAAGAATTTTACCAGGTGGATTCCTATCCGCATATCCAATTGCGGCGACAAATCCAAGGAAAAAGAAAACGAAGGCGGCAATAGTAATCGACAGTAATGTCGAAGATGCTCGACTGGCATAAAACGACCATACTAGCCAGCCGACCGATACTACTACTAGCGCAATGCTCCCGATCGGGCCAAAAAGCATCGAAAGCCCTTCAGCGACTCCTGTGTTCCCAAAAGACAGGACGAAATCGATGTTCTGTGCCGAGTAGAAAACCTTGAGCAGCACCGAGCCGATCGTGCTTACCAACGGTGCTAGACCGACCCTCTTGCTCCATGCATGTTCCAAGCTATGCCGCTCCTCAGTGAGTCTATCGTATCGGCGTGTCGGGTGAATTGGTGCCTCAATACCGCCCCGGCGTGTAACATCTAGGCCCGATGGCGGCACGACAAAGATCTCTCCGTGGCCACCGGTGGCCACGATCAGGCCCGGAGTGAAGTCCATCCGACTCGCAAGCCCCAAGCCGCGCATACCGATTCTGGGTGGCACTTCGAGTATGGTGCTGCTGCTCCACTACGAGGACTCTCGGTAAACGGGCAGCCGTACGAAAACAAGAGCCGCTCCATCGTAAGACACGACGCTAGAGCCGGTAGAGCTTCTGCGCGGTCAGGCCGCGGATCTTGGCTTTGTCCAATTCTGAGGCGAAGCTGAAGGCGGCATCGAAGACAGCGATGGCTTTGTCAAATTGAGCCGCATTCATGCCGAGGCCGCCCCAGATCATGCGGTCGGCGCCGAAGGCGGCGTGGAGCTTTTTCACCGTGGGCGCGATGTCCGTGTGTGGGTGCGGGGTCTTAGTGAGATAGCTCCAGCCGGAGAATTTCATCACTGTGTTGGGCAGCTTGGCTAGGGCGAGCACTTGTTCGAACTCGACCGGAGTGCCTTCACCGGCGCGGCCCATGTGGTCCAGCACAACGGGCATTTGCGGGAACTCCGCCGCTAGCTTGGCGATCGAGGCGGCGTGGCGGGGGATGAAGTGCATCTGGATGGCGAGCCTCAAGTCAGCGGCGGCTTTCCAGGTGCGGCGCATCTCAGCGGAACCCATGTCTCGTTCTCGGATGGGGCGCGTGGCGTCCCAGGGGGCTTCACCCGCTTTGCGGTTCTCGTGTACGCGGAGGGCGACGATGCGGTTGGGCCACTTTTTCGTGAGCGCGGCCATGCGCGCGGGCGTGTCGGGCTTGAGCGGGTCAAACAGGCAGGTGCCTTTGAAGAAGCCTTTGCGGGGCTCGTGTTCGAAGCAGTATTCCAGATAGCGGTGGTCGTCCTGGTAGGGTTCCGGGTGGACGATGATGGCGTGGTCGATTTTGGCCGCGGTGACGAATTGAGCGTACTCGTCCAGGCGTTCGGGCGGCGGTTGATAGGTGGCGGCGGGGTGATAGGGGAAGCGGGCCGGGTCGAACAGATGGATGTGGGTGTCGACCAGCACGCCGGCGGGGCGGGCGGCTTGGAGCAAGGGTGTGGCCGCACTGGCCAGCAGCGCGCGTCGGGAGAGAAGCATTCCGTCATGCTACTGCGAAAACGGATGGCCGAAAATGCTCGTTTGGGGGAAGCAGCCGGGGGATGGTAGCGCCAAGGGGAATCGAACCCCTATTTAAGCCTTGAGAGGGCTCTGTCCTAACCGTTAGACGATGGCGCCGCGGCTACATCTGGAAGGATAACACTCCGGGTCCGGGCGAAACAACCGGAGTCATTCCCCTTGGCCGCCGCGCACTTTCCACAGGATCTGCCGCAGCATGCCTTGCCAGACGGTGACGTCGTGGGGCGCGAGGTCCAGGCGGCGGATCAGGCGGCGGACTTTCTCTTCCGTGGAGGGCGTGCGAGCGTAGCCCGATTCTTCCAGCACCGTGAGCAGCCGCTCTTCGAACAGCGTGAGTTGCTCCTGCGTGGCGCGTGGCTGCTCCTGCCGGGTGATGGGGGCGTCGTTGCGGATGAGTTCGTAGAGGGTGACGGCGACCGCTTGGCCCAGGTTCATCGAGTCATGCTCGGCGCGGGTGGGGATGTGGACCAGCAGGTCGCAGTAGCTCAAGTGGTCGTTGCCCAGGCCGTGCTTTTCACTGCCGAACAGTAGGGCGACGGGTCCGGAGTGGGCCCGGATCTCCGGCGCGGCCTGCTCCAGGCGGAGCATCCGGTGTTGCAGTACGCGAGGCCCCAGGCTGTGAGTGCCCACGACCAGCGTCGCGTCGGCGATGGCTTCGGCGAGCGAGGGAAACTCGCGGGCTTGGGCGATGATGCTGGAGGCGCCGACGGCGCTGCGCGCTTCTTCGAGCGAGGGCCGGTAGGCTTCAAACAGGCGCAGATCGAAGAAGCCGAAGTTCGACATGGCGCGCGCCGCCGCGCCGATGTTCAGCGGGTTGCGCGGGGATACCAGCACCACCGACACGGGCGGCAGGCCCGGGGTTTGGTTGTCTAACGGAACGGTCGAATCGCTGGAGGCCAAGTCTCCAGATTACCGTTCGTGCACGTCTTCGAGGTAGGTATAGCCGTGCAGACCTTCCTCGTAGTAACGGCGCAAGCGGCCGGATTCTTCGAGACCAATGCGGCCTTCGCGGACCGCGGTCTCCACATCCTGCCGGAACTGTTCGGTCAGCGTCTTGGTGGAGAACTGAACGTAGTCCAGCACTTCTCGCACTGTGTCGCCCGGGATCACCGCGTCCAGCACCACTTCACCGGCGGCGTTCAACGAGACATGCACGGCGTTGGTGTCGCCAAACAGGTTGTGAAGGTCTCCCAGAATTTCCTGATACGCGCCGACCAGGAACGCGCCCAAATAGTAAGACTCGTTATTGAACGGATGCAGCGGCAACGTCTTCTTCACATCGCGCCGGTCGATAAACATGTCCACTTTGCCGTCAGAATCGCAGGAAATGTCGCCCAGCACGGCGGCGCGCGTGGGCCGCTCGTTCAGCCGGTGGATGGGCATGATGGGGAACAGCTGCTTCACCGCCCAGCTATCGGGCATCGACTGGAACAACGAGAAGTTACAGAAGTAAGTATCGGACAGCATGCTGTCCAAGCCTTCCAGCTCTTCCGGGAAGACATCCACTTCCTTGGCCATCTTCAGCACCTTGCGGCAGATGGCCCAATAGAGCGTTTCCGCGGCGCTGCGCTGGGCCAGCGACATGTAGCCCAGAGAGAACAGGTTGAGCGAGGAATCCAGCGCCTGCTGGGCGTCGTGGAACGATTCCAGCATGTTGCGCTTGGTGAGTGACTTGTAGGTGTCGTTTAAGTCGATCAGCGGTTGCTCGGCGTCATCGCCCAGGCTCTCCTGGCTGGGCTCATCGCCAAAGCCGCTGACACCCAGGACGTTGAAGATCAGCATCGAATGGTAGGCGGCGACGGCGCGGCCGCTCTCGGTGATGATGGTGGGGTGCGGGACCTCGGCTTCGTCACAGATGTTCTGGATATGGAAGACGATGTCGTTGGCGTACTCTTCCAGCGTGTAGTTGACGCTGGATTCAAAGTCGGTCTGGCTGCCGTCGTAATCGATGCCCAAGCCACCGCCGACGTCCATGAACTCCAGGCCGGCACCGGCCTTGCGGAGTTCCGTGTAGACGCGTGCGGCTTCAGTAACTGCGCCCTTGATCTGGCGGATGTTGGTGATCTGGCTGCCTAAGTGGAAGTGGAGCAGCTTCAGGCAGTCGGCCATGCCCAGTTCTTTCAAGCGCGCCAGCACTGCCAGGGCTTCACTGACGGTCAGGCCAAACTTAGACCGGTAACCGCCGGAGGACTTCCAGCGGCCGCTGCCGCGGCTGGCCAGCTTGATGCGGACGCCGATCTTGGGCTTGACGCCGACCCGTTCGGCATACTTCAGGATCAGGTCCAGCTCAGTAAATTTTTCGATGATCGGCGTGATGTCGCGCCCGATTTTGCGGGCCAGCATCAACATCTCGATGTACTCGTCGTCCTTGAAGCCGTTGCAGACGATGGGCGTTTCGTTGTCGGCGATGCCCAACACCGCCAGCAGTTCCGGTTTGGAGCCCGCTTCGAGACCAAAGTGGTACGGGCGTCCGTACTGGTAAACCTCTTCGACGACGTGGCGTTGCTGGTTCACCTTGATGGGGAACACGCAGCGGTAACCGCCTTTGTAGCCGTGATCGCGGATGGCCAAGTCGAAGGCACCATGGATCTCCGAGAGGCGCTGCTTGATGATCTCGCCGAAACGGAGCAGGATGGGCGGCTGGATGCCGCGGGCGACCAGCGAATCAATCAGGTCTTTCAGATCGATCTGACGGGCCGGGTCTTTGCCTGGATGAACGTAAAGGTGGCCGTTTTCGCCGACGGAGAAGTAGCCCTTGCCCCACCGGGTGACATCGTACATCTCGGAGGCATCGGTGGTGGTCCAGCGGTCAGCTGGCTCCCAGGAAACGCTTGTCGCTTCAACCTTCAGGCTCAATTCAGGCACACTCCTCGTATCGTCAAATTTGGTCGCTGAACCTACAGTGTCGAATGAATTGCCCGTGGGGGCAAGCGGAAATTGGTTACAGCGCCTGAAGGACGGTAAGGCAACTATTTTCTACCGGGAAGCGCGGCTTGGGCATCGATCGGTTACAGTACAAGTAGAACGGCTTGCGAAACCTCACCAGCATCGTCGCGCTATTTGTTTTGGCGCTTGGATTTCTCCAGGCACCTTTTTCGCACATGCACGCCGGTGGGCACTCGCATCCGGTGGATTCATTTTTCCATTTGCATGCCGCTGGGTCTGAATCGGCCAGCCTAACCGCGCCGCAGGACGAAGCGACGATCTACCTGGATTGGGGCGCGACTCCGCAAACGCAGCTGGAGTTTGCGATGCCGATGCTGGCGGCCGATTTGGTGGCTCCGCAGGCGAATGCGGCGGGCGGCGTTTTTGTTCCCGCACCGGAGCAGTTTCACGGACCACCACGGTTGCGTGAACTACCCCCGCGCGCCCCTCCCGTCTAGTTTTTCCATCCCCTCTCTCGCGCACCGCGCGGCTATTCGATCAATTTTCGTTTCAGGAAGCAGGAGACCTCATGCGATGGTTTCTTTGTCTGTGCGGGCTTAGTATTTCAGCTCTGGCACAGGATGTGAGCGCACCGGAATGGACGGAGGCGCGCGTGCTGGAGACGTTTTCCCGCAGCTCCCTCGGCGCGTCGCTGGACGCGCGGATGGCGGCCATTGAGGCGCAAGGGCGGGGGCGAGCACTGGTCGCCAATCCGTCGATCAACTGGAGCCGGGAAGGCGCGGGCTATACCGAGTTCCTCCAACTGGAGCAGGCGCTGCCGATCACGGGCCGCTTGCGGCTGCTGCGGGAAGCGGGCCGCGCGGCCACCGAAGTGGCGGGCGCGGGCCGGGAGCTGGCGCTGTGGGATGCTCGCTCGACGTTGCGCCTGGCATTCTATCAACTGCTGGCCGGTCAGCAGCGGCAGGCGAGTATTGCGCAGACCATCCAGACGCTGGAAGACGTGGCCCAGATTCTCCGCGTGCGCGAGAAAGAAGGCGAAGGCAGCCGCTATGACCGGCTCCGCGCCGATCGCGAGATGGTGCAGCTGCATGCGGATCTGCGGTTGGCCGAAGCGCAAGTGGCGCAGTTGCGGGCGCAGGTGAATGCATTTCTCCCCACACCGCTGGTGGGTCGCGCGGCGGGCAAGCTGGAGGACGCGACGGCCAAACTGGACGGGGAAGCCGTGGCGGCTCAGGCGATGATGGCGCGCGCGGAGTTGCGGGTGCTCGATCGCACGGTGGCGGCGTTCAAGCTGGAGGAGCAGGCGGCCTACAAGCTCAGGCTGCCGGAGCCGACGCTGAGCGCTGGGATGAAGCGCGCCAATGTGGGGACTGAGCCGGCGACGTACCTGGGCACCGTGCCGAATCAGCCGAACTTCAGGAACGTGAACGACACCAGCTTCGTGGTGGGCTTAAGCGTTGCGCTGCCCACCTTCAACAAAGGCCAGTTTGAGGTGGCAAGATTCACGGCCGAACAGCGGGCCGCGATCTCGCAGCGGCAGTTGGTCTCGCAGCGGATCAAGGCGGAAGTGGCGGGTGCGGTGGAATCCTGGCAGATCCGGCGCGCGGCGCTGGAAGCCTATCGCGCGGAACAACTGGCAACCGGGGGCGAGCTGTTGCGCATTGCCCGCGTGGCGTATCAGGAAGGCGAGTTGGGAATTCTGGAGCTGCTCGACGCCATTCGCGTGGAGCGGCAGGCGTTGCTGCGGCTGGTGGATCTGGAAGCAGCGGTGAAGGAAGCTCGGATTGAGATTGATCGCGTCGTGGGCGCGGAGGTGCAGCCGTGAGAAAAGTTCTGATCTGTGGATTGATGCTGGCGGGAGTGGCGTGTCAGAAGCCTGCCCCCGAAGCCGGTGCCGCTCATGACCATGATCATGAGCATTCCGATACGCATGCCTGGACCGTGTGGAAAGACGATTTCGAGCTCTACGCCGAGCAAAGCGAAAGCCGGTGGGCGCTCCACTTGAGCCGGACAAGCAAGTTCCGGCCGGTCACTGATGCGGAATGCGTCCTGATCATCGGCGAGAAGCAACTGCCCGCCAAGCCCGCCAACCCGGGCATCTACGTGGTGGATTCGGCGGAAGGCAAGGCGGTGCGTTGCACCATCGACAAGCGGCCGGTGGTGTTCTTGCTGTCGGGCGACGGGCAGGGTGACCGGGTGGGCATTCGGCTATTGAAGGAGCAGCAGTGGGTGCTGGACATGAGCACCGGGGCGGCGGCGCAGCACAGCATTCAGCAAGAGCTGCGGGTGCCCGCGGAGATCCATGTGCGGCAGGGTGGCGTGGCGGAAGTAACGGCACCCTTGGCCGGGCGGCTGGTGTTCCAGAATGTTCCCGCGATTGGCACGCTGGTGAAGCGCGATACGCCGCTGGCGGGCGTGCTACCGCCGGCGAATACCGTGGCGGATCTGCCATCGCTGGAACTGGCGGAGTCCGAGGCGAAGACGGCGCTCAGCTACGCGCAGCGGGACAGGGCTCGGGCGGAGCGGCTGGTGGAAGCGGGCGCGGCTCCAGCGCGGCGGTTGGAAGAGGCTCGGACGGTGGAGACCAACGCGACGGCGCGCTTGCGCACGGCTGAGCTTCGGTTGAAGCAACTGGAGGCTTCGCGTGAAGCTGCCGGGGCCGAAGTCGGCTTGAAGCGGTTCCTGGTGCGGGCGCCGATCGAAGGGCTGTTGACCGAGATCACGGTGCCGGGCGGATCAAACGTCGATGCCGGGGCCACGCTGTTCCGGCTGATGGATGTGACGACCGTGCATGCGGTGGCGCAAGTGCCCGAATCAGCGTTGGCCCAGTTGAAGCGTCTCGGCACAGCCAGCCTGGAGTTGGCCGATGGCAAGACGATCCGCCCCGGTCGCTTGGTGTCGATCGGCCGAATCGTGGACCCGGCGACACGGACCATTCCGGTGATCTGGGAAGTGGCGAATCCGGACCGCCAGCTGGCCATCAACCAGCTGGTCGCAATGCGCATCGCGCTGCCGGGTTCAACTGGTGCGGTGGCGTTGCCGGAGGAGGCCGTGGTGGAAGAAGGCGCGACGCGGGCCGTCTACTTGCAGAAGTCCGGCGAACTGTTTGAGCGGCGCGTCGTCACCACGGGCCTGCGCGGCGGCGGCTTCGTCGAGATCCGCCAAGGGCTGGCCGACGGAGAACGCGTGGTCGTGCGCGGGGCGTATCTGGTGCGCCTGGCCAGCTTGGGCGGCGGCATTCCCGAAGAAGGGCACGTGCACTAAGATGCTTGATCGCCTGATTCGCTTTTCGCTCGAATACCGGCCGGTGGTGATCTCCCTGGCCATTGCGTTTCTGGTGTGGGGTGTGGCCTCCATTCCCGATGTTCCGCTGGACGTGCTGCCGGACATTACGGCGCCTACGGTGACCGTCATTTGCGAAGCGCGCGGCATGTCGCCGACGGAACTGGAGAGCCAGGTGACGTTCCCCATTGAGGCCAGCGTCAACGGCGCTCCCGGTGTGCGCCGCGTGCGCTCCGTGACGGCCGTGGGCTTTGCGGTGATCTATGTCGAGTTTGAGTGGGGCGAGGATGTCTTCCGCGCCCGCCAGACGGTGACGGAAAAATTGGCGCTGGTGACGGCCAATTTCCCGTCCAACGTCTCCCGGCCGTTGCTGGCCCCGGTCTCGTCCGTGATGGGTGAGATCCAGTTCATCAGCCTGCAATCGAGCGCGCATTCGCCGGTCGATTTGCGCAGCTTTGCCGACAACGTGCTGCGGCGGCGGTTGCTTTCCGTCACCGGCGTGTCGCAGGTGATCACGATGGGTGGCGGTCTGAAGCAGTATGAGGTCCGCGTGGACCCGCGCAAGCTGGGCCGCTATGGGCTGACGCTGGACCATGTCAGCCAGACGCTCTCTGAGGCCAGCCGCAATGCTTCGGCCGGCTTTCGCGTCGAGGGCAGCACGGAGTATCTGATCCAAACCTGGGGCCGCGCTTCGACGATGGAAGAGATCGAGAATATCTCGCTGGGGGCCAGCGGTACGGCGCCCATTCGCGTTCGCGATGTGGCGACGGTGGGGATTGGGCAGGGACTCAAGCGCGGTGACGCTTCGCATTCGGGCGAGCCGGCGATTCTGATCGGCATCTTGAAGCAGCCGGGTGCGAACACGTTGCGGCTGACCGATAGCGTGGCCACGGTGCTGGATGATCTGGAGCGCACGCTGCCCAAGGGCATGAAGATTGACCGCAACATCTTCCGCCAAGCTGATTTCATTGAGCGGTCGCTCGAAAACCTGCGCAACGCGTTGCGCGATGGCAGTGTGTTGGTGGTGCTGGTGGTGCTGGTGTTTCTGATGAATGGCCGCGCGGTGGCCATCACCCTACTGGCGTTGCCGTTGTCGATCGTCGCGGCGGTGCTGGCCATGAAGTTCACTGGGCAAACCATCAATTCAATGAGCCTGGGCGGTCTGGCGATTGCTATTGGCGAGCTAGTGGACGACGCGATCATCGATGTCGAGAATGTCGTGCGGCGCCTGCGGGAGAACTCGCTGCGGCCGGAGGCGGAAAAGATTCCGGTGCTGGAGTTGGTCTATCGGGCATCCAGTGAAATCCGCAGTTCGGTGGTGTTCGCCACGATGATCGTGGGCATTGTCTTCATTCCGCTGTTTGCTCTGGATAGCGTCGAAGGGCGGCTGCTGCGGCCGCTGGCGTTTGCGTATCTGATTGCCCTGGGTGCTTCGCTGGTGGTGGCGCTGACGGTCACCCCGGCGCTGTGTTCGATCCTGCTGCCCAAGGCCAAGAGCATCCTCAGCGGTCATGAGCCCTGGGTGGTGCGGCAGATCAAGCGGGCTTACCGGCCCACGGTGAACTGGTCCATCGACCATCCGCGCACGATTGCGGTGATGGTGCTGTTGATTGTCGGCGCGGCGGGAAGTTCGTTTACCCAGATGGGCCGGGCCTTCCTGCCGGAGTTTAACGAAGGTGCGCTAACGGTGGGTTCCGTGACGTTGCCGGGCACCAGCCTGGAGGAGGCCAATCATCTGGGCAACTCCATTGAGCGGATGCTGCTGTCGGTGCCGGAAGTGGTCTCCACCGGGCGGCGCAGCGGGCGGGCGGAGCTGGACGAGCATGGCGCGGGTGTTGAGGCATCCGAGATCGATGTGCGGTTGGCCTTGAAGGAGCGGCCCAAGGAGGAAGTGCTGGAAGAAGTGCGGCGCAAGCTGAAGCTGATCCCGGGCACCAACTTTGACGTCGGCCAGCCGATCTCGCACCGCATTGACCACATGCTGTCGGGCACCCGGTCCAATGTCGCGGTGAAAATCTTTGGCGACGACCTGGTGGAGTTGCGCGAACTCGCGCGGCAGATTGAGGCCACCATGCGCAAGGTCGACGGCGTGGTGGATCTGGGAACGGAACAGCAGATGGACGTCCCGTCGCTACTGATCCGGCCGCGATCGGATGTTGTCGCGCGCTTTGGCCTCGCGCCGGGGCATATTGCCTCCACCGTGGAAACAGCGCTGTTGGGCCGTGAGGTGTCACGCGTTTTTGAGGGACAGGTAAGCTTTCCGCTTGTCCTGCGCTACGAGAAGGACGGATCACTGAGCGACTTGGAGCGGGTGCGTCAGACGTTGATTGAAACCGAAGGCGGGCCGCGGGTGGCGCTGAGCACGCTGGCCGATATCCGCGATGATTTGGGGCCGAACTTCATTTCGCGCGAGGGCGTGCAGCGCCGTATTGTCGTCCACTGCAACATTGCCGGGCGCGACATGCGGTCGACGGTGGATGACATCCGGGCGCGCGTGCTGGAATCGGTGAGGTTCCCGGAGGGTTACCGCGTCGAGTATGGCGGCCAGTTCGAAAGCGAAGAGCGAGCGTCGCGCCGGCTGCTGCTGATGGGCGGCGGCGTGATCATTGGCATCCTCATCATCCTGGGCGTGGCCTTCGGGTCGTATGCGGAGGCGCTGCTGATCATGATCAACCTGCCGCTGGCGCTGGTGGGTGGCGTGATTGGCGTGTTCGTGTCGGGCGGGGTGTTGTCGCTGGCGTCGATTGTGGGCTTCATCACGTTGCTGGGCATTGCCACCCGCAACGGCATCATGATGGTGGCGCACATCCGGCATTTGCGGGAGCAGGATGGCGTGACGGATCTGCGGGCGGCGGTGGAACTGGGGGCGCTGGAACGCGTCTCGCCGATTCTGATGACCGCTCTCGCTGCCGGCCTGGCACTGATTCCGATTGCGCTGGGCGTCGGCAAGCCGGGCAGTGAGATCCAGGCGCCGATGGCGATGGTGATCCTGTTTGGTCTGGCTACGTCGACGGCTCTCAACATGGTGGTGGTGCCGTCGTTCTACTACTGGTTTGAGCGGCGCAAGGGGGCTGGAGCGGCGGGCCATGGAACGCCCGAAGTCGTGATGAACGAGGTTTAGTGGGCCGGGTCCTAACGCCCCAAAAGAACGGGCCCGACCGATCTCCGGCCGGGCCCGCTAGGTTGATTGAGTTGCCGCGAACGGCGTGTTAGAAGCTCAGCTTCAAGGCGAACTGAATCACGCGCCAGCTTTCACCGTTCTGGTTGGTGGTGGAGCTGGAGGCGGTGGACAGCGACACGCAGCAGGCTTGCCCGAACACCGTCGAGGTGATGGCCGGGGAGCCTACGGAGGCGTCGCGCGGGTTGCGGAAGTTGGCGTGGTTCAAGGCGTTGAACATCTCGGTGCGGAACACCATGCGGACCCGCTCAGAGATGGCAAAGCCCTTCGAGATGCCCAAGTCCAGGTTCCAGTAGCTGGGGCCCTGGAAGATGTTGCGGCCGATGCCCACTTCGCCAGCGTTGGGGAAGGCAAACTGGGAGGCGTCCTTGAAGTAAACCGGACCCACCACGTTGGCTGATTCCTGCAACTGCGCCTGCGGTAGCGAGGTGACGCCAGGTGCCAGGGCAGCGCGGGACTGGGCGCTGAAGTTGTGCGTCAACACACCGGAGCGGACCGTGAACGGCTCGCCGGACTGGTAGGTGTAGATGCCGTTCATGCTCCAGCCACCGACGATGGTGTTCAGGAACGGATTGGCGTTGCCCAGCAGCTTCTTGCCTTTGCCGAAGGGCATTTCGTAGATGCCGGTCATGTTGAAGACGTGGCGCTGGTCAAAGTCGGACCGGGCGCGTTCGTTCGCGTAGTTGCGGCCGTCGGCGGGCGTGCGGGCGGCGGTGGTGGTGAGGCCGCCACCAGCGGTGGCCGCCACGGGGTCGACCGACAGGTTGTCGATCGACTTGCCCAGCGTGTAAGCGCCATTCAGCAGGAGACCCGCCGAATCAAAGCGCTTGCGGAAGCTGACCTGCGCCGAGTGGTAAACCGAATCCGCGCCGTTGTCCAGATAAAGGATCTGGGCGAACTGGCGATTGGGACGCAGCCGGGCGGTGGTGGCATTGGCGGCGAGAATGTCCGGCGAGACGCTCTGTTCCAGACGGCCAGCCATATTGCCGGCAGCGTTCTGCTGCAAGTCCGTGACGGATACGGTGGAGTTGGCGAAGGCGGGGGTGATGACGCCCTGCTGCACCAGCGGGACGTTTACCGCGCCGGGGCACGGCTGACCGTTGGCCAGGATACCGCTGGCTTGGCAACCACCGCCCAGAGCTCGGTTGCGCTGCATGGCCAGGAACGACGGCACGATGGGCGCGGCATCGATCTGGTTCATGTCCCAGCTGCGGTAGAGACGCGTACCGCGGCGGCCGACATAGCCCACGGAAACCACATAGCCACCGGGGAGTTCACGCTGCATGGTGAGATTCCACATATGGACCGTGGGCAGCTTCAGGCCCTGGTCGAAGACGCGAGCCGGCGGGGCGTTGTTCTGCGTCTGTTGGGGCGGCGTCAGGAAGCTGGAGGGCTTCGCCGAAGGGGGTGCGGTTTCGTTGGGGAAGTTCTGCCCAAGGCGGAGATTGGTGACCGCCGCGCAGCCCGGGGTGGTGGTGACGCCGGTGGCCGTCAGCGTATTCACGCAACGGAACGTTTGGCCGGGGACGGCCGAGGCGATGGAGGTGACCTGGAACGTCGAGATGGGATCAAAGGCGATGCCGTAACCGGCGCGGATCACCGTCTTGGTGGAGTTGCCGGGGGCCCAGGTGAGGCCCAGGCGCGGAGCCAGCGCGGTCTTGTTCCAGTTCTCATACCAACGTTCCGCGTTCACGAAAGTGACCGGGCCTTGGCTGCCGTCGATGATCTTGTTGGGCACGTAGACGCGGCCACCGGCTTCGGTGGAGGGGCCGTTCAACTCCCAGCGGACACCATAGCTGATGGTCATGTTGCGGCGGAACTTCCATTCGTCCTGGAGGAAGAAGTTGTACTGCTTGGTCCGCTGGCCTTGGGCCCACAGCGTGACGCTCTTTTCGCCGGACTTGAAGGGGGCGAAGGTGTCGGCGCGCAGGTCACCCTGGAAGACCTGGGTGAGCGACGCTGGGATGCCCAACAGGTCGTTGGCCATGCCTTGCAGACGGTTCAGGTCGTTGGCGGAGATGCCCGCCGTCGTCGCGGTGGCCGTCGCGGGGAAGTTGATTCCGGTGGGAGGCCGCACGGTGCGCGACAACGAGATCGAGGGTGTCAGGGACGTGCCGCCGACGTCGCCGCGCTGGTCGTTGTGCTGATACATGCGCATGTTGAAGCCAAACTTCACCACGTGGGAGCCGGTGACATAGGTGGTGTTGTTGATGATCTGCGGCGTGTTGACGGCGCGGAAGGTGCGCGGGTTGGCCGTATAGTCCACATCGGAATTGTTGAAGGTGAATCGTGGCGTATTCGGGAACAGCGGGTTGGCTTCGCCCTGGGTGAACAGGAACTGGAAGCGCGAATAGCCCAGCGTCAATTCATTCACCAAACGGGGCGAAAGCACGCTACGCAAACTAAACGCATGGTTCTGCGCCGGGCGGAACACTTCGCCGCGGGCCGGGTAGCCGGGCAGGACCTGCGGGCGGCCATTCAGCGGATCGCCGCCGAGCGTGTTCTGCTCCGCGCCGAGATAGCGGTAGAAGACCGAGTGCTTGTCGTTGATGGTGTGGTCGATGCGGGCCATGTACTGGGGGCCGCGAATTTGGAACGGGGTGGTCCAGACGTACGCGCCGGTGTTCAGGCCGTCGCCGGCGGAGTAGGCGTTGGGGGCCGGATAGCCGCCCAGGACGCTCTTCACGGCGGGGTCGAGACCGCGGCCTTGCGGGTCGTTGGCGAACAGGTTGAAGGTGGCCAGACAGTTGGTCTCGCTGGCGGTGGTGCAGTTGCGGACACCGGGGACGGGCTGACCGGTCCGCTGATCGACGAGCGCGGCGCTGTTCTGGTTGATCAAGCGGCCATTGAGCGTGAAGGGATTGCGCGGGTCCACCACAAAGTAGCGGAAGTTGCCCGCCAGAGCGGAGGGCGTGTAGAGGTCCACCGATTCGCCGAACGCCTTGTCGACAGGGTCCTTGAAGTTCACCTTCTGGCCCTGCCAGCTGCCGAAGAAGAAGGTCTTGTTCTTCTTGATGGGGCCGCCCACTTCAAAGCCGTACTGGTTTAACTTGATCTCGGGCTTGGGTGCGCCTTGGGCGTTGCCGTAAAACTCCTGCGAGTTCAGCTTGGTGTTGCGGAAGAACTCAAACATGGTGCCGTGGATCTCGTTGGTGCCGGACCGGGTGGCGACGGAGACGTTGGCCCCGGAGTTGCGCCCTTCTTCCGGTGAGGGGTTGGAGGTGGTGACCTTGAACTCCTGGACGTTGTCCGGGTTCAGGCGGAAGATGTTGTTGGTCGGGTTGGGGTTGGTGGACTCGTTGGCCTCAATGCCGTCGATGGTGACGTTGACGGCCGTACCGCGGGCACCGTTCACATTGACGGTGCCGCCGGAGCGCTGCACCACGCCGGGCTCATAGATCAGCAGGTTGAGCGGGTTGCGGCCATTCAGCGGCAGGTTGACGATCGCCTTCTGTTCGACCACGTTGCCGATGACGGCGTTGGAGGTCTGCACGCCTTCGGCGGCGGCTGAGACCTGGATGGTCTCGGTAGCGCCACCCACTTCCAGCACGACATCCACTTGCAGCGGCGTGTTTACCTGCACCGTGTTGCCGGTGCGGGAATAGGTCTTAAAGCCCGCGCCCTCCACCTTGACGGTGTAGGTACCGACGGCGATCGAAGGAAATGCGTACAGACCCGCTTCCGTGGTGCTCTGCCTCTGGGTGACGCCGGTGGCTTCGTTGGTCAGCGTGACGTTGGCCGCGGGCACCGAGGCGCCGGAACTGTCGCGGACCGTGCCGCTTAACTGAGACGTCGAAGTTTGGGCAACCAGAAGGGCTGCGGATAGAAACACTACGCCAAGGGCGGAGGCGAAATGCCTGAAATTCATGTAATAACTCCTGAGCCGGGGATTAACCTGATTATAACGGGATGTTCGCGCGGTCGGCCAGGATTCGTATCCGGCGCACCTTTTCGTCCCGCAAAAGCGGCGCTTTGCCCCACTGGGGTAGTTATCGGCGGTTCGCCAGCCGGAGCTTTACGATAGCCAGGGCCGCCACCGCGCAACTGATGGCCAGCCAGAAGGCGGCCTGGACGCCGAACCGCGCGGCCAACGCTCCGGCCAGCACCGCGCTGACCGCGACAAACAGGTCATAGAAGCCGGTGAGGGTGCCCAGGGCGGTGGCCCGCTCCGCGGCGGGGGCCTGGTCGGTGACGATGATGGCGAGCGACGGCCACGGGAACGAATATCCCAGCCCCAACAGACACGCGGCGGTGAGCACCAGGCCGGGTGAGTGCGCCAGCAACATCACGGTGCTGCCGGTGATCAGCAAGATCAGCCCGGTGTAGAGCATCTTGATAGGGCCCAGGCGATCCGGGAGCGACCCGAAAATGGTCCGCCCGCAGACCACCATCGCCGCAAAGGCCACAAACGCTCCGGCGCTGGGCAGGCCGCGCTCCTTCAGCAACAGCGGAACAAAGCCCGCCATGGCCGCATAGCTGACGTTGGAGAGTCCCAGCAGTGTGCCGGGCAGCAAGGCGATGCGGGAGACGAGCGGTCCCCGGTATCCGGCGTGCGCCTGCGAGACTTCCGGTGTCCAGTAGATGGCGGCTAGCGCGGGCAGCACGGAGCCAGCCACAAACCAGCCCACATTCGGCAATCCGCCGATCCATTCGCCCACAATCGGGCCCGCGGAGAGACCACCCCAGACGCCGGAGGCGAGAAAGCCCAGGATCTGCGAGCGGCGGTCCATCGGTGCCAGGTCCACGGTCCAGGCCACGGCGGCGGTCAACAGGAAGCCTTCGCCCAGGCCATGCAGGATACGGGCGACGATCAGCGTGGGCAGTCCGAACCAGGGCAGATAGAAGATACCGGCCGCCGCGCAGAACCCCAGACCTGCCGCCACCACCACGCGGCGCCCGCGCGTGTCCGCCATCCGTCCGGCGATCAACCGTCCCCCCAACGCAGCGGCGGAGGCGATCCCCACCACAAAGCCGGTCATCTCCGTGGAGGCGCCAAAGTCGTGCCGCAGATAAAGCGGCAGCGACGGGATCACGGAGCCGAAACCCAAGGTGCAGACAAAGGCAGCAAAGACCACGGGGGCCAAACGGACGGCGTAAGTGGTCATGCGGCGGCCAAGCTGGCGAACAGCTGAGCGGGCCGAAAGGTATTGCTCGTCAGGGCAACCGGTGTTGAGGGCACCATTCTTACAGGCTACCGTCCTTGTTGGGCGTGGCGGCGGACGTTCCCTCGTACAATATCGAGATGATTCCTGCGCTGATCCTTTTGCTGGCGGCTGACTTTGATGTGCTCATCGTCAATGGACGCCTGATTGACGGCACCAATAACCCCTGGCGGTGGGCGGATGTGGGGATCAAGGGCGATTCGATTGCCGCGGTCGGCAAGTTGAAGGGGAAGACGGCGGACCGGGTGATCGATGCGCAGGGCTTGGTGGTGGCGCCCGGGTTTATCGACATCCATAATCACGGCCGTTCGGGCATCATGCAGGTGCCGACGGCGGAGAACTTTCTCCGGCAAGGCGTCACGACGCTGCTTGAAGGCAATGACGGCTCGTCGCCGCTGCCGCTGGCTCCCTACATGGAGAAGCTGGAGGCGCGCAAGATCTCAGTGAACATGGGCTTCTTTGTGGGCCACGGCAGCGTGCGGCAGGAGGTGCTGGACCTGGCCAAGCGCAACGTGACGCCGGAGGAACTGAACAAGATGAAGGCGCTGGTGGATCAGGCTATGCGCGAGGGCGCTTTCGGGATCTCCACGGGCTTGTTCTATGTGCCCGGCAATTTTGCACCTACCGAGGAAGTGATCGAACTGGCGAAGGTGGTGGGTAAGTATGGCGGCATGCACATCTCGCATATGCGCGATGAAGCAGCGGACATCCTGAAATCCGTGGCGGAGACGATCCGCATTGGCGAAGAGGCGGGCATTCCGACGCAGGTGTCGCACCACAAGGTGATCGGGTCCGGCAACTGGGGCTTGGCGAATAAGACGGTCGAGATGGTGGAGCAGGCGCGGGCGCGCGGCGTGGACACGACGATTGACCAGTATCCCTATACGGCCTCTTCCACGGGTCTGGCGGCGCTGTTCCCGCAATGGGCGCTGGAAGGCGGGCGGAAGGCGACCCTGGAACGGTTGGCGGCACCCGAGACGCGGGCGCGGATCAAGCTGGTCATCAGCGACAAGATCAAGAACGACCGCGGCGGCGGGGACCCCAAGAACGTAGTGATGCGCAGTTGCGGCTTTGATCCAACGCTGGCCGGAAAGTCACTGGCCGACATCACCCGGCTCCGGGGCCGTGACGTGACGATCGAGAACGCGGCGGAGACGGCCATGGAGATGCAGGTGCAAGGCAGCTGCTCCTGCATTTACCACGCGATTTCAGAGCCCGACATTGCCCGGATCATGACCTCGCCTTACACGATGATCGCCTCCGATGGCGCGATCACCGCGTCGGAGAAAGACTTTCCGCACCCGCGCGAGTTCGGGACGTTTGCGCGAGTCCTGGGGAGGTATGTGCGGGAGCGAAAGACGCTGACCCTGGAGCAAGCGATTTGGAAGATGAGCGGCCTGCCCGCGCAGCGGCTGAACCTGCGGGACCGCGGCGTGGTGGCGGAAGGCTTCAAGGCGGACATCGGCATTTTTGATCCGGCGACCGTGACCGACAAGGCCGATTTCGAGAACCCGCGGCAGATGGCCGTGGGCTTCAAGCATGTGATGGTGAACGGCCAGCCCGTTATCTCCGATGGCCACGTGACGGCGGCGCGTCCGGGTAAGGTTTTGCGTTACCGGGCGCAGTAGGTGCGGCGTTTGGCACAAGGTGAAGAGTTTTTGAGGTTAAGGTCCGTTCATGATGTTCCACTGCACGATTGTTTGCGGTAGAATCGCCCGCATGACCAAGAAACTTATCCTGTGTTTTTCCGCGGCCCTGGGCCTGGCTCTGATGGCCGACGAGCTGCATGAGCCGATGGAGA
The DNA here is from genome assembly GCA_026394075.1 of Acidobacteriota bacterium. Classification (GTDB taxonomy): domain Bacteria; phylum Acidobacteriota; class Terriglobia; order Bryobacterales; family Bryobacteraceae; genus JAPKYZ01. Next base: position 31,528 of record JAPKYX010000181.1, read on the forward strand.
AGGTGGGCAAGGCGAATGGCGCAATGCGCAAGGGCGCGGGCGCGGGCGAAATGAAAGTTGTCAGCGAGAACGCCGCCATTCTGGCGGAACTGTTCCCCACGACGATTGCGGCCTGGGAAAAGCGCAAGATGGCGGATGCCGTCCAGGGCACCAAGGACGCCACCGCGGCCGCGCTGGCCGTGAAGAAGGCGGCGGATGCCAATGACGCCGATGGTCTGCGCGCGGCGCTGGGCACCCTCGGTGGCACCTGCAAGTCCTGCCACACGGCCCATCGCGAAGACCTGGGCGATAAGAAGTACAAGATCAAGTAACTGGCGTTTCGCGATTTATTCGCGAATCCGGAAAAACGGCGCGCTTGGGGGATTTTCCCTCCACAGCGCGCCGTTTTTCTTTTTGGTGCGCCGACCGGGGAGGCACCCAGGCCAATGGCATCAATCGGGAAAGTAGCCTTCGCGGGCGCGGACTTTGAAGTTCTTGGCTTGCAGGATTTCTACCTGGATCTTGCGCCAACTCTTCTCCGCCACTTCCGGGGCCGGGTAGGCCAACAGGTAGGTGTGTTTCATGTCGCTGGAGATGTCGCTGAAGATCTTTTCGACATCGTCGCGCTTCTTGGCTTCGTAGCTCTTGCCGCCCGTGGCTTTGGATATCTCCTCCAACTGGTCCATCAGCTTCTTGTCGGTCAATGCTTCGCTTTGGCCGACGGTGTAGACGGGCACGCCCGCCTTCTTGGCTCGCTGGATGGCGGCATGGGCGCTTAAGACGCTGGCGTTATCCTTGCCGTCGGTGAACACCACCAGGGCCTTGCGCCCCTGCTTGGTCAGCAGTTCCCGGGCGGCCTGGGAGATGGCGTCAAACAACGCCGTGGCCCCAAAGGCGCGGGTGCGGAGGATGGCGTTCTTGGCCGCTTTCTTGTCCTGGGTGAACGGTTGCAGCGTGTCCAAACGCCGGGAGAAACCGAAAATTCCAATCTGGTCGGATTCGCCCAATTCATCCACCAGATTGACGATGGCGTTCTTCACCGCAGGCAGTTCCTTCTGCATGCTGCCGGTGGTGTCCAGCAGCACGGCGCAGGTGAGGCCGGAACCGCTGCCCTCAAACGTGCTGACGGTGACGGGGCTATTGTTCTCAGAGATCCGGAAGCGGTCCCGTTGGAGGCCATCGACATATTTGCCGTGGTTGTCAAACACGGTGGCGTAGACCTCGATGAGCCGGACGCTGGTGCGGAAAACAAGATCCTGATCGGTGGCAGCCTGCTGGCCCCACAGAGCAGATGCGGCGGGTGTCAGGCAGAATAATCGACGCGTGATCGGTTGGCTCACGGTTTGCGGTGCTCCAATTCTTCCCAGATTTCGGTTTCGGTCAGGGCCGCGTAGCCGGCGAGGGCCGAGGCCCAGTCGCGGGGGTCGGCGAACTTCATTTTCTGAAAGCTGAGGCGGGCCAGCGGCTCGGCAACTTCGGCCAGGGCCGGCGCGGGCAAGCCCAGGCTATCGGCCGCGTAGGCCAGGTAGAGCTTGAATTCGGCACTGCGCTGCGCCACCGGTTGGGTCATCAACTGGCGGGCGAGTGCTTCATACGGTGCGGCCGGCGAAAGCACAGGCTGCGAACAATCGCACAACGCGGGGGCGATCAACCCCAGCCACTTCATGCGCTCCGGCCGGGCTGACTGTTGGGCCTGCTTCCAGGAAACGGCCAGCGGAGAACTCCAGGGCAGGCCGGAATGCCGGGCCGCCAGCCGGGGCGCCAGATGGAACAGCTCGCTCAAAGTGATGGAGCGCCAGGCCCGAGGCCAATCCCGCGCTTCGATCGCCTTGATCAAGTCCGCGCGGCGTGTGAGTGACAGCAGGCCCAGGGTATCGGTTTCGATTTCATCGAGGCGCCGCGGATCCGTAGCCGCCTGGACGATCCATTCCCGGGCCAGCCGGATCTGCTGTCCGGCCAACCGTAGTTCTTCATCCCGCAGCCAGCTCCATTGCGTCGCCCGCAGACTGGCCAACTGCGCCGCCACCATCGCGTCGCCATCGCCGCCCGCTTTGGCCGCGCCCGCGATGGCCACGCCCACCGCTTGCGCAAAGGTGCCGAACGAACCCTTGAAATAGCTGCCCGCCTTGCTGCTGTCAATCTGGAACTCCGACTTGTCCAGCAGGGTTTGCACGCCCAGCGTGGACGCGAGCGAGACATACTCGTGCTTGCGCACCAGCAACGGGTCCTCGCTGATAGCCATGTCGTCCGGGCCCAGGTAGAGCGCATAGACGCGGCCGGTTAATGCCGTTCCGGTCAGCGGAGCGATCTCGTCCAGCAGTTCCGCGGCGGTCTTCTGGATATCTTTGAGGTTCGCTTTCTTGCGCGCGGTCCGTTGCCGCAGCTCCGCCGCCAGTTCCTGCACCCGCTTGGGACGGTAGCTGAGCAGATTCTCCTTCACCTTGCCTGACACCTGCAGCGTCTTGGGCACTTCGACGACGGGCAATTGCGTCAGGGCGGCTTCGATCACCTTCAAGTGCGGGGCCGCGTCGCCCTTGCCTGCCCCGATGTCGCGGGCGGCTTGGTCGATCGCGAGCAGGCTTTGGAGGGTGGGCACATGCTGGAGCTCAAGCACCTTCTGGTAGGCCGTCCGCTGTGCCGCACCCGCATCACGGCTGATCTGGTGGCCGGCCGCCTCCAGGGTGACGGGCCGGTGGGATTCCAGCAGGAGATTGCGCAAGCCCTCATCCGGGTTGGCGGCGCGGGCACCGGGCCGCGCGAGTGCGGCCCGCACCGCATCCAGTGCGGCGGAGCTCCACTGTCCGGGCAAGAGGTTTTGCGCGAACGCATTGCACATCCCCCGCAGCAGCTTGGCGGCTTCAGCAGGGGGCAGCGATCCGTTTGACTCCATGCGGGCCAGCATTTCGAGCATCGGCGCAAAGATGGACAACAGCCGGTTCTGATCCAGCCGGTCCTTGCCTTTCAGTGCGGCGGCGGCGGTGAAGACGGCTTGATAGTCGCCTTGGTTCAACGCCGTCAACATCGAGAAGTGCGGAAAGATGGCTTCAAAGTCGGCAAATTGCTGCGCCAACAACAGGGCGGTGCTTTCGTCCATCGGCTCCTGGCGAAAGCGGTCGATGTTGGAGACGGCGATGAAATTGTCCAGCTCGCTGCGGCGGGCGGCACCGGTCTTGTACTTGGTGCCGCTTAACCGGATCAGGATTTCGTCTTCGACATCGGGCGCTGCGGTGCGATTCAGCTTCTTGGTCAACTTGGCGGCGCTTGATTGCCCTTTGGCCACCATCCAGACTTCCGGGCTGCCCGGGAAATCGACCTTGCCGTCGGAGTTGAGCGGCACATTGCGCATGAAGTCGAGAAACGGGCTGTCGGCGGAAAGGCGACCGACACGGGCGCGCAGTTCCGGCATGTTGGAGAACAGATCGTAGAAGCGGCTGACGCGCTGCGGGGTTTTGGTGAAAAACTCCTGGTGCGCGCGGTCCAGTTGCGAAAGGGCCGCAAAGTACGACAACACCCGGCCGTCGTCCTTGTCGAACAGCGCCCGGAAGAACTGCGACGCGTTGGCCGGACTGGTGCCGGCCAGCTTGGTCCAAATGGCGATCGCGGACTTGCCGCCCGGCACCACGGCCTGCCCTTGATGGACACCCAGGGCCGGGGCAAAGGCGAAGGTGAGATCGGGGTATTTTTCCACTAGGACCTTCAGCGGCACGGCTTTCAGCAGCTCGCGGACGGCATCCTCTTCCATGCCATTCAGCCCGGCGAACACCTTGGCGGCACGCGCGTCAGTGGAAAGCACTTCCGCCAGCCCGCCCGGCGGATTCTCCTTGGCGTATAGAGCGGCTTTCCATTGCGCTTCGTCCGGGAAGGCGCGCACCCATTCGCGCGGAACTTCAATTTGGAAGGGCTTACCCTTTTCGAGAGCTTCTTTCATGCCCACTTCGTCCAGAGCCAGCGCGGCAGTGGTGGCGTGCCGCTTGGCCTTTTCGCCCTTTTCCGCCGCTTCCAGCAGCACACCCTGTTTGCCGGACTTCATCTTCCAGCCCAGCAGGCTCAACACTCGTTCGGTGGCTTTGCGGCTCTCTTTGCCGTCCACCTTGAGCGTGATCACTGTCCCGTTGGGGCCTTTCTGGCCCATGCCTGAAAGTGCGAGGACGCGCTCAAAGTGGGCATGGATCTCTTCGGTGAACAGCTCGACAACCTTTTTGTCGGAGGCCGAAAGAATGTTGGCGGTGCTGCGGGCGTAGCCTTCCATGAAGTCATCCGGCTGGAGACTGATGGAGGCGTGGGCGATCTCGGCTAGCGCGGCCGCGCCGCCCAGCACGCGGATGCCACCCGCTTCGCGGCGCTCCGGCGTTTCCTTCGCGGGTGAGAAGCCGGCGGCGAACTGGGCGTCCCCGGCGGCGGAGAGAGAAGTGCGGAAATAGTCCGCGGCGGGGTCGTTGTCGCGCAATGCAACGATGAGGCCGCGGCGCAGCGCTGCCTTGTACTCAGGAGAGGACGGGCCGGTCTGGTGGAGCTGTTCGGCCAGGCGCCGGTAAGCGCTGCTGGCTTGTTGGGAATAGGCATCGGCCCGTTCCGCCGCGCGTGCCAGCAGGACGGTGTCCTTGCTGCTGGCGGCGGCCTCGTTCAGGCGGTGGCGGGCGGTGTAGAGCTGCCCCAGACCTTCCAGGGCATCGTTGCGAGCCAGATGTAGCCGCGCCGATCCGGCGGCCATTTTCAGGCCCGCTACCGCCGCCGCCAGGCCCTCCTGATGCTTTTTGCCATCCAGATGCAGCCGTGCCACGCGGAAGTGGGCCAGTTCCCGGGCCGGATCTGCTTCGAGCGTCCGCTGCCAGAGATCGAGCGCGCGCGCCGGGCGGTCAAGCCGTTCATAGAAGGTGGCGAGCTGTTCGCGAATGGCGGCTTCCTTGGGCAGTTCGCTCGACAGGCGATCGACGTGGACCAGTGCTTTCTCTGGTTGCTTGCCCTGCAGGTATTGTTCAGTGAGGCCCAGTCGGCGCTCAACAAACAGGCCCCCGAGCGCAAAGGCGCGTTCGAGCGCCAAGGCTTTCTGGTCCAGATCCTTGATGCGCTCCGCCGCGTCGGCGCGTTCAAGCCACAGCGGCTGGTTCTTTGGTTCCCCTTCCAGACTTTCCGCCAGCAGCGGGACCGCGCCGGTGTCGTCCTTTTTCATCAGCCGGATCCGGGCCAGTTGCTCGGCATTGCGCGCGGTCTTGAGCTTGAGTTCTCGCGCCCGGCGCAGCGCCGTTTCGGCGGCGTCGAACTGCTGGCGGCTGTATTGCGTCTCGCCCAGTTCATTGAACAGCGGGCCGTTGTCCGGGTCGAGACCCGTCAGCGCGATCAGCAGCGGTGCGGCCTGGTTGAACCGGCCCGCGCGTCCGTAGAGGTCCGCGCCCAGGCGCAGGGCCCGCGGATCGCCCGGGTTGATGCTGAGAGCAAGTTCGATGTTTTGCGCGGCTTGCTCAAAGCGCTCGCTGGCGGGCTTGGCCTCGCCCGTAATGGGCCGGGCGTCGGCGATCGCCTTTTCCAGGCGCACCACCATCTCTGGCTCCGGCATCTCAGCGCCGGGGGACGTGACGATGAGGGGGAGGATGAGGCTGATCTCCGGCCCCAGCGTGATGGTGGTCTGGTACAGGAAGAAGCCTGCTTTCGGTGCCGCCGGTGGTGCCCAAGTCAGTTCCGCTGCCGCGATCGTCTCCACGGCGTCGGCGGGCTTCCTGGTGGGGGGCTTGGGTGCTTCCGTCTTCAGGGCCGCGAGAAAATCCTTGCCGTCGTCCAGCATATTGTGGCCCGCCGTGGCCAGGCGAACCGTCTCCAACCAGTCCACTGATTCCGCCGCCAGTGGCCACCAGCCGACGCGGACGCGAGCCGTGGCGAAGGCTTGGACGCAGTAGGCCACCAGGTACTGGCGAACTTCCGGCGGCACCTCCGGCAGACTGCCCGCCACCAACACATGGTGCCAGTCACCGGCCAGCTGCGCGGCACTCTTGGCGGCCACCGTGTACAGGCGAACGGGGTTGATGGTGAGGGCCTGATCAGGAACCAGGGTGGCCATCTCGGCCAGCGCCGGCTGCAACTGGGCGCGGGTTTTGTAGGGACCGGCTTTGCGGATGTCCTGGCCGCCCAGCACCGCCAGCGTGATCTCCATTCCGCGCGGCAATGCGGCCTGCAGGTTCAGCAGCGACTTACGAAAAGCTTCAAAGGATTCCGGCGTCAGCGTGTCCGAGAGGACCAATATCGTCAGCCCCGCCCCGGGGGTAACTGGCCTTAAGCTTGCTGCCAGGTCGGCGGGCTTGGCTCCGCTGCCGGGGGAGCCGATGACTCGGACCAGCGGCGTCTCGCCCGTTGGCGGTGATGCGACCAGCACCGGAAAGCCGTTGGCCGGGGCCGTCACCTGGCCCCAGGTGGCGACCGCAAACAGTACTAAAGTGAACGCCCGGAGTATCATGGCGAGGGTCCTCGGATGCATCAGTGTAGCCTACCCAATAGAGTGAAGATTCAACTTGAGGTGTTTCAATAACTGCCCGTGAAAGTGGCTTCCGGTCAGCGGGTGCGGGCGGGCATCGCCACTGGGTGCCACGACACCATATGTAAGGAAAGCGCTAAAGCGTGCCCGTTCGGGTCAAAAAAGTTCCCTCGAACTCGCCGGAGCAGCCTTGGCGTCGATCCGGTACGATAGGAGTATCCGGCTCTTGCCCGCTTGCGCCCCTGTTGCGCCGGGGCCATCCTTGCTGGCAAAAGTCGCGAATTGCTGTCCATGGAACCCAATCAAGTTGATCTGAAGAAGACGGTCCATCTGCCGAAGACCGACTTCGCGATGAAGGCCAATCTCCCGCTGCGTGAGCCGGAGATGTTGAAGCGGTGGGATGAGCAGGATCTGTATGCGCAGATTCGCGCGAGCCGCGAAGGTCGTCCGCGCTACGTGCTGCATGACGGGCCGCCTTACGCCAACGGCAATATCCACCTGGGTCACGCTTTCAACAAGATTCTGAAGGACTTCATCGTCAAGACGAAGACGATGGCGGGTTTTGATTCCCCCTACATTCCGGGTTGGGACTGCCACGGGCTGCCCATTGAGATCAAGGTGGACGGCGAGCTCGGCAAGAAGAAGGCCGGCATGACGACGGCCGAGATCCGCGCCGCCTGCCGCAAGTACGCGCAGAAGTATGTCGATCTGCAAGCCACCGACTTCAAGCGCCTGGGCGTGTTTGGGCGCTGGAACGACCCGTATTTGACGATGACGGCTGGTTATGAGGCCGTAATCGCGCAGGCATTTGTCGATTTTGTCGACCAGGGCTACGTCTATAAAGGCCTGAAGCCCGTCAACTGGTGCTTGAGCTGCCGCACCTCGCTGGCCGAGGCGGAGGTGGAGTATGAGAACCACACCAGCCCGTCCATCTGGGTCCGGTTTGCGCTGACCTCCGATGCCGGGGCGATCGACGAGCGGCTGAAGGGCTGGCGGACTTACGGCATGATCTGGACCACGACCCCGTGGACCATGCCCGCCAATCTGGCCATCAGCTTCCACCCGAAGTTTGAGTACTCAGCCGTAGCGGTTTCTCCGGAGGCTCGCCCGGCCAGCGAAGCCAAAGACGTCTACATCATCGCCACCGATCTGGTGAAGCAGACGGCGGAAGCGGCTGGTTGGCCCGAGTACAGCGTCGTCGCCACCTTTGCGGGCGAAAAGCTGGAAGGGGCGGTGTTTAAGCATCCGTTCCTGGACCGCGATTCGGTTGGTCTGGTGGGCGACCACGTCACGCTCGAACAGGGCACGGGCGCGGTGCACACGGCACCGGGCCATGGTCACGAGGATTATGTGATCGGCCTGAAGTACGGCCTGCCGGTCTATTGTCCGGTGGATGGCGCGGGGCGCATGTACCAGGTTGGCGGCGTACCGGGTGATCTGCCGGAATCGTTGCTGGGCTTGACGGTGTGGGAAGCGAACCCGGCCGTGATCGCGCTGCTGCGGGAATACGGCGCGCTGGTGGCGCAAAAGGATCTGCATCACAGCTACCCGCACTGCTGGCGTTGCCACAAGCCGACCATCTTCCGTGGCACGGAGCAGTGGTTTATCTCGATGGAGGCGCACGATCTGCGCACCCGCACTCTGGAAGCCATCAAGGGCGTCAAGTGGCACCCGGCTTGGGGTGAGGACCGCATCAGCAACATGATCGCGACGCGGCCCGATTGGAACATTTCACGCCAGCGCGTCTGGGGTGTGCCGATCACGGCGTTCTACTGCGAATCCTGCAGTGAGCCGTTTACCGAAAAGAAGTTCCTGGATCGCGTGGTGGAGCGTTTCCGCACGGAGACGGCCGACGCCTGGTATATCCATTCTTCTGATGTCTTGCTGGGCGAAGGCGCGGTTTGCAAGAAGTGTAGCGGCACGTCGTTCCGCAAAGAGATGGACATTCTCGATGTCTGGTTCGATTCCGGGGCGTCGCATTTGGCGGTGCTGGAGCCGAACGGGTTGGGCTGGCCGTCGAACATGTACCTCGAAGGCGGCGACCAGTACCGCGGCTGGTTCCATTCGTCGATCCTGATCGGCGTGGGCCTGCGCGGCGGGGCGCCCTATCGCGAGATCGTCACCAGCGGCTGGACGCTCGATGAGCAGGGCCGGGCGATGTCGAAATCGCTAGGCAATACGATTGAGCCGGAGAAGGTGATCAAGCAGTATGGCGCGGATGTGCTGCGCCTGTGGGTGGCGTCGGTGGAGTACAACGACGACGTCCGACTCTCCGACACTATCCTGCAGCGCCTCGCGGAAGCGTACCGCAAGATCCGCAACACGCTGCGCTATTTGCTGGGTGCGATTGGGGACTTTGATCCGGCCGCCCACGCGGACGTGCCGATGCTGGAAATCGACCAGTGGATCCTGACGCGCACGCAGGCGCTGGCCGAACGGACGCGCACCAACTATGAGGCGTACCGCTTCCACTGGGCGTATCAGGACCTTTACACGTTCTGCAGCAACGAACTGAGCGCGGTCTACTTTGACGTGTCGAAGGACCGGCTCTACACGGCCGCCACCAATTCGCCGGAGCGGCGTAGTGCGCAAAAGGCGATGTATCAAGTGACGCAGGCGCTGGTGCGGCTGCTGGCTCCGATTCTCTCGTTCACGACGGAGGAAGCCTGGACGTTCCTGCGGCGCGAAGGCGAGCCGGACAGTGTGCACGTGCTGGAGTTTCCGGAACCGGCCACGCTGGCCGGGTTGACGCCGGAGTTGGCCGCGCAATGGGATCAGTTGCTGGCCGTGCGGGAGCAGGTGACCAAGTCGCTGGAAGTTGCTCGTCAAGAGAAGTTGATCGGCGCGCCGCTGGAAGCGCGGGTGCACCTGAAGGCGGGGCCGGAACTGCTGCCGCTGCTTGAAGCCTATGCGGCGGATTTGGCCGGGCTGTTCATTGTCAGTGAGGTGACGCTGGAAGGCCGCTCGGAGGCGGATTTGTCGGTGCATGTCGACCGCGCGACCGGCACGAAGTGCGACCGGTGCGGGAAGTACAAGTCTGATCTGGGGTCCGATGAGCGGTTCCCGACGATTTGCGGCTCCTGCACGCAGACAGTGGCGGCGATGCTGGCGGCGGGCGAGATCGCGGCGGCATGAAGCCAACTGGTCCAGCAGCCGGACCCGTGTGGTCACCCTTTCTCTGGGCGGGCCTGATCGTCGCGCTCGACCGGGTGACGAAGGTTTTGATTGAGCAGAAGGTGGCGTTGTGGGATACGATTCCCGTCATTCCCGGAATCCTGAACATCGTCTACACCCGCAATCGGGGCGCGGCTTTCGGCTTGCTGAATGATGCTCCGGAGTTGCTGCGGAAGGTTCTGCTGATCGGCGTTTCGCTGGTGATCCTGGGCTTCATCGTCCGGATGTTGTTGACACAATCGGAAAGCCGTCTCGCCCTGACGCTGGTGTTGGGCGGCGCGGTGGGTAATCTTTATGACCGCATTGTGTATGGCAGCGTGACGGACTTTATACAGGTCTTTCTGGGTAGTTACGAATGGCCCAGCTTTAACGTGGCCGACAGCGCCATTTGCATTGGCGCGGGCTTGCTGGCACTGGAGATCTTCCGGCCCCGAGCGCTGACGCCGGAAGTAGGGAACGCCAAGGGGGAGAATGTTTCCGAAGCTCATTGAAATTGGCGGGCTGTATCTGCCCACCTACGGAGCGTTGGTGGCCCTTGGATTTCTGGCGGGCCTGGAATCGAGCAAGCGTCTGGCGCGGCGCGTGGGCCTGGATCCGGAAAACATCATCAACCTGGCGGTGTACTGCGCCCTGGCGGGCTTGGTGGGCGCCAAGCTGATGATGTTCGTCTTCGATTGGGAGATCTACGCGAAGAACCCATCGGAGCTGTTCTCCATTGAGACGCTGCAATCGGCGGGGGTCTTCCAGGGTGGCTTCCTGCTGGCGCTGGTAGTGGGTGTCTGGCTGATGAAGCGCTACCGGCTGCCGGTGCTGTTCACCATGGATTGCCTGGCCCCGGGCGTCGCGATTGGGCATGCGATTGGCCGCTTGGGCTGTTTTGCCGCAGGCTGTTGTTGGGGTGTCCGGTGTGACCGGGCTTGGGGCGTCACCTTCACCAGCGTCGATGCCGGACGGATGACCGGTGTGCCCCTGGGCGTTCCGCTGCATCCGACGCAGATTTACGAATCAGCCGCCGAGTTTGTCCTGTTTGGGTTGCTGTACCACCTGGCCACCCGCACGCCGCGGCCGGGGACGGTGATCGGGTTCTACCTGATTTCGTATTCCGCCGTGCGCTTCTTCGTCGAACTATTCCGCTTCCATCAGCAGCCGCTGATCGGCGCGTTCTCGAACACCCAGTGGATCTCAGCGGCGCTGGCGGTGCTGGGAGTGGCACTGCTGGCCTACCCACGCTATCTGGCCGCGCAGCCAGTGCGGCGGGCGTAGCCGGGCGGATCAACCCTTGCCAGACCCTGGGGATCGAGCGCTTTCCCTCGCTCCGACCGCCTCAGCAATGATGGCGGTTACAAAGCTGTTGATGCTGACACCTTCGCGCTGAGCACCCCCAAAGAAACGGTGCCCGCGCTAGTCTTGCCGAGAATAGTAATAGCTGTGGTAGTAGGTGTACTTCGAGTACAGTTCACCCCGGCGCGCACCGTTGACGATGATGCCCAGCATGTTGTTCTCGCAGAGTGAATTCAGGGCGCGCGTGACGGAATCGATGGTGGTGCGGCCGATGCGGACGACGAGAATAGTGCCGTCGCACATGGTGCCCAGCAACGAGGCGTCGGCGGCGAACAACAAGGGCGGGGAATCAAGGATCACCCAGTTGAACAGCTTCGGCATGGCCGTCAGCAAGTCCTTGACGCGGGGTAGATTCAGCAGCTCCAGCGGATTAATCACCGCTTCACCGGCGGGCATGACACACAGGCTGGTGCCGGAGATTTTGCGGATGCAGTCTTCAATCTTGGCCTTGCCCAACAGGAAATCGGTGATGCCGGGTGAGCGGTCCAGTTGGAACATCTGGTGGACGATGGGGCGGCGGAAGTCGAAATCAGCCAGCAGGGTCAGGTTGCCGGAAAGCTGAGATTCGGCCAGCGCCAGGTTCACCGCACCCAGCGATTTGCCTTCCGCCGGTGACGGGCTGGTGACCACGATGGAATGGATCGGTTGCAGGCTTTGCAGGTGGTTCAGGCGCGTGCGGAGCGTGCGAAACTCCTCGGTGGGTGCTTCGTGCGGGCGGGACGCATCAATCAGGTGAGCGTCGGGCGCGGGCGTGAACGGCACTTCCAGAATGCGGTCCAGCAGTCCGTCAATATTGATCGACGGCGAGCCTTCAACGATGGCGAAGGTGGACGTGCGAATGGCCGGAGCACCGTTGATCGGAGAACTATGAGCCGGAGTGGGGTAGTCCGTCATGGGCGAACGGCCGCCGAACGAAAGGCGCGGCAAGCCCTGCTCCACGGGAGCGGCCACGGGCGCCGGCGGCTCAGCCAAAGCGACGCCAATGGCTTCGGCGATGGCGGCGCGCGAGCTAGAGGGGGCCGGTTCGGGGGCTACTGGGCGCGTTTCCAAAACTGGATGAGCGGTGACGGGGGTATGCACTTCGACGATCGGTGCCGCTTCCACCACCGGAGCGGCAGTGACGGGGGGAGGCGCGCTGGTGTGTGACTCAGAGTGCGTCCGCTGGTCAGCGGGTGGTGCACTGGAAGCCGGGTCAGCGGGTTGGGCCAACTGTTGGGCTTTGCGAAGGGCGTCGTGAACTCGGCTCATATCTTCAATCCTGGACGGTCAAATGATGCATTTCTTGGGTTGGGGCAATAGGCTGCGCGGAGGGCATCAGGTTTTGTTGGCGTAGTAGAAAAACACCGATCCGGCCATGATAGCCACTCCGGCCAAACAGGCCGTGGACCAGGCCAGCCAAGCCAGCCGACGCCTCCGGCGCACCACCAAGTCATTTTCGAGCAGCGGTACACTTCCCAAAATCATCAGTTGCGTGTAGGCCCGGACGTCTTTCAAATTCTTCAGCGTGGTGTCCTTCAGTTCTCGAACCGCCGCCACGACGAATCCTAAAATCAATCCCATCACCGCGGAGGCCGCAATAATGATGGGCCGCTTGGGTTGCTCGGGAGTGATCGGGAGACTGGCCGGGTCCAGCAGTTCCAAGGTCTCGCCCTGGTTGCGGCGTTCCAGGTCCGTTCCGGCCTGAGACTGCGTCATCTTTACCTGCATCTCTTCATAACGCAGCGCGGCGGTGTTGCGCTCCCGGAGCAGTTCTTCGTACTGCCCGGTACCCATCGGGGCGGATTCCAGGCGCGACTGGTAGGAGCGCATGTTCCGCTCGACGCCAACGATCTCTTTGCGGGCCCCTTCCACTTCCAGATTACGAGCCTCGATCAGGCTTTGGATCGAGGCGATCTCGGCTTCCATGGCCCGGGCTTCTTTGGGCAAGTTATTGTTGTTCCGCCGGGCCGGGGTTTCCGGGGCCTTTTCCGCGGCTGCCTTCTTGGCCTCTTCCTCTTTTTGGAGATTCGCGCGGGTCCGCTTGAGAACGTCGATGTTGTTCTTCATACGCCGCACGTCGGGATGCGTTTCCTTGTAGTTCTGCTTCACGGCTTCCAGGTTGGTTTCCATGTTCAGAATCTCGCGCTCCAACTGAGCGAGCCGCTCGTTTTTGGCCATCTCCACCTGCTGGGCGGCTTCCGGAACCGAAAGGCGGCTGAACTGGTCCTTCAGCGTGTTCAGCCGGGACTCCAGCAGCAGCTTGTCCTGATTGGCCCGGGAGATCTGGGAATTCAGGCCGTTCATGCGCTGGTCCAAGGCATTGATGGCCGACATATTGTTCTGGCGCTCTTCGGGCATCCGGCCCTGGTTTTCCTGCCGGAACTTGGTGAGCTTTTCTTCCACCGCGTCCAGATCCCGCTTGTGCTGCTCGAAACGTTCGCGCAGAAACTCGGTGGTCTGCGAGGACTGGGCCGCGCGGGTCCGGATGTTTTCGTCGATGAACCGGGTGACCAGTTCCTGCACAATCTTCTGGGCCACCAGGCGGTTTTCGTACGAATATCTGATCTCGAAGGCCTGCACGCGTCCCTTGGCATCGCCACCCGTCAAGTTCAGCCGGATGTCCTTCTTCATCTGCTCGATCACATCTTCCATCGGTAACCGCTTCCGGTCACGTGGATAGAGTTGGTAGACGTTGATGATGTTGGTCAGCGTCTGGCGGCTGGTGATCGACTGGTACATCGAGTTGATGCGCTGGCTGATCTCAGAGTTTACGTTGCTGGGCACAAACCGTTCCGGGATCTGCGGCGGGATAACGCGCACCACGGCCGAGGACACATATGTATCCGGCCAGAGGAATGCAGTGACGGTGCCCACCACCAGGCACAACAGCATCGGGCCCGCAATCCAGGCACGGTGGCGCCGGACGACATCGATGTAGTCCTCAATATCCAGCGTCCGGCGCTGAATATTCATCGGATCGGGCGTGGCGGGCTGCATCGAAAAAGTCTCCTCCGGTCAATTCCAAGCCCCAAGGCTCGGTTCTAGCAACTACAACTGCTTTTCGGATCACGTGGGCGTTCCAAGAGGCCCATCATTCACTTACGCGGACTGGACGGCGGTTGGGTTCGCATTAAGGAACTATAATGTGATCGCCGGCTTTCAGCGGAATATTCTGTTCCATCTTCTTGCCCTTGATCACCTCGGCATAATTGAACTTGATGCGTTCATTGCCTCGCATGATGACGATGTGCTTTTTGTTCGCAAAATCGCGCAAACCGCCCGCCAGCGACAGGGCTTCCAGCATCGTAACGGGCGTGACCAACGGGTACGGACCGGCGCGTCCGACCTCGCCTGAAATGTAATACCGTTTGCTGTTGACCTGCCGGATCTCCACCATCACTTCCGGCTTGTTCATGAACTCGGAAAGCGCCGTGATGACGCGTTCCTTCAACACCTCGGGTGTCACTCCAGCGGCCTCAATGTCGCCGCCCAAGGCCATGCTGAGCTTGCCGTCGGGACGGACAACATACAGCCGCGACAGTTCGGGTTCCCGCCAGACGCTGATGGAGACAACGTCCTCAGCGCCAATGACGTAGCTTCGGGGATCCACGGCGGCCGCCACGGATGTCTCCGCCTTTACCTCACCCGGCTTGGGCGTCTCGCCTGCGGGCTTGGCTTCGCCCTGGCCTGGCTTGGCCTCCTGCGGTTGCGAGGACTCGGCTGCGCTGCCCGGCTTGGCCGGGTTGGGCGCAGGTGGCAGCTGGCCCCACGCCAGCACCGGGCACAGCAAGCACCCCAAACAGATCAGATGGTGAACAATGTGCTTCATGACGATTCGCTGCTCGATGATCTGCTCCACGATTCTTTGCTTCACGTTGATTCGCTTCACGATGATTCGCTTCATGACGTCTGTTGAGTCTCCGTAAAACCTGGGTAGCCAGTTTGGACGCAAGCGGTGAGGGTACACTTCTTCAAGAGCGATTGGGTTTTCCGCGAAGGGGTGACGATGCTAACTACGTGTCGCATGCCGGGTCTCTCGAGTTCCCTGACGGGCACCTGGAGTGTGTGTGTGCTCTTTACCGAAGTATACTACAGCCTATCTGGCCGCCCAGTTGGACTTATCGGCTTTAGGTCGGCATTTCATAGAGTTGGAACGAATCAGCGATGAACTATTTCCTGGCAAAAACCGAGGCTGCGGCCTACTCGATTGACGATTTGGCGCGGGAAGGCCGGACGGCCTGGAGCGGGGTCCGTAACGCCCAGGCGGTCCGCGCCCTGAACCAGATGCGGCCGGGAGACACGGTCTTGATCTACCACTCGACCGGCGAATCGTCCGTAGTCGGGGTGGCGAAAGTGGTCTCCGACCCTCGGCCGGACCCGGATGATCCGAAGTCGGCGATCGTCGATTTCGAGTTCCTCAGCCGCCTCAGCGAACCCGTGACGCTCCAGACCATCAAGCAATCCGGCCTTTTTGCCGACTTTGCCCTAGTCCGCCAAAGCCGCCTGTCCACGATGCCCGTGCCGGAGGACTTCATGGCCTGGCTGCGGGAGCAACGGCCGGAGCTCAAGAAGCTTAAGTAGCTATCAACAGAGCCGCTTACGCTTCGATCAAGCGCCGCCAGTGCAGGTAGAACAAGTTGACCGGCAGGCCCATCACATTGAAATAGCAGCCGTCGATCCGCTCAACGAACTTGGAAGCCAGGCCTTGGATGCCGTAGGCACCGGCCTTGTCGAACGGTTCGCCCGAGGCGATGTATTGGTCGATCTCGACTGTGGTCAGCGGGGCGAAGGTCACCTGGGTGGTGGCGACGTCGAGCACCGTCTCTTCGGCGCTCGCCAGGCAGATCCCGGTATGGACCTGATGGACGCGCCCGGACAGCCGGCGCAGCATCCGGGCGGCGTCGGTTGCGTTCGCGGGCTTCTCCAGGATGTCTCCGTGTCCGCCCCCAAGACGATTTCTCGCGGGGAGGCGTCGATGGCCATGGCTTTCTCGTGGGCGAGGCGACGGACGTAGTCGATGCCGGCCTCGCCCGGCTCCCGGATTTCTTCCACTCCGGCGGTCACGACGCGGAAAGTGAAACCGGCCGCCTGCAGGATCTCGCGGCGCCGGGGCGAACCTGAGGCAAGGATCAACTGGTACATGAGGCCATGCTACACTCATGCCTGCCCTCCCCTGGCTACGCACGGATTCCGTGTGTGGTGTCCCGCTTTTTATCAAGTCTCATGGAACGTGCTGCCCGGTCGCTGGCCAAATTGAAATCAAAGCACTTGCCCCTGACGGACCTGGCCTGCGCGGCTTGGCCGCAGGCCGTGGGCCCGCGCTTGGCCCGGCGCACGCGAGCCGTGGAGATGGTCCGCGGCACGGTGATCGTCGAGGTGGAAGACCGGCTGTGGCAGAAAAATTTGTTTGGCCTACGCCACCAAATTCTCGCCAACTTAAGCCGGCTGATCGGCCCGGTGGCCACCGATGTCGAGTTCCGCATCGGCATCCCTCGCCGCCCCGCGCAGCGGGAAGAAAAAGCGGCCACGCAGATGGGCCTGCTGCCGGCGGATGAGGCCGACCGTATTGCCGATCCGATTTTGCGCCACCTTTACTTGCGCAGCCGCCGCTCAGCGCTCGGATAAGCGAAGCCTGGCTTACGGCGCGGCACCCGCTCCGGTTAGACTGGAAGCCAGATGCGAATCACCGAAGAGCAGGTGCGATACGTCGCCGACCTGGCCAATCTGAGTCTTTCGCCTGACGAGCTGACCCGCATGACGCGCGATCTCGAAGGCATTCTGGATGTGATGGACCGGCTGAAGGATATCGACACCACCGGTGTCGAGCCGATGGCGCAGGTACTATTTGACGCCGAGGACACGGCCGCTCTGCGTGCCGATGTGGACCATCCGGAGCGGCGCTTCCCGATTGCGACGGTGCTGGAAAATGCCGCCGTCTCGGGCTCCGGCTACTTCAAGGTGCCGAAGGTGATCGAACGATGAACCTCGCACAGCTGACCATTCCTCAGATTCAGCAAGGGCTGAAGGACAAGCAGTTTTCGGCGGTCGAACTAGCCACCGAAGCCGCCCAGTTTGCCGCGGCCGAGAATCCCAAGACCAACGCCTACATCACTCTGTCGCCCGACCGGGCCTTGGCTACGGCGCGTTTGGTGGATGAAAAGCTGGCCCGCGGCGAAGACGCCGGGGCGCTGGCCGGTGTGCCGGTCGCCGTCAAGGATGTCATCGTCACCAAGGGCGTGCGGACTACTTGCGGCTCAAAGATTCTGGCCAACTACATCCCGCCCTATGACGCCACTGCGGTCGAGCGTCTGGAACAGGCCGGTGGTCTAGTGGTTGGAAAAGCCAACTGCGATGAGTTCGCGATGGGTTCGTCGAACGAAAATTCAGCCTTCGGACCGGTGCGCAATCCCGTGGCGCTGGACCGGGTGCCAGGCGGGTCCTCGGGTGGCTCAGCGGCAGTGGTGGCGCAGGGCACGGCGGTGGTTTCGCTGGGTTCCGATACGGGTGGCTCGATTCGCCAGCCGGCCTCGTTCTGTGGCGTGGTGGGCGTGACGCCGACCTACGGCCGCGTCTCTCGCTACGGCCTGAGTGCCTATGCCAGTTCGCTGGATCACATTGGTCCGTTTGGCCGGACGGTGGAAGATGCGGCGGCGCTGTTGGGCGTAATCGCGGGGCGCGACGAGTGGGATTCCACCTCCGCGGCGGCACCAGTCGAGGACTACGTGGCCGCTTGCCGTCAGGATGCGCGCGGGATGAAGATTGGCCTGCCGAAGGAGTACTTTGCGGGTCTGGCGGCGGAAACGGGCGACATCATTGCCGCGGCCGTTGAGACGCTGAAATCTCTGGGCGTCGAGGTGGTGGACGTCAGCCTGCCCGCCACCGACTATGCCGTGGCCTGCTACTACATCATCGCCACGGCGGAATTCCAGCCGCACGCTGGCTGAGATGTACCGCAACTCGCGCGGCGAAGGCTTTGGCGCGGAGTGCAAGCGGCGCATCATGCTGGGCACCTATGTGCTGAGCCATGGCTACTACGACGCCTACTACCTGAAGGCGCAAAAGGTCCGGGCGTTGATCGCCCAGGATTTCGCGCGAGCCTTTGAGCAGGTAGACGCCATCGTCACCCCGGTATCACCCTTCCCGGCCTGGAAGCTGGGCGAAAAGGTGGACGATCCGGTGGCGATGTATCTGTCTGACATCTACACCATCACCTGCGACTTGGCCGGCATCCCGGGCATGAGCGTGCCTTGCGGCGCGACACCTGAAGGACTGCCCGTCGGGATGCAGATCCTGACCAAACACTTCGACGAATCCGGCATGTTCCGGCTGGCCGGGGCGTTTGAACGGGCGCGGGCGTAAATCTTTGCGCTGAGCCAAGCGCGCCGGACCGCTATGATCGTATTTCGGGCTTGCCGAATCCAGCCCGGCTTTCGAACCATCGAAACCACGAAGGAGAATTAACCACCAATGCCATTTGAACTACCCGCACTCCCCTACGCCCATGACGCGCTGGAGCCGGCGATTGACAAGCTGACCATGGAGATCCACCATGGCCGCCACCACAACGCCTATGTCACCAACCTGAACAAGGCGCTGGAAGCGGCGCCGGAGCTCGCGGGCAAGAGCCTGGAAGAGCTGCTGGCCGGCAATCTGGCCATTGTGCCCGATGCCATCAAGGGCGCGGTCCGCAATAACGGCGGCGGTCACTGGAACCACTCACTGTTCTGGACGCTGATGCGCCCGGCGACCGAAGGCAATGCTCCGGAGGGCAATGTGGCGCAGGCCATCGATGCCGCTTTTGGCAGCTTTGCGGCCTTTAAGGAGAAGTTTGCGGCGGCAGGCGTCGGCCGGTTCGGCTCCGGCTGGGCTTGGCTGGTCAAGACCGGCTCGGGCGTCGAGATCACCTCCACCCCCAACCAGGACACCCCGCTGATGGAAGGCAAGACCGCCATCCTGGGCCTGGATGTCTGGGAGCACGCCTACTACCTGAAGTATCAGAACAAGCGTCCGGACTACATCGCCGCTTTTTGGAGCGTGGTGAACTGGGCGGAAGTCGAGAAGCTGTTTAACGCGTAGTTTCTTACCAGAACGCAAATGAGAAAAGGGAGCCTTCACCGGGCTCCCTTTCTTGTTTCTGCGTTGGTCGCGGTTATCCCCGGGCGTCTTCGAGATCGTTGATGCGGCGCTGGTGGGACTCGACCACCGTCATCAGCATGGAGACGCTTTCATTGGTCTGGTGCACCGCTACCACCAACTGCTCCACCATGGAGCCGACGCGGGCCAAGCTGGCATTGGTAGATTGAAAATTCGCCTCAGTCGATACGGCCAGTTCGTCGAGCCGACTCTCTAATGTTTCCACCATATTGCCCACCCGCGCCAACCCGGCGTTGGTGGACTGAAAGTTCTCTCGTGTGGACGCTACGAACAACTCCACGCTCTCCGCCAGCGCCTGATGCCGCTCCGTCAGCCGTTCGAGTCTTTCGTCGATGGTCATCGGTAGCTCCTTGGCCCATTATCCCCAACGGCGGCGGCCTAAGCCTCCGCCCCACCCAGTTGCGGCTGCCGCACGCCCACCGTGTCGGCCGGGGATGAGTCAAGTGGGGTGACCGAATCAAGGAACATCCAGCAAATGGCGGCTACCACGTAGATGCCGGCGGAGATGTAGAACGTCAAGTCCCAGTTGGAGCCCGAGATGTTGGTCAGCCAGCCGATGAAGACCGGCGCCACGGCTCCAGCCAGGTTGCCCATCATGTTCATGGAGCCTGACAGCGTACCGGCGAACTTGCCGCCCACGTCCATTGCTGCGCCCCAAGCCGGGGGCATCACCAGGTCGTTGAAGAAGCTGGCCATCGAGATCGCCAGCAAGGCCATGTTGGGGTCGGCGATCTTGGTGGAATAGATCAGCATGGCGGAGGCGCCCAAGGTGCCGCACAAAGCCAGCGCGCGCCGGCCCTTGCGTTCGGATCCCAGGCGGCGGCTCACCCAAGGAGTGATAAAGCCGCTCAACAGGCAGCCCCAACCACCCAGGAACAGCGGCAGACCGGAGGCGATGAAGCTCTTCTGCATCGACATGCCGCGGACATCGGCCAGATACGTCGGCAGCCAAGTGATGTAGAAGTACCAGCCGTAGGAGACGCAGAAGTAGGCGATCCACATCAGCCATACTGAGCCGGAGCCCGCAAACCGCGCCCAGGGGACGTTGTGGTCGCCGGTCATGCGGCTGTTGTCACCGATGGCGTCCAGTTCGCCCTGGTTGACGCTGGGGTGATCCTTGGGCTGGTCCCGATACCAGCGGTAGAAGAAGACGGACCAGAGCAGGCCGATTACCCCAAACAGCATAAAGGCCTGCCGCCAGGTGAGAAACCACATCACCATAACGACGATGCTGCCGGTGAAGGCGCCACCCCAGCGGGCCGCCATCCACAGGATGCCCTGGGCGCGGACCCGTTCGTTTGGCGGCAGCCAGATGGTGAAGATCTTGGTGATGTTGGGGAATGCGCCCGCTTCGCCGATGCCGAACAGGAAACGCGTGATGATCAGCGAGGTCCGGTTGAAGACGAAGCCCGTGGCGGCCGTGAACACGCTCCACCAAACGACGATGCGCGTGATGGTGGTGCGGGTACCGTAGATGTCGCCCAGCCAGCCGGTGGGAATCTCAAACAGCGCATAGCTTAGGGCAAAAGCGCTGAAGACCACCCCCATCTCGGCATTGTTCAACCCCAGATCCTTCGCAATGAAGGGCCGGAAGTTGGAGATGCAGACGCGGTCAATATAGGTGATCACCACCAGCACGATGGCAAACAGCACCACCTGGTAGCGGACGAAGGAGGGCTTCATCGGATTATTCGGCATGAGAGAGATCGGTTTCCTTATCGAGCCAGTCTAGGTACCCGGGGCTGCCATCGACGACCGGCAAAGCAATGATTTCAGGGAGTTCGTAGGGGTGCAGACGCTCCAGCGCAGCGCGCAGGGCGGGGAAGTGTTCGCGGCGGGTCTTGATGATCAGCATCAGTTCCGGACTATTTTCCACGGCCCCCTGCCAGCGGTACACGCTCAAGACGCCGCTAACGATATTGACACAGGCCGCCAGGCGTTGCTCCACCAATGCGGAGGCCAGACGCTGGGCATCTTCGGCCGTGGGGCACGTGCAATAAACGACGATTTTGTCCGTCATCGGATCCGCTTCATTTCAAGGTGGTTGCCTTTAGATAGCAAAGAGGATTATAAACAAGAGACGGACCATTGTCTTGAAGCCTCTTGTTCGCCCTCTTCTTTATTCGGTGATCGCCCTGGCGGCTAGTGCTTACGCCATCCTGGCACTGACTGGGCCCGAGGGTGTTTCCTCACTCCTGGCGAAGTGGGATCAGATCCGGCAACTGGAGCAGGAAAACAACACCATCCGCACCCGGATCGCCGAAAAGCGGAAGCGGATCCTGATGCTGGAAGAACAGCGCGACGCCATCGACATCGAAGTCCGGCGCGAGTTGCAGCAACTGCGGAAGAACGAAAAAGTATTGATTCTGGAAGGCCAGCGCAAGCCCTCCGCTCCAGCCGAACCCACCCCACCGGCCTCCAACTAGCCTGTCTCCCGCCGGGGAGGGTCAAGCATGACGAGAGTGTCCATTTTGCTTGTTTGTCAACATTTGTTCACACAGTCTTGACCTGAATGAAGGAACCGGGTGGTACTTTTTCAAGGTAGGACTTATGAAGCATCTCTATTCTTGTTTGGTTTCCCTGTGTGTTTTTTCCCTCGCAGCCTGGGCGCAGTTTGACTCGGCCGCCGTGCTTGGCACCATTCGCGACGCCAAGGGCGGAGCCATTGCGGGCGCTGCGGTGACGCTGAAGAACAACGACACCGGCATCACCGCCAAGGCCACCACCGATTCCAATGGCGACTATCTGTTCCCCACGGCCAAGATCGGCAGCTACCGGGTGAGCGCCGAGAGCGCGGGCTTCTCCACCGCCGTGGCCGACAAAGTGACGTTGACCGTCAACGCCCGCCAGCGCGTCGATCTGGTGCTGCAAGTGGGTACGGTCTCTGAGATTGTGAATGTCACCGAGACCACCCCGCTGCTTGAGGGCGAAAGCTCCTCCAAGGGGCAGGTGATCGGGCAGAAGCAACTGGTGAACCTGCCGCTGCTGGGCCGCTCCTACGCCAACTTGGCGCTGCTGGTGCCGGGCGTGCGTCAGTCGCAGGTGGGCAACCAGGGCGACATCGCGTTCCGGCGCGAAGGCTCCTACAACGTCAACGGTCTGCGCAGCGTGTTCAACAACTTTCTGCTGGATGGCGTGGACAACAACTTCTACGGCACCACCAACCAGGGCTTCTCGAACCAGGCCATTCAGCCCTCGCCCGATTCGGTGGCGGAGTTCCGGATGTCCATCAATGCCTATTCGGCCGAATATGGCCGCACCGGCGGCGCGGTGATGAACGTGGCCTCGCGCTCCGGCACCAATGAGTTTCATGGCGGAGTCTGGAACTTCCTGCAGAACACGCAGATGAATGCCTATGGCTTCTTCCGTCCGCGCGATGCGGTCGGCCGGGAGTTCCCCAAGCCGCAGGTGAACCGCAACCAGTTTGGGTTCGTGTTCGGCGGCCCGATCATCAAGAACAAGACCTTCTTTTTTGCCGACTACGAAGGCAGCCGCTGGATCCAGTCGCCGTTTGGACAGGCGACCATCCCGACCGTGGCACAGCGTGATGGCGTGCTGACCACCACCACCCGGATCCCCTACACCTACACCGACGCGGATGGCAGGCAGGTTGCCGCCGGCGCTGTTTTTAACCCCGGTGAGCGCGTGCCGCAGACGGCCTTTGCGCGCCGCGTGCTGCGTGAACTGCCCGCGCCGAATCTGCCCGGTGCCGCCAACATCTACGCGGGCCCGGTCCGCAATCAGTTGGACGAGGACAAGGGTGCCATCAAGGTTGACCACACCATCTCCGAGAAATTGCAGACCTTCTTCCGTTATTCACAACGCCGTCAGAACGTCATTCAACCCGGCTTGATCACCGGCTTTTCGGGTGGCAATGCGATCGGGACACTGGATGTCTTCAACCAGCAGGGCATCTTTGGCGCGACGTGGGCCAAGTCTCCCAGCGAAGTGCTGGAGTACCGCTTTGCAGTGACGCGGCTGGGCATGGACCGTCTGCCGGCTCTGGTCGGGGGCCCGTCCATGCGCGAGTTGTTCGGCATCACCGGACTGCCGGAAGGTCCGCGCATCCAGGGCGGCATCACTCCGCAGGATATTGCCGGCTTTGCCCGCATTGGGCGCCAGTCCACGAACCCGCAGGCGCAGTTCCCCACCACCATCAACAGCCGTCTCAACATGACCAAGCTGGCCGGAGCCCATTCGATGAAGTTCGGCTACGAACTACTGTGGCTGGGCATCTTGGTGGACGACACCAATCCGCTCTACGGCATCGATGCCTACGGCGGCAACTTTACCGGTTCCGCGCTGGGTGACTTCTACATCGGCGCGCGTTCCAGCTATCAGTTGGCCACCCAGATCCAGGCCCGCACCCGGCAGCAAGCGCACTGGTGGTACTTCCAGGACGACTGGAAGGTGAACAGCAAGTTGACCCTGAACATGGGCCTCCGCTACGAACTGACCAGCCCCATGTATACGGCCGATAACCGTCAGGCCAACTTCGATCCCGGCACCCGTCAACTGGTGCTGGCGAAAGATGGCGGCATCACCGATCGCTCCCTGCGCGATCTCGATAAGAACAACTTTGCCCCCCGCATTGGCGCGGCCTATCAGCTGGGCAAAAAGATCGTGCTCCGCGGCGGCTATGGCTTGGGTTACAACTACTGGAACCGCATGGCTTCGGCCGAAGTGATGGGCACCAATGCGCCGTTCGTCACCCGGTTCTCCCAACAGCAGGGTGCCAATGCCCTCGGCAACGTCTGTGCGGGCAATACGTTTGCCAACTGCTTCCGCCGGACGCAGGATGGTTATCCCACGGGCCTGCCCAGCAACGTCATTCTCTACATGCAGCGCAACATGCCGTTCGGCTACATCCAGAACTGGCACTTCACCATGCAGTACAGCCTGACCAGCAAGACGCTGCTCGATGTCGCTTATGTGGGCAACAAGGGCAGCCTGCTGCCGCTCCTGGGTGACTTCAACCAGGCCCGTCCGATCACGGCGGCGGAACTTGCCGCGGGCCAGACGCCTCTGGGCACGCTGAATGCGCGGCGGCCTTATCAGGGCTTCGGCAACATTACGGGCGTGGTCCCCACGGGCTTCTCAAACTACAACGGCCTGCAGGTGAAATTTGAGCACCGCGGCCGGGATCTGATCTTCTTGAACTCCTTCACCTACGCCAAGGCCATCGACAACGTGGGCCAGGTGCTGGAGACCACCAACGGCGGTTCGCCCAATCCGCAGGACATCAACAACCCCAACAACGACAAGGGGCCGTCCAGCTTCGACCAGCGCTTCAACAACACCTCCAGCCTGGTGTGGACCATGCCGTTCGGCCGTGGGCAACGCTTCGGCAAGAGCATGAATGCGGTACTGGATGCCTTGATCGGCGGGTGGCAGGCGTCTTCCACCGTCTCGCTGAACAGCGGTCAGCCGCTCAACATCCGTTATGGCGATACGCAGGCCTTCCTGTCGGACGGCCAGGCGGACTTCCTGGGCAACGTCGCGCTGCGTCCCAACTATGTCGGTGGGGACTTGGTGCTGCCCTCCAGCGACCCCCGCCGCCAGAACCTGCAGCAGTATCTCAACCCCGATGCCGTGGCCATCGCCACCGCTGCGGCCCCATTCGGCAATCTAGGCCGCAATCGGGTTTACGGCTTCCCGCTCTATCAGACGGACTTGTCGATCCAGAAGAACTTCAAGATCCCGATGAATGAAGTGTCGCGCCTGAACTTCCGGGCCGAATTCTTCAACCTGTTCAACAAGACCAACTTCAACGCACCGCAAGTGGACCGCCGCAACGGTGCCTTTGGACGCGTGACGTCGACGTTTGACCCACGGCTGATCCAGCTGGCGCTGAAGTTTACCTTCTAACGCAACCCCGCGCCGTCCTCGATTCAGCGGATACTGGAGTTTGGGACAGCGTGTCTTGATCATTGGTGCCGGCCTGGCCGGCTTGACCGCCGCGCGAGCGTTAACCTCGCGCGGCGTTTCTGTTGTGGTGCTCGACAAAGGCCGGCGGCCCGGCGGGCGGATGGCCACGCGGAGGCTCGGCGAGGCGACGTTTGACCATGGCGCGCAGTTCTTCACCGTCCGCTCCCCGGAGTTCGCCGCGCTGATGGCTGAATGGCCGGTGCGCGAATGGTGCCGCGGATTCTCGGGTGACGATGGCCATCCGCGGTTTATTGCGCCGGGTGGGATGAACTCGATCACCGGGCAGATGGCGCGTGGCCTGGACGTGCGCTGTGAGGTTCAAGTGACGAAGCTCGCACCCATGATGGACGGCTTCGACTCCGCCATCCTCACCGCCCCGGTGCCGCAGTCTCTCGCCATGCTGGACGAGCCAGTGCCAGAGCTGGAAGCCATTGAGTACGACCGCTGCCTGGCGCTGATGCTCCGCAACGCCGAGCAAGACTTACCGTCTCCCGGAGCCATCCAGACCCTCGATGGCGAGCCAGTCTCCTGGATCGCCGACAACCACGCCAAAGGCGTCTCTGGCGAACCACGCGCGATCACCATCCACGCCGGGCCGGAGTTCAGCCTGCGCCATTGGGAGACGCCGGAAGAAGACGTGGTGGCGTTACTGGCAACAGGTAGTTTCACCGAGTACAAGCTCCACCGCTGGAAGTTCGCCAAGCCCCGGGTGCTCTATCCGGAGCGCTGCTACCGCCGTGGCAACATCGTCTTTGCCGGTGATGCGTTTGGGGAAGCTCGCGTGGAAGGTGCAGTGCTGTCGGGTCTGGCGGCTGCAGAGGCGCTGGACTAAGCCAACGCTCTACTTCCGCACCACAAACACCGCC
This sequence comes from Acidobacteriota bacterium, assembly GCA_026394075.1. GTDB lineage: Bacteria > Acidobacteriota > Terriglobia > Bryobacterales > Bryobacteraceae > JAPKYZ01. Next base: position 57,412 of record JAPKYX010000181.1, read on the forward strand.
ACCTCCGCCCGCAAGTTCGGCATAGCCGACACGCGGCTGGAACCGGCGAGGAAGATGCGGTGCTCCACGGTCCACTTTTCCGCGGCACACAGAGCTTCAAAATCGAGTACCGTCAGCACGTGGATGTTGGGAGATTCGTACCACTTGAAGGGGAACAGGCTGGTGCTGGGGGCGTGGCCCGAGGTCAGCAACGAGAGCCGCACCGACCAGTGGCCGAAGTTGGGGAAGCCCACCACCATGCGGTGTCCCACGCGCAGCATCTCGCGCAGGATCGTTACCGGATTGCCCACTTGCTGCAAGGTCTGCGACAGGATCACGTAGTCAAAGGCGCCGTCGGGGTAGTCCGACAGGCTTTGCGCCATGTCGCCCTGGTAGACGCTGGCCCCGCGCGCGATGGCTTTCTGCACGAGCGCGCGGTCAATCTCGACCCCGCGGGCATCACAGTCCTTGTTGTCCTTCAGCCACGCCAGCAACGCGCCGTCGCCGCAGCCTAGATCCAACACGCGGGACTTGGGTTCGATGATGTGGCCGATGGTGGCGTAGTCGCGCCGCTCCAATACTTCGCGAACGGTACTCAACGCGTCACCCGCTGATAGGTGGATTTCAGGAAGCCCCGCACCAGTTCGGTCTGCTCTTCCACTTCCAACAAGAATGCGTCGTGGCCGTATTGCGAGGAGAGCTCGCAGTACGCCACATCGCGATTGCGGCTGCGGAGCGCGCGGACGATCTCTTCGGATTGATAGGGCGGGTACAGCCAGTCCGAACTGAAGCTGACCAGCAGAAACCGGGCCTCGGCGCGTTCGAGCGCCGCCGGCAGTGACCCGCGGCCGTACGATAGATCGAAGTAGTCCATCGCCTTGGTGATGTAGAGGTAGGAGTTGGCGTCAAAGCGGTCCACAAACTGGCTGCCGCGGTAGCGCAGATAGCTTTCCACTTCAAACTCGGCCGAGAAGTCAAAGCCGGCGGCCTCGCGCGTCAAGGCCTCGCGGCCATTCAAGCGCCGTCCAAACTTCTCCTTCATCGACGAATCGCTCATGTAGGTGATGTGGCCCACCATGCGCGCCACGGCGAGGCCGCGGGCGGGAGGCCGTTGCAGGTAGTAGCTGCCACGGTCCCAATCCGGGTCGGCCATGATGGCCCGCCGGCCCACTTCGTTGAAGGCGATCTGTTGTGCGCTGTGGCGGTGCGTCGTCGCAATCGGGATCACCGCCGCCACCATCTCCGGATACGCGACCGACCATTCCAGCGCCTGCATGCCGCCCATCGATCCACCAGCGACGGCCAGCAGGCGCGGGATGCCGATGCGGTCGATCAGCATTTTCTGCAACCGCACAATGTCCGGCACGGTGATCACCGGGAAGGTCATGGCGAACGGCTGACCGGTGGCCGGGTCGATCGATGACGGGCCGGTGGAGCCCGCGCAGCCGCCCAGGATATTGGAGCAGATGACGCAATAGCGGTCCGTATCAAACGCCTTGCCGGGGCCGATCATGTTGTCCCACCAGCCGGGCCGGCCCGTGACGCGGTGGATTCCGGCGGCGTGGGCGTCGCCCGAGAAGGCGTGCGTGATCAGGATGGCGTTGGAGCGGTTCGCGTTGAGCTCACCGTAGGTCTCAAAAGCAATATCGACCGGCGTCAACACAGAGCCGCAATCAAGCGGCAGCGACTGAAAGCGCTCAACCTGCGTCTCCACCATTTGGGCATTGGCAATCATTGGAGAATAATCTTTCATGATAGCGTCGCCTGCTGGTGAGCAACTGGAAGCCCAAGGTCAGGGCGGAACTGATGCGCTACCATGCTGATCAATGGAGACGGTGCTGGAACTGCGGGGCGTTTCAAAGGACTTTGGCGGAGAGCCTGCCGTCGATGCCGTCAGCCTCTCTCTCGAACGCGGTGAGCTCCATTCCCTGTGTGGCCCTTCCGGCTGCGGCAAGACCACTTTGCTGCGGCTGGTGGCTGGTTTTGAGGTGCCAACCGCTGGAGAGATTTTTCTCAACGGCCGGCTGATCAATCATGAGCCGCCCTACCGCCGCAACGTCACTACCGTCTTTCAGAACTACGCCCTGTTTCCGCACATGACGGTCCAGGGCAACATCGAGTTCGGCCTGAAGCAAAAGGGTGTGCGTGATCTGGCTGAACCCGTACGCCGGGCGCTGGATCTGGTGCAGTTGACCGGCCTGGAACATCGGCGGCCGGACCAGCTATCGGGCGGCCAACGGCAGCGTGTGGCCATTGCTCGAGCCTTGGCGTTGGCACCCGAAGTCTTGCTGCTGGACGAACCGTTGTCGGCGCTGGACCCCAACCTCCGCAAACAGGTCCGGCAGGAACTGAAGGCACTGCAACGCCGCGTGGGCATTACTTTTCTGATGGTGACGCATGACCAGGAGGAAGCCCTGTCGCTCTCGGACCGCATCACCGTACTGGACCGTGGCCGCCTGCAGCAGACCGGCGCGCCACAGCAGATTTATCTGCGTCCGGCGAATCGCTTTGTGGCCGATTTTCTGGGCACGGTCAACTGGATCGACGGCATTGGGGTGCGCCCGGAGGCCACCCGGATCAGCCTGGAGCGGCCATCGAATGGGGCCCGCGTCCGCGCCGGACGGATCTCGGCCTCGACCTTTCTGGGCGATTGTATCCAGCTGGACACTCTGCTGGACTCTGGCGAGCGGTTGACGGCCCAGGTTTCGCGGATGAATGGCGCTTTCCAGTCCGGCGACCACGTCCATGTCTGGTGGCATCCTGGCGATGAGATCACGCTCTAGGCCCGATCCCGCCGCGGCGGCGTTCCTGGCCCCGTCCGTACTGCTCCAGGCGCTGCTGTTCCTGTGTCCGCTCGCCATCATTGCGGGCTATTCGCTGATGTCGCGCGGAGCTTACGGCGGCGTCGAGCTTCCGGTGACCTTTGAGAACTACCAGCGGCTGTTCGATCCGCTCTACGGCACCATCTTGTTGCGTTCAGTTTGGCTGGCGGCGATCGCGACGCTGCTGTGTCTGGTGCTGGGCTTCCCGCTGGCACTGTTTATTGCGCGCTCCGGCCGGCGCAAGGGCTTGTATCTGCAACTGGTGATCCTGCCGTTCTGGACCAGCTTTCTGATCCGCACGTATGCCTGGATCTTCCTGCTGCGCGACACGGGGCTGGTGAACACCGCGTTGACCGCGGCGGGATTGATCACGCAGCCGCTGCCATTGCTCTACAACGATGCGGCGGTGGTGCTGGGGCTGGTCTATGGCTATCTGCCGTTTATGGTGCTGCCGCTCTACGCCACCATCGAGCGGCTGGACAAGTCGTTGCTCGAAGCCGCGGCGGACTTAGGCGCGACTCCGTGGAAGACTTTGTGGACCGTGGTGCTGCCGCTGTGCCGGCCCGGCATTGTGGCCGGGGTGGTACTGGTCTTCATCCCCTGCCTGGGCGCGTATCTTACGCCGGACCTGATGGGCGGTGGCAAGACCATCATGATCGGCAACCTGGTGCAGAACCAGTTCTCGACCGCGCGCGATTGGCCCTTCGGCG
>JAPKYX010000275.1 GCA_026394075.1 Acidobacteriota bacterium
ATGGCCGCGGCATCGAGCGGCGCGGGCAGCCGGACCCACAAGTTCATCCCGCCATCCGGACGCGTGAACGTCGTACCATGCGGCATCTCGCGGTCCAGCGCCGTGGCCACAGCCGCCAGCTGCTCGCGACCCGTTGCAATCACCCGCTGCCGGTGCGCTTCCAAGCGGCCTGATTCCGCAAACCGCAGCACGATGGCTTGGGAAAGCTGGTCCGTATGGAGATCCGTCCACTGCTTGGCCTCAGCCAACCGGGCAATCAGGTCCCGGCGGCCCTTCACCCAGCCAATCCGCAGCCCAGGGAACGAAACTTTCGAGAAGCTGCCAATCTGCAACACGCTGCCCGTGTCATCGAGTTCCGCCAGCGACGGCAGAGCGTCACCCTGATAGCGCAGTGCGCTGTAAATGTCGATCTCGATCAGCGTGATGCCCTGTTCGCGCACATCGCGCAGAAGTTGCTGCCGCTCGGCCATGGACATGGTGTGGCCGGTGGGGTTCTGGAAGTTCGGGGTGACGATGGCCAAGCGCGCACCGGGCTCCCAGCGGGGCAGGGGAATCAGCCGGACGCCGCCGCGCTCAAACACGTTCTTCAAACCCGGATAGGTCGGATCTTCCACCATCACCGCGGTGCCCAGCGGTGCCAGGACGCGCTGGATCAAGTCGAGCGCTTGCTGGCAGCCATTCGTCACCAGCACGTCTTCAGTTTCGCTCGCGCCCAGATACCGGCGCAGCGGCGCATAGCCGTGTGGCGCACCCAACTGGAGGATGGCGGCGATGCTCGAATCGGCCATCACCTCGCGCACCGTCGCCCGGAACTCATCCAGCGGAAACAGCTCATCGAGCGGCCGGGAGGTGGCAAAGCTGATGGGGCTGGAAGATGGCTCCGCCACAAAGCTACCCCGGCCCACATGGCTGCGGATCAGTCCAGCTTGGTCCAAAAGTTCGTAAGCGGCAGAAACGGTGGTCCGGTTCAGGCTCAGTGAGCCAGCCAATTCCCGGGTAGGCGGCAACCGGTGCCCCGGCGGAAGAACGCCGTCACGAATCGCAACCCGTATCGCGTCAAACAGTTGACGGTAAAGCGGCGTCTCGGATTGCTCATCCAATGCGGGCAGGGGAATCATGCCAGTAGTGAGCCAAGATTAGCATATTGGCTGGCTTGGATGGCAAGTACGCTATCGATCGGCGCACATTGGCTGGTCCAGTACCCGGCCTAGGTGCCCCGCCGCACGGCCAGCCAACTCGCGGTCACGCTCGTACGCTACCGAGCCGCGCGCGTAAGCAAGCGGTCCCCATCACCCATCGAACGCCCCGTACCCCGCCGTCTCGCCCTGCCTAAGGCCGATTGGCCAACTGTGGCTTCGGGTCAGTAGAGATCACCTTCACCCGAACCGCATCCAGTGTTCCGCCCCGAGCGTGCTTGCTTTCCACCGTCACCTGCTGCCCGCGCTGCAGGTCGGCGCACTTCAGCTTCTTGTCGCCGTCCAGGATCTGCGTCTTCGCGGAACAGTAAAAGTTCAACCCATTGCCGTCGGCAAACTCGACGCGGATGCTCTTCTTGGTGACTTCTTCGATGGTGCCCGCAAAGCTCCCGGGCGGCTTACTGTCCGGCGCGCCCAACTGCGGCCCTGCCAGGCCGTACGGAAATTGGGCCGCCGCCTGGGCGGCCAGCAGCAACAGTGCCAGAAGTGCGAACAAGAGTGAAGAGCGCATTGCTGAACTCAGTATGCACCCAAAACCCATCCCCCCTAAAGAAGATCTCTCTCGTAATCAACTGGATGAGTGTCCGCAACCGGTCACTCGGCTGAAGCCCCCGGGCCCGCTTACTTGATCTTCATCGGCGGCACGGGCACGCTCTTCACCGGCTCAAAGAGCCCAAAGGTGAACACCGACGTCGCATTGGCGATCGAGACATACTGCTTGCCATCAACCATAAACGTCACCGGCGAAGCATAGATGTTGTCGCCCGTCTGGTAATGCCACAGGTGCTTGCCGGTCTTGGCATCGACGGCAATGACGTGCCCATCGTCGTCGCCCGCGAACAGCACGCCCGTCACTGTACCCGTCACGCCGGCCCACATCTCGGCTTTGCCGGTCATCGGGTACTGCCACTTGCGTTCGCCGGTGAGCGGGTTGATTCCCCGCAAGTAGAACTGCCCGGCGTCGTTCGGCTTCGGTCCCGCGCCACCGCCCGCGAAGTTCTTGCCGGGCTCTGGAGTTTTGGAAGAACTGGTGAAGATGTCGCACTGCTCCAGCACGACCACGGAAAGCAGTCCGGTGGCCGGGTTCCAGCTTTGGCTCATCCAGTTGGTGGCGCCACGGACACCGGGGCAGACGCGGTTGCCTTCAGGCGTCGGGTCCTTGCCGGGGACGGGAATCGGGCGGCCCTTGGCGTCAATGCCCGAGGCCCAGTCCAGGTTGTCGATCAACTTGGATGACTTCAGGTACTTGCCCGTCTCCCGATCCAACAGATACAGGAAGCCATTGCGGTTGGCATGAAAAATCACCTTGCGCGGCTTGCCCTCATACTGGACATCGGCCAGAATCGGCCAGCTCTGCGCGTCCCAATCATGCCAGTCACCGGGCGTGAACTGGAAGTACCACTTCATCTTCCCCGTCTCGGCGTCGAGCGCCAGCAACGAGCAGCTGTAAAGGTTGTCGCCCTTCCGGTCGCCGCCATAGAAGTCCGGCCACGGATTACCGGTGGTCCAGAAGAGTGTGTTGGTCGCGGCGTCGTAAGTGCCCGAGAGCCAAGTTGCGCCGCCGCCGTATTCGATGAAGTTGCCCCACGTCTCGCTGCCCGGTTCGCCGCGCGCCGGAATAGTGTAAGTGCGCCACAGTTCCTTGCCGGTCGACGCATCCATCGCGGTCAGATAGCCGCGCATCCCTTCATCACCGCCCGCCGTGCCGACAATGATCTTGCCGTTGACGGCGACAGGTGCGGAGGAGCAGAAGACGCCGTCTTTGATGTTGCCGTACTGCTTGCGCCACGCCAGGCCGCCCGTCCGCCGGTCGAGCGAAACCAGGTAGCAATCCGAGGTGACAAAGTAGACCTGGTTCCCAAAGATCGCCGCCCCGCGATTCACCGCTTCCTTCTTGGCTTGAGTGTCGACATAACGCCAGATCACGCGACCGCTGCGGGCATCCAGCGCATAGATCGCATTGGTATTGGTGTAGTACATCACGCCATCGGCGACAATCGGGCGCGCGCGCAGGCCTTTCGCCTTGGGGACATTGAAGGTCCATTTGGGCGCAAGGTTCTGCGCATTCTCAGGCGTGATCTGCGTCAGTGGCGAGAGACCCTGCCCGGAATAGCCGCCCGCGTAGGTAAGCCAGTTCTGGTTGGGGCTCTTGCGGAGGTCGTCAAAGGTCACCTGGGCCAGGGCCGTGGCCGCCAGCAGACAGAAAGAGAGTGTGAAGCGGTGCATGGTGGCAGGTTTCCTCTAGTTAGCGCCCTGTTGGCGCAGGTAGCTGACTAAGTTGGTGACGTCGTCGCGGGTCAACTTAGTCTTGTAGTCGGCGGGCATGATGGAGGGCTTGGTAAGCTCGACCGTTTCGATGGTCTCCACAGGTACGGAGCGCAGCGCGCCATCTTTCAATTGCAGCTGGAGCCGGTAATTGGTGCGGTCCTTCACCAGGCCGGAAAGCTTGCTGCCATCGCGCAACGTCAGGTCGGCGCGCTCAAAGCCCGGGGTTCGTTCAAAATCCGGATCCACAATCGACCGGCGCAGCTTGGGCAGTGTCGAGGTGCGGCCGATGTTCGACAGGTCCGGTCCCGCAAAGCCACCCTTGCCGCCAATCCGGTGACAGCCCGAGCACCCGTTGGTGCTCCAGAACAGTTTCTCGCCCGCCGCCGCGTCGCCGGGCGCCTTCATCTCCACCGCCGGGGCGGTAAGCGATCGGACAAACGCCACCAGCTCCCAGCCCCGATCAGTCGGCAGATTCGCGGCGGGCATAATGCCGACGCCCTTCTGGATGGTGGCGTAGAGGTTGTCGTCGGTCATCGGATGCCACGCGCCGCGTTCGATCAGACTGGGGCCGCGCCCGCCGCCGCCTTCCGGTCCGTGGCAACCGGCGCACCCGCCCAGATAGGTCTTGCGGCCGGCCTCAATCCGGTCCGGGTTGCCCATAAACGGATGTTTGGCGGCCTCGTCGTCTTTGGCATGCTGGGCCCACAGCAGTGCGGACGAAACACTCAGGATTAAGATGCGATGGAGCTGCACAGTACTGAAGATTCTATACCTCTCTTGGAGTCCGGACGGGGGGATGTGTCTGCGGGCCACTTGTGGCGAAATAGAACAATGAGGATCGTCGTCGTGGCCGCTACCGGAGTGCTGCTGTTGGCCGCCGGTGTGGCCTACTTTAGCGGGGCCAGTCGTGAGGGCCTTTCATCAGGAGCCAAGCCTCGGAAAGGAAGCGCCGTGACCAATGCAGTGACATACTTCGAGATCCCGGTGACGGATCTGGAGCGCGCCATGAAGTTCTACCGCGCCGTGTTTGGCGTGGATTTCACCCGCGAAACCGTGGACGGCAACGAGATGGCCTTCTTCCCGTTTTCCGAAGCCGCACCAGGCGCTACGGG
>JAPKYX010000287.1 GCA_026394075.1 Acidobacteriota bacterium
GACCGGCGTTGCCCTGGTACGCGTGCAGTTTGTCACGGAAGGGACCGCTGGCGTCGAGCAGCCGCTGGGCGGCCCAGAGGCGCGGCGTTTCGATCACAACGGGTACACGCTCTATGGCGATGAGAAGGTGGCCGCCACCTACTTCAACCGCAGCGTGATCGTCGCCGGACCGACCGAGAGCGTCCGCGCGGTGATCGACAACCGTGATGGCTCCAAGGGCCAGCCCCCCGCCGCCCTGCTGGAGCGGGTGAAGAGCATCCCGTCTACCAATCAAGCGTGGGCCGTTTCCTTTGCGGGCATTCAAGCGACCTTGCCCGCCGGTCTACCTGGACCGCTGTCCGGCCTGAAGAGCATGCCCATCGACATCCGCTCCATTGTGGCGGGTCTCGATGTGTCGCAAGCGGTGAAGTTCTCGGCCGAAGTGGCTTCCGGTGACGAGAAGTCCGCCGAGAAGATGCATGATGCCATCAAGGGCTTGATCGGAATCGCCCGTCTTTCCACGCCCAGCGACAAGATGGAGATGTTGAAGTTCTACGACGCCATCGCGGTTACCCGTAAAGCGGCGACGGTGGAACTGAAGACGGACCTGCCGCTGGATGTTTTGGACATGCTGCTGAAGGCGCTGCCGGGGGCGTTTCCGGCGGCGCGTGATTAGCCCGGCTGGGGCCTGACGCGCCGCCTTGTTTGCTTTGGTCGTGCTGGCGGATCAGTGAGTCTGGTTCCGTGGGGCCAAACTGGCCAGAATCTGATCTCGGGCCGGACTCTCATAGTCGTCATTCAAGCGGCGCAGAGCGCAGCCGACCACGTCGCGGTGGTGGAGATTATGGCCCAGGCCGGCGGTGCTCATCTTCAGCCAGAGTTCGTGAACCAGTTCGATATCCTCCGGCCACAAGCGCGGCGGGTGGGGGCCCAGATTGACGAAGCTGGACGGGCCACCATCCTCGGGCACGATCTCCAGCGACAGTGCGGGGCGGGGCGCGGGCAGCTTCTCCCACTGTTGCCCCACGGCTAAGCCCTGTTCCGCCACAGACTGGCGCGGTGACGTGCCCAGGACGATGCGTGAAGCCCCCAGTTGGGCCGCCGTCTGCACCAGCGCGGACATGGGGTCACTACCGGGCACCACCAGCAGTTTTACGGTCTTGCCGGCCTTCTCGGCGGTGGCCACTACTTGCGAAAAGACTTCCGTTTCCGGTTGCGCGAACAATTGGCCGGGTGTCCACGCCTCATCGGCGGCCATGGTGCGGATGGAGACGACGACGATATCCAGTCGCGCGGGGTCCGTGCGTTCCATCACGCGGCGCAGATGCGTCAACCGGTGAGGATTCCGCACGGCCACCAGTACGCAGCCTGGGCGTACCTCAAGTGATGTCGGACTGACGCTGGCGCTTTCCTCCAACCGGAACTTCTCTTGTGAGGCGTCTTCCAGGCTGGCCTGCATGCGGCGGCGGTTGAAGTATTCAGTGATGGCAAACATCGAGAAGAACACCAGCGTGAAGGCCACGCCGGAGATGGTGGCGGCTTTCTTGGTGACGACGTTGACAATCGACAGCGTGAACAACGCTATCGTGATCAAGGTCAACCCCACCGGGACTTCCCGGCCGCCCCAGCGGAAGTTCAGCGGCACCTTCCAGGCCCGGCCCTCCGGCCGCTTGAAGCGCAGCACCAGCACTGAAAGCGACTTCATCGAGAAGCTCCACACCACGCCGAAAGCGTAGGCTTCGCCCAACAGCACGATGTCGCCGCC
>JAPKYX010000112.1 GCA_026394075.1 Acidobacteriota bacterium
CGCACCCGCCGTGTCAACGTCCGCGTCGTCGCCGCCACCAACCGTGACTTGCGCCAGGAAGTGGAAGCCGGCCGCTTCCGCCTGGACCTCTACTACCGCTTAAGCGTCTTTCCCATCGAAGTCCCTCCGCTGCGCGAACGCCCCGTCGACATCCCGTTGCTGGTGGAGCACTTTCTGAAACTCCAACGGCAGCGCGGTGCCGGCCCGGTGGAAGTGAAGCGCCGCCAAATGGAGGAGTTAATCGCCTACCCCTGGCCCGGCAACGTCCGCGAGCTCCAAAGCGTGCTCGAACGCGGCGTCATCCTCGCCCGCCAGGGCGTACTTCACTTGGATGAACTGACCGCCAACGCCCCCAGCAAACCCGTCACCCGCGCGGCCGCCCCTTCAACTGGCGAGATTCTCACCGAACCTGAAATGCGCGATTGGGAACGCCGGAACTTAATTGGTGCTCTCGAGCAAACAGCGTGGAAGATCTACGGCGAAGATGGTGCCGCGGCCCTGCTGGCCATGAAGCCCACCACCTTGGCCTCGCGGATGAAGGCGCTAAAGATAGAACGCCCTAAATGATCGTCGACAACCGCCCGCTTGCGATTGGAGGGCCCCTAGCAGCCAGCCGGGGCCATCGCCAAGTGGCGGTCACGCTTGCCGCCGCTACCGTCGTTCATTAACCAGTAGGCAATCGCAAACACGGCGGCGTAGAAGACAACGTCCAGAATTTCCATGGCTGTAGAAACAGTATCGCCCCACAGTCCTGCCGGGGAAGTAGTGATTTAGCGCCAGTACCCGTCAAAAAGTCCTAGAACCAAAAGGCTAGCCCCGCCCACCAAGGGAAATGCCGCCACCGCCGCGCCGAATCGCACTACCGGTGGCCAGGGCCGGAAGCTGAGCCATAGTTGCACGGCCGCCACTCCCGCAAAGACGCCCGCTGGAAGCGCAATGCCATGGGAGCAGAACGGGCAGTGCCGCACCCCATGTTGATGGATGTTGCACATCGCCTCCGCCCCGGCCCACCAGCTACGGCAGCCGCAGCGGTAGACCAGGTCACACAAGTTGATGATGAAGGCCGCGTTCAGGCCGATCGGAATCGCCGCCCCGATGACGCGCTTGCCCCAACGTGCGAATGACATTCTCAATCAACCTCAACCCGCAGTTGTCGTCCAGCGAAAGCAGCGACTCCGGATGAAACTGCACCGCCTCAATCGGCAGCGTCCGGTGCCGCACACCCATGATCACGCCATCTTCGGTCTGGGCCGTCACTTCCAGCACCGCCGGAAACGTCTCATGCTGCGCGAACAGCGAATGATACCGCCCCACCCGGAACTTCTCCGGCAGGCCCGCAAAGATACCCACGTTGCGGTGGCTGATATCGGACGGCTTGCCGTGCATCGGATAATCCAGCACACCCAACGTCCCGCCAAACGCCTCGACGATCCCCTGCAAGCCCAGGCACACCCCAAACACCGGGATCCCCAGGTTCGCCGCCGCCAACACCACGTCGGGCACGCCAAAATCGCGAGGCCGCCCCGGACCCGGCGAGATCAGCACCAAGTCCGGATCGATGCTCTTCAGCATCTCCACCGGGAACCCGGCGCGATAGGTCACCACTTCAGCGCCTGCCTGTCGCGCATAGTTGGCCAGCGTGTGGATAAAGCAATCGTCGTTGTCCACCAGCAACAACTTCACCGGACGTGTGGGTTCAACCTTCGCCACGGCGGCCTCGGCCTTCGCCACCGGCGTACCCAGCACCCGGAAAAAGCCCGTCGCCTTCATCCGCGTTTCGTTCTCTTCCGCGGCCGGCACAGAGTCGTACAGCAGCGTCGCACCCACCGGATACTTGGCCACGCCATCGCGCAAATGCACCGTGCGGATCAGGATGCCGGTGTTGATGTCGCCGTTCATCGAGATCAACCCGATGGCCCCGCCATACCAGCCGCGCGCATCCTTTTCGAGATTCTCGACGGCCTGCGCCGCCCACTTCTTGGGCGCGCCGATCATCGTCACCGCCCACATGTGCGTGAGGAAAGCGTCCAGCGAATCGTAGCGATCTTCCAGTAGCCCCTCGACGTGGTCCACCGTATGGAACACCCCGGCGTAGCTTTCAATCAGCCGCCGCCCCAACACACGCACCGTACCCGGACGGCAGACGCGCGACTTGTCGTTGCGGTCCACATCCGTGCACATGGTCAGCTCACTCTCTTCTTTGAATGAGTTCAGCAGTTCCTTGATCGCGTCCGCATCTTTCAACGGATCGCCCGTGCGGCGCGCGGTGCCGGAGATCGGGCACGTCTCGACGCGATCGCCTTCGACGCGCACAAACATCTCGGGCGAAGCGCCAATCAACTGCTCATTGCCCAGTTGCAGGAAGAACTCATACGGGCTGGGGCTGGCGGTCTGGATCTTCTCAAACAGATCGCTCGCCTTGCCGCCGTAGCCCGCCCGGAACGTCTGCCGCAGGACAACCTCGTAGTAGTCCCCCTGCTTCATCCCCTGGCGGACCTTCTCGACGTTCGCCATGTACTCTTCGGGCGTATGGTCGCTGACGATCGGCGTGCTCTTGCCGCGGTTCTTGGGCACTTTGGGCGACGTGCGCTCCCGGCCGACGGTGGTGGCCGTGGCTGTCGAGAACTCGTACTGGTAGCGCTCAATCACTTCTTTGCGCCGGTCCATCACGTAGATCTGGTCGCACCAGTAGAGGTGTAGCAGCGGCTTGCCTTCGCGCGGCAGCTTTAGCTCAATCGGGTCGAACTGGAACAGCAGGTCATAGCCAAAGGAACCCACCAGGAACAGGCGCGCATCGCTCGGGTGGCGGAACTCCTCGATCAGAGCCCGCAGGATCGAAAGCACCGAAGGCTGGCGGCTGCGCTCTTCTTCGGAAAACAGCTCCGGCAGCGGCTTCAGCACGCCCTTCAGCAAGCCCGGCGCGCTTTCAAACGAGGCCCCGTGCGGATGCACTGAGAGCACCGGCTCCAGCATTTCAAGCAGAGCGATGCCGCGGTCGTTCAGCGCCCGGAACTCCATCGTCCGGCCTTCGCCAA
>JAPKYX010000236.1 GCA_026394075.1 Acidobacteriota bacterium
CAGTCAGCAAGAAGACTCATCTGGTAGTGGCGGGTGAGGAGGCAGGCTCAAAGCTCGACAAAGCGCGGGAGCTGGGCGTCACCGTGCTGGACGAAGCGGCACTGCTGGTGATGCTGAACGCCGGGGGCAGCGCAAGTGTAAGCGGCTCCAGCGATGCCGGGACGGATATCTCCGGCAACGCCGGAACGAAGGATAGTAATGCGTAAGTTAGTGGACTTCCTGGTGGCGTTGGGGCCGCTGGGATTACTGGCAATGGCTTTGATCGATTCGGCGGGCTTGCCGCTGCCGGGCGGTGTGGATGCGACGCTGCTGTTGATGGCGGTCCTGCGGCCGGAGACGGCCTGGTGGGCGGCTGCAGCCGCCTTTGTCGGATCGTTTGTGGGCAATGCCATTTTGTTTTCGCTGGCGCGCAAAGGGGGCGAGGCCTATCTGGACAAGCACACGCGCGACGGCCGCGGGCTGGTCTGGCGCCGGTGGTTTGTGCGCTACGGCCTGGTCACGGTGTTCATCCCCGCGCTGCTGCCGATTCCGCTCCCGATGAAGATCCCGGTGTTTTGCACGGCAGTCTTTGGTGTCTCGCGTGGAAAGTTTCTGGCAGTGATTGCCGCGGCGCGGCTGCCCCACTATCTGGCGCTGGCATGGCTGGGCTTGCAGCTGGGGCACAATGCCGGGGCTTGGCTGAAGGCTCATGTTTGGCACTTGTCAGGCTTTGCCGTGGGCTTGGCGGCGCTCCTTTCGCTGCTGGTCAGGCTGGCCGACCGCGGCGAGGAACTGAACGCGCGATAAGCTCTTCTAGTGCTCATGACTCGCCGAACTCTGCTTGCCGCACCGCTGGCGGCCCCCTACATCCAAGCGGCTCCCAAGCCGGTGGAGATTGCCATTGAGACGGTGGAGATGAAGTTTGAGGACTTCCTCTACCGCGCGCCCGTCGAAGTGACGGTCCGCACTCGCGAGGGCAAGTGGCAGAAGGGCTTCGGGTCCATGTCGATGGGCAACGTCTGGGCCTACCCCGGCAAACCCTATGACGTCACGCTGGGTGAGATGCGGACGCTGGCAGCCGCCATCAAGACCGTCTATGAAGGCCACCGTGAGTACGGCCACCCCATCGACCTGGGCGTCCAAGTGGAGCCAGCCTGCTTGAAAGCCGCACCAGCGATGCCGAAACTGGCGGTGCTGGTGACGTTAAGTCCGTTCGACGCCGCCGTCCATGATGCCTACGGCAAGCTGCTGGGGCGCAGCATTTACCAGTGCTACGGCCCGGACTGCCTCCCGCGTGACCTGTCTGCCTACCTCGGTTCGGACTTCAAAGGCCAGCGCTTGCATGAGGCCATTCTGCTGAAGCCCAAGCCGCAAGTGTCGCTCTACCATTCCGTCGGCGCCGGTGATGCGATTGAAGCCTCCGATCTCAAGACCCGGCTCAACGACGGCCTGCCCGAGACGCTGCCCGATTGGATTGCCTACAACGGCCTGACGCATCTGAAGATCAAGCTCAACGGCGGCAACCTGGCGGCCGACGTCGAACGGGTGGTCCGCATTGACCGGGTGGCGGGCAACAAGACCTATTGCCTGGACTTCAACGAGAACTGCCCCAACATCGCCTACTTCCTGGACTTCCTGCGGCAGATCAAGGAGCGCGCGCCGAAGCTGTTCGACAAGGTGCAATACGTCGAACAGCCCACGCGCCGCGACCTGAAGGCCGATCGCGCGAACGTGATGCATGAAGCAGCGAAGCTGCGGCCGGTGGTGATCGATGAATCGCTGGTGGATCTGGAGACACTGCTGCTGGCGCGTGAGATGGGCTACACCGGCGTGGCGTTGAAGGCTTGCAAGGGACAGACGCAAGCCATGCTGATGGCGGCGGCGGCGAAGAAGTACCAGATGTTCACCTGCGTGCAGGACCTGACGTGTCCAGGTGCCGCCCTGATCCATTCCGTGGGCCTGGCGGCCCATGTACCCGGCGTCACCGGCATTGAGGCAAACGCCCGCCAGTATGTGCCAGTGGCCAACCGCCCGTGGGAGGCAAAGTTCCCGGGCATCTTCAAGGTGACCGACGGCGCGATGCGGACGGCTTCACTGCGTGGGCCGGGCTTGGGCGCGGTCTAGCTCCACAATCGGTGGCGCGAGTTTCCAGAAATTCATCAACCTCCAACATCGGTCCTCTACTCTCGTAGAGATGCTCTTTTACGTACTTGCCCTACTCGCTCTTCCCGCGCTTGCCCAGCAACCGCTACGGCTGACAGACATTCAACTGATCGGCACGCACAACAGCTACCACTTGGGCCTGGCACCCAGTGAAGCGGCACGCCTGAAGCAGGCCAGCCCGCAAGCCGCGGAGGCACTTGATTACCGGCACCCGCCGCTGGAGGTCCAGTTGAACCAGGGCGTGCGCCAGTTTGAGTTCGACGTCTACCAGGATCCCGAAGGCGGTCGCTTTGCTGAGCCCAAAGGGCCGTCGCTGGTGGCCAAGGCCAACTTGCCGGCAGATCCTCCGTTTGACCCGGCGGGCGTCATGAAGAAGCCCGGCTTCAAGGTGGTCCACGTGCAGGACATCGACTACCGCAGCAATTGCCAGCCCTTCACGGATTGCTTGTCGCGCGTGCGCCGCTGGTCCGATGCGCACCCCGGGCATCTGCCCATCTTCATCCTGGTGGAGAACAAAGATCGCAGCCCCGCGCCCGGTGCCGCACCCAGCCCGGGCATGCTGACCGCCGCCACGATGGAGGCCTTGGACGCCGAGATCCGCGGCGTGTTTCCAGCAGAGAAGTTGATCACGCCGGACAACGTGCGCGGGTCGCACAAGACGTTGGAGGAAGCGGTGTTGACCACGGGCTGGCCCACGCTGGAAGCAGCGCGCGGCAAGGTGATCTTCCTGCTCGATCAGGAGCGGGCCACGCCGCTCTACACCGCCGGCCACCCCTCACTGGAAGGCCGCGTGATGTTCACCAACTCAACGCCCGGCACGCCCGACGCCGCCTTTGTGAAGATGAACAACCCCACCGATCCCAAGATCAGGGAAGTGGTGGCGAAAGGCTATCTGGTGCGCACCATGACCGACGGCGGAGCGCGCGCCGTCCGCGAAGGCAACTCCACCCGCCGCGATGCCGCCCT
>JAPKYX010000261.1 GCA_026394075.1 Acidobacteriota bacterium
CGGATGCTGGCGATGGCGTAGACGAAGCCCCGGTCCAGCAGGCTGAGCCGCTCGGATGAGAAGAACGGATCACTGTTCAACCCATAGGAGCCGTAGCCATAGAGCAGCGCCGGGTTGGAGCCGTCCTTCTTAAACAGCGCCTTCTTGTAGACCAATGCCACCGGCACTTTCTGGTCATCCTGCGCGGTCGCGAAGACACGTTCAGTGGCGTAGAGCTTCGGGTCATACCCGCCCAGCACGGGCTGCTGCTTCTTCAGCTCGCGGGTCTTCTTCTCCATGTCGTAGTCGTAGACCGAGGGCGGCGTGATCAGCGAGGAGTACGTGAAGCGCAGCGTGGTGGAGTTGTATTCCGGGTTGCCAGCGGGAGCAAATACATAGGCCGCTTCCGGCGCATCAATCGAATGCGACTGGTTCGTCCGCAGGTCCGTGACGCGGATCTGCAGCAGGCCGTTGACGCGCTCCGACACCACCAAGTGGTTGGCAAGTGCGTCCACGCCTTCGAGGAGCGCATCGGCGCGATGCGGGATTACTTCCACGGCATTCGACAGCGCCGGGCTCTTCTGCGGCACCCGGACCAGGCGGAAGTTGCGGCCGGGCTCTTCTGCGGCACCCGGACCAGGCGGAAGTTGCGGCCCTTGTCGTTGATGCGGACGTAGAAGTCATCGCCACGGTCGACGACGTCGTATTCGATATCGTTCGCCCGCGGGTAGAGCACGGAGAACGCCGCGGTGGCCTGGTTGCCGTCAAGGTAGCGGACTTCGGAGCTGGTCTTGCTGCCGCTTTGGATGTAGATGAAGCGGTCGTTTTTCGACTTGCCAACTTGCAGCTCAAAGCGCTCGTCGGTTTCGTGGAAGACGACGGTGTCGCTCTTGGGGTCCGTGCCGAGGGTGTGGCGGAGCACCTTGTAGGGGCGCTTGGCTTCATCGACGACGGTGTAGAAGACGGTCTTGTTGTCGTTGGACCAGGCGATGGAATAGTAAACGCCCGGCACCTTGTCGGCCAGCAATTGGCCCGTTTTCAAATCCTTGAACTGGAGCGTGTAAACTTCATCGCCCGCGGTGTCGGTGCCGTAGACCATCAGTTGCTGATTGGGTGCCACGGACATGTTGGCCACGCGGAAGTACTTTTCGCCTTTGGCCATCACGTTCTGATCGAGCAGGATTTCTTCCGTGCCCGCCATCGACCCCTTCTTGCGAGAGTTGATGCCGTACTGCTGCCCTTCCACCGTCCGCGAGAAGTACCAGTAGTCGCCTTTTCGATAGGGAACGCTTTCGTCGGTCTGCTTGATGCGGGCCAGGATCTCGTCGTAGAGCTTCTTCTGCAACTCCTCGGTGGGCTTCATCACCGCCTCGGTGTAGCGGTTTTCCGCTTCCAGGTAGGAGAGCACTTCAGGGCTCTTGCGGGCGTCGTCGCGCAGCCAGAAGTAGGGGTCCTGCCGCTTGTCGCCGTGGGCTTCGATGGTCTTGGGAACGGTCTTGGCGATGGGCGGGGAGAGGGAGGGTTCGGCGGCGGACAGCAGGGAAGACATAAGGAACGGGAGTGAAAGTAGCTTCACTCCCGCATCTTAGCAGGACGTACCCGACGGTACCTCAGGCTGGAGCGTCCATCAGCCGGAGTGCCGCCGCCGCACGCATCCCACGGCGATCAGGAGGGCACCGCCGACAAGCAGCAGCGAAGCCGGCTCCGGTGCCGGGTCGGCCGTCATGCGGGCACCCACCAGGTTGTAGTGGTAGCCGTTGAGACTCTCCATGGTGATGCCGGACAGGGGCTGGCCGGCGTTGTCGGTGACGATGATCTTTTGCAACTTGATGGTGTTGCCGAAGTTCGCGAAGTAGCGGCCGGTCACCAGGTCCTGACTCAATCGCGACTCGTCGCCCAAAGGGGCGGCCGAACCATCCGGGTATAGATCCGGGAATAGAGGCGCCAGCATCCCCCCTACCGAGAAGGAGAGGTTTTGGTACAGCACGCTGCCGAAGGACAGATCCTTGTAGCGAATCGAGAACGTGGGCGACAGCGGTTCATCGGAAACTTTGCAGCCATACCCCATCGTTTGCGTGCCCGGCATGTAGAGAGACGCGCAGAAGTGCGGGTTGAACAGGGCGGCATTGGTTGAGTTGAGGTAGCCTTCGTAGGCAAACACGTAGTCGAGGGAAAACTTGCCCGTCTGTCCTTCGAACCGAACGGAGTCGTTGAAGTTGACGAAGATGTCGCTCATGGTAGTGATCGTCGCGGAATTCGGACCCAGCCAGGTATACACGTAGTTCTCTCGCTTGTAGTCCGTCAGCGTGACGTCCAGGCTTAACCTCCAGAGGTTCGGGACCGCATCCACCATGGCGGAGCCGTCAAACCGTTGGGTGTAGAGGAGGGATCCGGGAATGATGTTGGGAACCTCCACCAGTACCGGCTGTCCATCGCCGTCCAGCAGAGGATTGCCATCTCCATCCAGCGCCGGGATCCAGGTGGACGGGCCGACGGTGTCCGGGCCGAACACGGGCTTGGTCCAGTTCAAGGAAAGAGCGAGGCTACCTTCACCGGCTCCGCTGACGATGTCAAGCTCACTCATTGGCTGCGACAAGGCGGCCAACTGTCCCTGGCTGTAAAGGCCGGCCAACGCCGGGGTCGCCAGTGCGAGATAAGTTAACCCGGTTACCCATGGGATTCGAAAGGTCATATCGTCCTCCTGAGATTGTGCTTTCCCCGACCACGGCCAATAGGAGCGTGACAGTTCGACGCACTTAGTCCGAAATCGTACTTCTGCGTTGGAAAGGGGAGAGAGTTGGAGCTAGTGGGAGAGCCTGACAGGAGAGATGCAGTTCCACCAGTGCATCGCCAGATCAGCTGACTGGCCGGTGGAATGATCGGCCGGTGTAGCGTGCCTGAGAGCCAGTACACCACGTTCGCCTCTTCCCGGGGCTTGCTTCGTCCCAATTGGAAGGTAAGCGATTCAGGCAAGTGAGTCAACATGTCATTTCACCCTTACTTGGTGAAAGTGCGCTACTGCTGGCCGGTGGGGAAGATAGGCCGTGACCAAAAACAAAACGGGAGAGAAGACCTCCTCCCTCCCGCTACTCGCAAGTTAAGTCAAGCGATCGGACTAGGCCGATCCGGGTTAGCGCGTAGCGCGCCGGTTCCGAGATGCCAGCCATCCCGCTACGCCGCCGGCCAGAACCAGCAGGATCGACGCCGGTTCCGGTACTGCACTGGAGAAGGGGACCTGGGTGGCACCTTCTACGTTGTACTGATAGCCGTTCTTGCTCTTGAAGGTGAGATTGTCGATCGGGTTGCCCTTGCTGTCGGTCACGATGACCTTCTGCAGAGTGATGGTGCTGCCGAATTGGCCGGTGTAGTTCACGTCGACGGTGTCATCGCCGTTGGTCGCGACGGTCTGGCCGAAAACGGGGTTTCCGTAGGGATCCTGATCCGACGGGTAGAGAGGATTCAAGATGCCGCTGAGAGTGAAGTTCAGCGTGGGGATGATGGGTCCACCAAACAGAAGATCGTCGTAGCTGAGGGTGAACGTAGTGGGGATGGTATCCCCGGGGCCCTTGCAGCCAAACGAAGCTGTCTGCGTGCCCGGCAGGTAGAGCGAGGCGCAGAAACTGGGGTAGACCACGCCCGGGTCGGTGGTGGTGAGGATCCCGTCTAGTGAGAAAACGTAGCTGAGCGAGTAGACGCCAGTGCCGCCGTCAACCGTGATCTCGTCGGTACTGGAGGTCTGCACGTACGCCATCGTCGGAACGCTATAGTAGCCCGGGGCTTGAGGCCCATCAGCCACATCGGTCCAGTTCCAGAGGTAGCTGCTGCGCTTGTAGTCGGTGAGCGTGACATCCATGGTCAGCCGCCACAAGTCGTTTAGCGCGACGGCGGAGGCCGCCCCACTATAGGACTGAGTATAGAGATACGAACCGGGAATGATCGAGGGGATTTCGATCAGCACCGGATTGCCATCGCCATCAAGGATCGGATTCCCGTCACTATCGAGCGATGGTTCCCAGGTAGAAGGGCCAGCGGTATCCGGTCCAAAGACATCACTCGTCCAGTTCAAGGTGTTGCTGTGGCCGCTGGCGTCGGTGGTGCCATAGCCGCAGGGGGCGAAGGTGGGGTCTGAGGTGGGGCAGAGTTGTGAGTAGGTGGTCAGGCCCGCCCAGGCAGGGCTGGCCAAGGCCAGGCAGAGCAGGCCGAGTAACGGAGATTTCTTGAAAAACATAAGGACTCCAGGTGGAAAGGTGGGAGGTCTGTCTGCGTGAGGGAGACGGGGTACCCGCCAAGAAAAGCCAGTCCCAAGGCCGGTTGGACTTGGTGACCGGGAGGTGCCGAATGTCTTGCAAGTGCTTGACATGTCTATACCTTATTGCTCAGGCGAATACCTTAGACAGCCTACCCGGAATCTACCAGAGCCCATAGCCGAAGTCAATGTAAACGAGGGCTTCGGCGGGGGCGGCCAGTCACTTATCATGAGACCAATGAGCCACCAACGATCCATGGTGCAGCGGCGCGGCGCGGGAGTTTGGGCCGTGGCCTGGGTGGTGTGGGGCTTGGCCGCCTGTAATGCCCCGCGACCGGAAGCCAAGCCATCCGGGGAGGGCTCGGGTGCACCGGGGCTGAACCTCTACCGGCTGGTGGTGGCGGGCCGGGTGGGGGCTCCGCCGCCGAAGCTGGTGGTGGCCAATGGCGGCGGCGATGACGATTCCGGGCGTATTGCCCCGGACGGGAACTGGTTCGCTTTTCGCACCCACCGGGCCGGGCCGGCCGAGATCTGGATCGCCCGGAAGGACGGCACGGGGGCGCGGCGTTTGGCCGCCGGTATGGAGGAGATGGGAGCTCCCAGTTGGTCACCGGACGCCAAGTGGGTCGTGTTCCACGCGCGCAAGAGTGGTGTGTTGCGGCTTTTTGCGGCCTCGCCTTCAGCGCCCGGGCTGCGCGAGATTCCGACACCGCCGACGCCCTCCCGCCAGCCGGTGTTCTCGCGCGATGGGAAGAGCATCTATTTCACCCAGCAGGCTGCGGGTGGCGGGGCACAGGTGGCGCGCGTGGGCTTTGATGGCCAAGGCTACGCTGTGGTCCGCGAGGCTGCAACTGAGGCCGAGGAGAGCGGGTCCGACGGAGTGACCCTGTACTATTCTTCCGGGCCGAGTTCCGGCATCTTTGGCGTCCCTTTGGCGGGTGGCAAGCCCAAGCAGGTGACCCCACTTGGTGGTGACCGGCAGTGGGCGTTGAGCCGGGAGGCGCTGTTTGTGCTGGACGCCGAGCAGAAGGCAGTGGTCCGCATCGACTTGAAGACCGGCCATCAATCCACCGCCTTCGTGTTGCCCGCCACCTTCCGGCTGCCTGCCACCGGCCGGGCGCTGGATGTATCGGCTGATGAAACCTGGTACCTGCTACCGCTCGACGATGGCGCGGCGGCGGGTCAGCCGAAGTAGGCGCAGAGGGCTTCACACGGTCGGCTGAAGCGGGATAGAATCGAGCGCTATGCGCACTCCATTGCTATTGCTGGCCATGGCCGGTCTGCTCCGGGCCGATCTGGTGGAGCAAGGGCCGAAGGACGCCAAGCCCTCGGGACTGCTGGCGGGCGTGGCGCGAGTTTCGATTGACCCTCCGATCCCGATCGCCAAGCTGAACTGGGGCTCCCAGACGCACATCGTCGCCAAAGGCATCGACCCGCCCGGCTTGAAGGCGACGGCGTTGGTGCTATCCGACGGCAAGCAGCGGTTTGCGATGGTGGACCTGGACATCATCACGGTGGAGGGGTTGGAGTCCGCGGTGGAGGATGCGGCGGCACGGACGGGCATTCCGGTGGAGCACATCCGGTTGGCGGCTTCTCACACGCATGCCGCGCCGTTGCTGTCGCTGGAGCGCGGCCCGGCAGGGGTGGACCTGACTGAGTTCGCCCGTGTCTACCAGGGCTACATGGAGGATGTCCGGGCACGGATTGTGGAGGTGATTGCCGCCGCCAATGCCAAGCTGGAGCCCGCGCATCTGGCCGGTGGGCGCGGCACGGGCACGATTAACATCAACCGCCGGGTTCGGGGAACGCCCAATTCGCCCCCCGCCGTGGGCCGCAACCCGGACGGGTTTGTCGATCGCGAGCTGATTGTCTTCCGCATCGACAATGCCCAAGGCCGACCGCTGGCGGTGCTGGCTAATTTTCAGACGCACGGCACGGTACTGGCCTATGAGAACGAACTGGCGTCGCCGGATTGGATCGGGATGGCGCGCCAGACGGTGGAGCAGGCTTTCCCGGGTTCGCTGTGTCTCTACTTTCAGGGCGCGGCGGGTAATCAAGGGCCGGTGGAGGGCTTTACTGGTGACGTCGAAGTGGCGCATCGTTTGGGGCGGATTTTGGGGCACCAGATTAGTGCCGTCGCGGAACAGATTGACACCGTGGTCCGGCAGCCGCGAGCGGAAGGCTTTGTGGAATCCACTGCGTTTCAAGCGAAGCAGCATTGGCGCGTATCGGGTCCGCGCCCAGCGCAGTTGAGCTTTGCCCGCGTGACCGTACCGCTGCCGCGCCGCACGTACACGCTGGAAGAGATTGCCGACATGGAGCAGCGGATCACGCGGGCGCAGCGTCAGGTGGCCGAAGAGAAGGCCGCGGGTGACGCGTGGAAGCTGTACCAGGCCGAGGCCCGCGTACGGCGCTTCCGCAACCTGCTGAACAAATGGAAGCAGCCCGCTCCACAGACACCGGTTTCAGTGGAGATGCGGGTGCTGCGGATTGGTGATGTGGCGATGGTTTCGATGCCGGGCGAGCCTTTTGCTGAGATCGGGGTGGCCTTTAAGAAGGCGTCGCCGTTTGCCTTTACGATGTTCTGCGGGTATTCCAGCGGCGTCGGGGGTGACTATATGCCCACCGCCCCGGAGTTTTCCTTCGGCGGCTACGAGATAGAGCGCACGCCTTATGGCCGGGGGGCCGCAGAGGAGCTGATGTCGACCGCCCCGGCACTGTTCGGGAGAGTGAAGTAGGCGGCGCGCGCTACTTCTTCGCGTAGGTCTTCGAGAACTTGTTGCGCTGGTTGGTCACCACCATGGTGCCGTTTTGTTCGGCTGAGACCTTGATGCCGAAGCCTTCGTCGTTCTCGTCGATGTTGGCGATGAAGCTGTCGGGCACGTTGCCCTCTTTGCCGGAGGCGATGGAGTAGTGGATCATCCACAGATCTTCGAGGCCCGGTGAGCTGCGGACGGTCTTGATCGCTTCCGGAGACCCGCCCTTGCGCGCGCCATTGTTCATGACGGCGACGCGCGGTTTCAGGCCATGCACCAGCGGGGCGGCGTTTGAGGAATCCAGGCCGTGGTGATTGGTGAGGTAGAGATCCACTTCGCCCAGCAGGTTGTTGGGGCAGGCTAGTTCGAGTTCCTTGTTGTGAGTGAGGTCCGCCAGATCGATGAAGCGGAACTTGCCCCAGGTGAGAATGAAGCCGATCGAACGGGCATTCTCGGTGGGGTCCGCTGCTTTCTGGGCGACGCCCGCGCACGCTGCATTGGGCTTGCCCGCGCCGGGTAGTGCCGCCGTGATCTGATTGCCGCGCCCGGCCACCACCTTGATGTCCAGGCCCTTCAGCGGGATCGTGTCGCCGGGCTTCACGACGAGCGTTTGGGCGCCGGAGGTCTTGAGGGCGTTCTCATAGGCCTTGGTCATCGTCTCGGCGCCTTTGCCGGTTTCGGTGTTGGGGCCGTGGGTGATGATGGTGCCGATCTTCATGCGGTCGGCCAACTGCTCGACGCCGCCGATGTGATCCAGGTGGTAGTGCGTAGCGAGAAAATAGTCGATCTGCTTGACGCCGGCTTTCTTGGCGGTTTGGAGGATGCGGTCGCCATCGCGGCCGTTGAAGCCGGGGAAGCCCGCATCGACCAGCAGCGATTGGCCGGACGGCGAGACGATCAAAGTGGACTGGCCCCCCTCGACATCAATAAAGTAGATATCCAGGGTCTTGGCCGCCTGAAGCGAAACGGTGCTGAGCAGGGCGCAGAGTAAAGCAAGAAAGACACGCATGGGGCGGATGCTATCACACCGGAACATTCCCGGGCCAGGCATCGTATGATCGGGTGAACGTGGACCTGAAAATGTAGTGGAATCGAGAGAACAATGGCCTTTTGTCCCAGTTGTGGCAACTCTGTAACCCCGGCAGACCGGTTCTGCGCCAAATGTGGCGCTGCGCAGCCGGTTACCGGCCCGGTGCCGCCGCCGCGCCGGTCAGGCGGCAAGACGGGTCTGGACGATATCTCGCCCCGGAACGCTTCCATCCTTTGCTATATCCCGATAGTGGGCTGGATTGCGGCTTTGTTCGTGCTGGCGGCCGACCGGTTCCGGCAGATGCGCGATGTCCGGTTCCACGCTTTCCAGGGCCTCTACCTGTTTGTCACGTGGCTGATTGTCGACCTGGTGACGAAAGAGATTCTTCCGCAGGGCTGGCTGATCGGTCGGCCGCTGAAGGTGGCCGTGTTTGCGGCGTGGGTGTACATGCTCTACCAAACGTCGCGGGGCCTGATGGTGCGGTTGCCGTTTATCGGCGAGCTGGCGGACCGTTCAGTGGACGAGCAGAAGTAGCGGGTCCCCAGCGGTTGGCCAGGACCGGATCGGGCGTTCGTCAGGCAGTGGCAATCAGAGTATAATTATTCACGAGCGTGTATAAATAGTCATGATCCACCACGTGAGTGAGGTTGCCTGAAGTGAGCCATCGTGTAGGCATTGCCGGATATCGCGGCTATAGCGGCGAAGAACTGGTCCATCTGTTGGGCTTTCATTCCGGGATTGAGCCGGTCCTATTGGAGCACCGGGCTGATTCCGCGGATCGGCCGTTGCCGCGCGGGGAGCAACCACCGCTCCGCATCCCCTGCACCCGGGAAGCGGCCTTAGCCGAAGGTGTTGATGCCGTGGCGTTGGCCACCCCGCCGGAAGTTTCGATGGAGCTGGCGAAGACATTTCTTGAGGCCGGCTTGAAGGTGGTCGATCTAAGCGGCGCGTTCCGCTTGAAGACGCTGGATGAATACAAGCGCTGGTATCCGGAAGAGCACACGGCGCCGGAGTGGCTGGCCAAGGCGGCCTACGGGCTGCCGGAGTTCTACCGCGAGACCATCCCGCAAGCGCAACTAGTGGCGAATCCGGGCTGTTATCCAACCGCCGCGAATCTCGCCCTGGCACCGCTGCTGGCGGCGGGTGTCATTGACCGCACGGCCGGGATTGTCTGCGATGCCAAGTCCGGTGTCAGCGGCGCGGGCCGTAAGCCGTCGCTGAAGACCGCGTTCTGCGAGGTCACCGAGAACTTCTCCTGCTACTCCTTGCTGAACCACCGGCATGTGCCGGAAGTGTTGCAGAATTCGGGTCTGGAAGAGCATGAGTTCAGCTTCACCGCACACCTGTTGCCGATCGACCGCGGGATCCTGGAGACGATCTACTTTCGGGGCGTGAACCTGGAGTCGGCCGCGGATTTGATCGCCATATATGAGCGGCGCTATGAGAATGAGCCGTTCGTGCGGCTCTACGACCCCGGGCAGGTGCCGGACATCCGGTCCGCGCAGCGCACCAACTACTGCGACATCGGGGTGAAGTACGACCCCAAGACGCGGCGCGGCGTGATCGTCAGTGTGATCGACAACCTGGTGAAGGGTGCCGCTGGGCAGGCGTTGCAGAACCTCAATTTGATCCTGGGTTATGAGGAGACGGACGGCCCTTTCTAGGGTCGCCGGAGTTCCGATGCGGGCGTTGATCAAGCTGGGTGGGACGTTGCTGGACGAGCCGGTTTCCAGGGCGCGGCTGGCGGCGGAGATCGCGGAGCTGGCCCGGCAGCATGAAGTGGCCGTGGTCCATGGCGGCGGCAAACAGATGACGCGGTTTCTGGCGGAGCGGGGCGTCGAAAGCCAGTTCGTGGACGGACTGCGGGTGACGACGCCGGACGTGGTGGACGCACTGCTGAAGGTGTTTGCCGGGTCGGTGAATCATCAGCTGGTCTCGGCCTTTGTCGGGGCCGGCGCGCGCGCGGTGGGGCTGACCGGAATTGATGCCGGCCTGGCGGTGGCGGAACAACTGGATCCGCGCCTGGGTGCGGTGGGCCGGGTGATCAGCTCCGATGCGGCCGTGCTGACCCATCTGGTGCAGGGCGGCTTTCTTCCGGTGATCGCTTGCGTGGCCGGCGGCCAGGCCGGTGAGATCTACAACGTCAACGCCGACCTGATGGCCGTGGCCTGCGCGGCCTCTTTCCAGGTTGATGCCCTGGTCTTTCTGACGGATGTGGCCGGGGTGCGCGTGGCGGATGGCAGCACCGCCACAGACCTGAGTGTCGCCGATTGCCGGCAGCTGATCGCCGATCAGGTGGCCACCGGCGGCATGCAAGCCAAGCTAACGGCGGCGATGGATGCCCTGCGCCAGGGCGTGGGCCGCGTTGTCATTGCTCACGGGGGTCACCCCCACGCGGCGGGTAACGCCCTGGCCGGGCAGCCCATCGGAACCACCATCCATGCTTGAGCTGCGCAAGGCCATTTTGGGCGACATCCCGGCCATCACCGCGATGGTGAATGCTTACGCCGCCCAAGGCGTGATGCTGCCGCGGACCGAGTTTGAGCTGGCCGAGAGCATCCGCGATTTCACCGTGGCTTATCGCGATGGCCAACTGGTGGGTTGCGGCGCGCTGCGGATCTACACGCCGCTGTCGGCCGAAGTGCGGTCACTGGCGGTGTCGCCAAATGAGAAAGGTTCGGGAATTGGACGCCAGGTAGTCGAAGCTCTGGTGGCCGAGGCCGAGCTTTTTGGACTGGAATCGCTGTTCGCTTTCACCTATGTGCCCGGGTTTTTCGCCAAGCTGGGGTTCGACGAAGTGGACCGTGGCCAACTGCCGCTGAAGGCCTGGAAAGACTGTCTACGGTGCCCTAAGTTCAAGGCCTGTGACGAGATCGCAGTGCTGAAACCACTGCGTCACACCACTTTATTCCAGGCAAATACCCCCAAACGTGGGGATATTATTCTCCCGATTCTTCCTAGAACTGCTCACGTCGAAGTACCAGTGTTGGCGGATAAACTGGCCTGAAAGCCTGTTTTTTCTGACTCTTAGCTGTAAACTAGCCTCCGCTCAAGCCCCTCAAAATACCTACCCACAAAGTGAGAATATTCGCCCGAATACTCACTTAAAGGAATGTACAATAAGTCTTCTTTTAGGAGCCTTCCTCGAAAGAAGCGGTTCAAAGGCAAGGCCAATCGGGAGAGTAGGGGACGATGAAAGCGCAGACCATCGAAGTCAACGAATCCATGGGGCGGATTTTGTGCACCACGATATTCCGGCCCGGCGGAAAGAAATTGTTGGCCAAGGGCCATATCCTGCGGGAGGAAGACATCCGCCTGCTGCAGACCGAGGGTCTGGACCGGGTTTGGGTGACCGAACTGGAGGCTGGCGAGGTGAGTGAGGATGATGCCGTGGCCCGCGTGGCTGCCGATATGGGCTGTGGCAGCATGGAGATCCGGCCAGCCGCTGGTGGACGCGCCAATCTGGTGGCGACCGAGAATTGCTGCGTGCTGGTGGATGACGAACTGCTGCGGCAGATCAACTGCACCGCCAGCGTGGTGATATCCACACTGAGCAATTTCAGCTACGCCCCCGCGGGAACGCGGATTGCAACCGTAAAGAGTTCCCCCTTCGCGGTGCCCAGCAGCCAGGTAGAGGCGCTGGCTTCGATCATTAAGGAGCGGGGTCCACTGCTGCAGGCGCGGCCGGTGCGAAGCCCCAGCGTCGCGGTTTTGTATTCCGACCCACTGAGTGCGGAGCGCGCCCGCCAGTTGTTTGAGGGTGTGATGCGGCAACGGCTGGAGCGAGTAGGCGTGTCGCCGAGTTTTGTTCTGGCCGTCCAGGAAGAAGAGGGTTTGGTGGCCCGGGGCCTGCAACACTTGCTCCGCAGTAAACCAACTGTTATCTTGGTGGCGTCGACGACGGCCCCGGCTGGTCCGGATGATGTAGTGGGACGGGCATTTTCCCGATTGGGCTGCCATATTGAAAGATTTTTAGCGCCGGTTGAGCCCGGGAACCTATTGCTTTTGGGTTATCACGACGATGTACCGATTGTTTCCGCGCCGGGCTGTTTCCGCTCCGCGAAGACGAATGTCGTCGATTTGATTTTGCCGCCGTTGCTGGCCCGGTACCGGGTATCGGGTTGGGAAGTGGCGTGCCTGGGTCACGGAGGCTTGTTGGCCTAGTTTGACGTTCGCATTGTGCTCCTCCACAGCCACATGCTGCGACCTCCGAGCCGCATGTGGGTGCTCTTCAGCCGGACACCTGACCAGTGTCCGGCTCTTTTTTTGAGCGGATCTCTGCGCGGACTGAATGCCCATGCCCACGGCGCTTCCTGAGCCAGGCCGCGAATGCCATAATTTCAATGTGCCCGGGTGGCGAAACCGGCAGACGCAACGGACTTAAAATCCGTTTTCTCGAAAGAGGAGTGCGGGTTCAAGTCCCGCCCCGGGCACCAATCGTTACGACCGGCTTGTCCTCCTGGATCGACCTAATCCCAAAGAACGGCGATCAAGACGGAACTTGCCTGCCGGGACGCGGGATTAGAATAACTCGTGCTGACATCGTATGATTCCAGAGTCAATCCCGAAAGCTCCAAACTTCAAAACCGGACCGTTTGGACGCCGTGAGCGCGAGCGGGTCTTTCAGCTGCGCCATCAGCTTTTCTCTGAAGGTGCATGCGAATCCTTGCTGGCGGATCGCTGGCATCTGGGAAACGGGTTTGAGTCGGAGAACCTGTATCCGGGTTTTCAGAAAGAAGTGCTCGAATTCTTCGAGAAGCGGAGCATCAAGTGGCACGGCAATGGCGGCTGCGATGCCAGCATCCTTAGCTCTCAGGTAGCTTGTCTAAACTCTTTCTTTGCGTTTACATCATCCCCTGACGCTTTGTTCCGATTCTTGTCCTCGCTGTTCGGCGACGTAGATGAAGTTCTCCCAATTGATTCCTTGTTGGAGCCGAGGCTGCCCAATGACCAGCACCCGTTCGCCACGTTTGAGTGGATCGGTGAGACGAACTACCTGGGGGAGAGAGGAAACAGTCGTGGAAGTTTCCGTACCAATGTCGATGCCGTTTTCAGGTACCGGAATTCGA
>JAPKYX010000081.1 GCA_026394075.1 Acidobacteriota bacterium
AGCCTTTGTATGGTTGATCGCCGCCGAACGGGAGAATCGAACCGGGCGGGTCGGCATAGAGGTCGGCCGGGTTGGTGGTCGGCTCGCCCCGGGAATTTTGGATCCAGCCCGCCGGCACTGGCTCGCCTTTTTGGAAGGCGACGCGGACCTTGCCCTCCGCGCAGACACTGGTGCTGAAATCGAGCACGAGCGGGTCGGCCGGCGTCGGCGCCCCCAGGCAAATCGGATTCGTGCTGATGCGACCCTGGGAGCCGCCGGGCGGGGCGACGTGAGCGTTGAGCTGAAGCGCGGCTGGCATGCGGTGGAGCTGGTCTACGCCCACGGCGTGGGTTCGCAGAGCCTGCGCTGGGAGTGGCAACGGCCAGGCGATGCCCGTCCGGAGGTGGTGGACCAACGCCACCTGCGCACACCGCTCGATTCGCTGACGGCGGTGCCGGACGGCGACGGCAACTTCTCGTTTACGGGTGTTCCGGCAGCGCTCGACACAGTTTGGGTCCGCACGGTGCGCGGCAAGGAAGTGCGGGAGTACCCCGCGCTCCGGCCGGGCGGGGCGGACCCGGTACGGATCGTGATTTCGCAGTAACCACTATTTTCAGAAAGATCAGGAGAGCATCATGCACATCAAGCCCTTGCGCTATCTCATCGCGGTGGCCGCCCTGGCCGGGACCGCGCTTTACGGACAACCGTTTTCCAGCGGCTCCACCGGATCGGATGGAGCCTACAGTCCCACGGTCTCCGGTGACTTTGAGATCGGCTCGCTAAACGCGGCCGGTGACAATGTCTTTCACTTCACCACCATCAACATTCCGGCGGGCGTCACCATCCGCCTGAAGGGATCCAAGCTGCGGAACAAGGCGGTGACGTGGCTGGCCAGCGGTGCGGTGACGATTGCGGGCACGCTGGACCTGAGCGGTGCCTCTGCTATCGACTTCAATACCAACTCCGGTGCCCCGGCCATCTCCGCGGCTCGGGTTCCCCCGGACCCCGGCCCGGGCGGCTACACCGGCGGGTTGGGCTTGCGCGGCGGCGTGGCGCCGGAGCCGGGCGCTGGTCCGGGTGGTGGGCCGGGGGGAACAGGTAGCAGCCTTTACGCCTGCATGGGCGGGCCGGGATCTTTCATCTGGCCGGGCCCCGGCACCACATCGGGTATTGTAGTGGGGCCGACGTATGGCAGTTACTTGGCCATCCCACTCTACGGCGGCTCCGGCGGCGGCGGCGGGAATGGGGCCACGAACTCTGTGGGTGGCGTGGGCGGTGCGGGCGGCGGTGCCATCCGAATCATCAGTTCTACCACCATCACCGTGTCAGGAGTCATCAATGCTAACGGTGGGACTGGTTCTTCTCCTGGTGGATCCATCGGTGGTTGCCAAGGGGGACCCGGTACTGGGGGGACGATCCATTTAGTCGCCCCGACGATCGCTGGAGGCGGGCAGATGACCGTCCAAAGCGGATCCCATCCCTATGGCGCTACCTTCACTGGCCTTATCCGCTTGAGCGCCGACACCTTCTCCTATACCGGCATCCCCAGTGAAGGCACCACCCAGGGGCGCCGCGTCCATGGCCCGCTTTTTGTGCCTCCCGCTAACAGCACGCTCGCTGAGCCGTCCGTCCGCATCACGCAGATCAACGGTGCCGCCGTGCCCACCAGCCCCAAGGGTGAATATCTCCGGCCGGATGTGATTATCAATGCCAGCACGCCGGTGACGGTGAATGTGGAGGCCAAGAACATGCCGCTCACCGCGGCGGTCAAGCTCCGTGTTACCTCAGAGACAGCTGGCGATCAGTTGGTGGACTGCGTGGCCCTGTCCGGTAGCAGCGCCACCTCCACCACCACCTGCTCCGCCACCTTCCCGTTCAGCATCTCCATCTCCGCGCTGCGCGCCACCTGGTAGGTGCAGCAGAAGCGCTCTGCCGCCGCACTTGTTGCCCAGAACGACAAGTGCGGCGGTGGTGTCGCTTGGGAGAGGGGCGGCAGTTGAAAGGCCGCTAGGGCGCTTTGTTGCGCAGCGACCGCATCAAGCCGTCCTCGATGGACAGGATCCGGTCGGCGGCACGGGCTAGGCGATCATCGTGCGTCACCATGACGAAGGCGATGCCAATTTCAGCGCTCATCTGGCGCATCAGCTGGAACACTTCTTCGCCGGAGTGGCGGTCCAGGTTGCCCGTTGGTTCGTCGGCCAGCACGATACTCGGCTTATTGGCCAGCGCCCGCACGATGGCGCAGCGTTGATTTTCGCCGCCGCTCATCGTGTCGGGGGACTTGTGGAGCTGCCCACCCAAGCCGACACGCACCAGCAGGCTGGTGATCCACTCGGTTTCCTCCGGCGTCGCGGAACCGCTCCGGATGGCGATCGGAAGCACGGCGTTTTCGAGGCAGGTCAACTCCTCCAATAGGAAATGTGACTGAAAGACAAAGCCCACTACCTGGCTGCGGAGCACAGCCAGGCCATCGTCAGTCAGCGTCGAGATGTCGACGCCATCGATCTTGACCGTTCCCTCGGTTGGTATGTCCAGTGCCCCGAGAATATTCAGCAATGTGGACTTGCCGCTGCCGGACTGGCCGATGATCGAGACAAACTCGCCGACAGCAACTTGCAAGTCGATGCCCAGAAGAACCGGTGTGGGGACCTTGCCCGCATAGGTCTTCTTCAGGCCGACCGTCTCGATGACGAACTGCACGGGCGAAGCCATTAACGCAACGCATCCACGGGGTTCATCTTGGCTGCGCGGCGCGCCGGAAGCAGCGCGGCCAATACCGTGGCGGTTGAGGCCGCTGCCATCGCAGTCAGGATGTAGAGCGGGTCGAGGATCAGGGGGATCACCGATTGGGGGACCCCGCCAAACCGCCCGACCGCTTCCTTGGGCAAGCTGGACAGGTACAAGACTGCGATGCCCGCGATGGCCCCCAGCACGCTACCGGCGATGGCGATGCCCAGCCCTTCAAACAGAAACACCAGCAGGATCTGGTTGCTGCGGGCTCCGATGCTCTTCAGGATGCCAATCTGTTTGGCCTTCCTTTGGACGGAAACAACCAGCACCGAAGCAATGGCAAACGAGGACGCAATGAGGGTGAAGCCCGAAATGAGATAGGCCGAAGCCGCCTGCGCTTTTAGCGAAGTGACAAAGTTGGGAAACTCGCTGGACCAGGACTTCGCCTCGCAATCGAGCAGCACGGTTAACCTTTCCGCCACCGCATCGGCTCCATAGATATCGATCACCTTGACGAAGACGACGTTGACCGAATTGCCGATCGCGAGCATGCTTTGCCCCGTGCGCAGCGTCACGTAGGCGCTGCCGCGCCCCTGGCCCTTCGAATAGATGCCGGCAATGCGGAGCGGCTCGGGAATCCCCGATACGGAAGTGATGCGGATGCGGTCGCCGACACCGACATTCAAGTCCTTCGCGAGTTCGTAATCGATCACCACCTCATCGGCCGCCAGCCCCAAGTAGTGCCCCCCGATCAGGTTCTTGGTGACCGGTGTTACCAACTCCTGCTGTGCGGGGTCGGCGCCGATCACTGAGACGCCCACCGGATTGGCGCCCTTCGAAGCGAAGCCTTGCCCGGCCACGGCGGGCGTGACGGTGCGGACGTTGGGAATGGTGCGGGCAACAGCCAGAACCGTCCGCCAGTCGTCGATGTTCTTGCGTTGGGGCGCCTGCATCTCCGTCCGTGAGGAGCTGGTGCCCGCCACGCGGCCCGGCAAGTCGGCATAGGGAATGGGCCTTGCCGCCGGCACTTGCACGGTGACGTGCGGGATGGCGTCGGTCAGCAAAGCCGTCAGGCGGCGTTGAAACCCAAAGATCACGCCCACGATGAAGATGACGATGATCACGCCGGAGGCGACAGCAGCGATGGTGAGCCAGGTCTGTCCGCCGCCGGAACGGAGGTGCCGCCATGCCAGTTGGGCCTCAAATCGGATCTGCCTGGGCAACAAAGTGTTGATCGTCATGATGCGGCTCTACTTCTTGATGCGCACGGTGTCACCGGGTTGAATCTTCCCGGGATTGACAATGACCAGGGCTGAAGCGTCGAGGCCCGCCAGCACCGGAATGCCTTTGTCCGTGGGCGGGCGCGTGACGACAATCTTCTCGATCGCCCGGTCCCCTTGCACCACCAGCGCAACGTTCCGGTCGCCGGAGCGCCGCAGCGCGCTGGCGGGAACCAGCAAACGCCAGGCGGCCTGATTGGTGACGAGGTTGACGTTGAGCGTCTGGCCAGATTTCAGCCATGCCGGCGGAGCGATCGGCTCCAACTTGATGGAAACGGTTCCGCGAATCTTATTGATCGATGGCGAGATTTCCTTCAACTTGCCTTCAAAGGTTTCCCCGGGGAACGCTGCCGCCGAGAGCAGGGCTTTCTGGCCCAACGAAATGTCGGCAAGATTGCTTTCGTCCAGGTCAATGCGGATCTCGAGCGCATCGCTCACCAAGCCAAACAGCCCGAGGGCGTCGACATTCTGGCCCACCTCGACATTGACGGCGGTGATGGTGCCCGAAAATGGGGCCGTCACGGTGGCTTCGCCCGCCTGCTCGCGAACGACGAGGAGAGATTGTTGGGCTTCCGCCAACCGGTCGCGCGCCAGTTCCACATCTTCCTGGCGTGGCGTGGACCGCACCGTTTGCAACTGCGCCTCGGCCAAACGAATAGACGCCGTGCCGGAGCGCGACTTGGCTTCGGCGGCGGCAAGGGCGGAAGCCGAGGTGTCCATGTCGCTCCGGGAGACGACGCCGGCCTTGGACAACGCTTGCGTTCGCTGCTGCGTTTTGCGGGCCAGATCGAGTTCCGAGATAGCCTGTGCGGCTAACGCTCGGGCCTGGCTTACCTGCATGAGAGACGCCTGCAGCTCAGAGGCCAGCGGTCCTCGCGACGTTTGCTTCAGCTGGGCCCGCGCCGTCACCACTGCTGTTTCTGCCTGGGTCACCTGCGCTTGGGTAATGTCGTTTTTCAGCACCGCCAGGGTCTCGCCTGCTTGGACGTGATCGCCTAGCTTAACCGGGAGCCGGAGAACTGCTCCATTGAAGGAGGCACCGATCGAAGACTCCTTGACGCCGCCCACCAATCCACTGCTGGCGATCGTTTCGTTGATGGAGGTTAGGGCCGGGCGGACGATGTCGATCTCCGCCGGCCGGTGAAGAACCCAGTAGCCTGCGCCACTGGCGGCGATCACGAGGATCAGTGCGGCATATAGCCAGAAGCGGGTGCGTTTGGGCTGAGCTGTTGTCTTCTTGAGGTAAGCCCCGCCGCCCTCCGTCAACACGTGGCTGGCCGGCACAGCCAGAGCTGGGGTTTGCGGCTCCTCAGCGGCACCGCCGGACGGTTTGTCGGGCGGCGTACTGGCGGGGGACGCCGAGTTGGTTTCCAGGTTCAAGCGTCCTCGCTTTGCAATCCCGTCACGCGGATCAGGAAGATAGCCCGATCATGACGACTGTTCTGTCCATCGTGTGAACTCCGAGCGGTTTTGACTGATGTACGACTACGCGTCGGTGATGAGCACGGGAGGCACCAAAGCAACTGGCCGATTGCTCCGTGATGAAAAGAGCCCTGCGGGCAGTCATCCACGCGGCGGGAACGGTGGATCCTTTTCGCCCCGTTCTTGACCGAATTTCAGTCACCTGACCGCCGGTGGTCACCGGGCGACGGCCACCACCTCGCCCGACGGCATCAACGGCAGGCACTCCCGAAGTAGTGGCCCCCATTGTCTTTGGCCCCGCAGATGCAGCGCTGCTTCACATGCAACTACTGGCACGGCCGGCCGCGAGCCGCAAAGACGTCCTGCGAATCCTCTCGCTTGGCGGGATCGTGGCGGTCACGGGCTATGCGTTGCGGGAGTATGTACCGTGGGTAAACTACGAGGCCGAGGCGGCGCAGCCCAGGAGAGCCTTGCCGCCGGACGCAGCAATTCAAGGGCGGATGGAGGGGATGATCCGCTACGCCACGCTGGCCGCGAACGGCCACAATGCTCAGCCCTGGAAGTTCGCCGTGCTGGCGAATGCCATCGAGATCCACCCGGATTACACCCGGCGTCTGGTGGCGGTGGACCCGGTTGATCGCGAGCTGTGGATCAGCCTGGGATGCGCGCTGGAGAACCTGCTGATTGCCGCGCGTGTGATGGGCTATGCGCCCGAGGTGACGTATCCGGAGACGCACGAGGTCATCCGCATCGGCTTGACGTCGGACAAACCGCGATGGGAGTCTCTGTTCGACGCCATTCCGCTACGGCAAAACACCCGCGCTGAGTATGACGGCAGACCCGCTGCCGCCGGTCATCTCGAGCAGTTGCAGCGGATGCCGCTGGAGCCCGGCGTTGGTCTTCATTTGAAGGTGGATCGCTCGGGGCTGGCGACGGTAGCTGAGTATGTCCATCAAGCCGCGGTGATCCAGTACGCCGATCCGCCGTTCCTGAAAGAGTTGATTCATTGGTTACGCTTCGACAAGAAAGAAGCGCTGGCGTCGTTCGATGGCTTGTACTCAGCGTGTACCGGCAATCCAGCCGTGCCGCGGTGGGTGGGCCGGATGTTTGTGACCGGTGCCAAGCCGCGGGACCTGGCTGATGCCGACGTCAAAAAGCTGCGGAGTTCGGCTGGAGCAATCGTCATCACCTCCGCGTCCGAGACGAAAGCCGACTGGGTCCGTACCGGGCAAGTCTACCAGCGGCTGGCGTTGACGATGACCGCCTGGAACATCAAGTCCGCCTTCTTGAACCAGCCCGTCGAAGTGGAAAGTGTGCGCTCGCAACTCCAGACCGCCCTGGATCTGGGCCCGGCTCGACCACAGTTGCTGGTGCGCTTTGGCTATGCGGATCCCATGCCGCGTTCGTTGCGCCGCCCGGTGGCGCAAGTGCTGATGCATTCGTGACCTGGGATGGAAGTTGTTTGGTAGCCGGCATGCAACAAGGAACGTCCCATGTCTGATCTCCACTCCCCATCCATGCGCATCGGAATCGCTGCGGACCACGGCGGTTACGAGCTGAAGAAGCACCTGCTCAAACTGCTCGACGCGGCCGGCCACACGGTGACCGACTTCGGCGACCAGGAGCCAAGGCCGGATGACGACTATCCGGATTTCGTCGTGCCATTGGCCCGCGCCGTAGCCTCGGGCGATGTGGAGCGGGGGGTGGCCATTTGCGGAAGCGGCGTAGGGGCGGCAGTTGTCGCCAATAAAGTCCCCGGTGTGCGGGCTTGCCTGATCCACGAACACTTCTCCGCCCATCAAGGAGTCGAAGACGACGACCTGAACGTGATCTGCCTGGGGGGACTGGTGGTGGGGCAGGCACTGGCGTGGGAGTTGGTCCAGGCCTTCCTGACCGCGCGCTTCAGCACGGAAGAGCGTCACTGCCGCCGGCTGGCCAAGATCCTGGATCTGGAGAAACGGTAATGGTTAGCCCTCTGGCCGGTAAGCTTCCGGAACCGGGCAGTCTGCTGGATGTGCCCAAGCTAATCACCGCCTACTACACCGATCTGCCGGACCCCTCCGTGCCATCCCAGCGAGTTGCGTTCGGAACCTCGGGGCATCGCGGCACCTCGTTTGAGCGTTCATTCAACGAGGGCCATATCCTGGCCATCACTCAGGCGATCTGCCTCTATCGCCGAAAAATGGGCGTGGACGGCCCGTTGTTCCTGGGCATCGATACGCATGCTCTGTCGATTCCGGCTTACGCCACGGCACTGGAAGTACTGGCGGCCAACGGCGTGGACGTCATCATTGCTGAAGGCGACGAGTATACGCCGACGCCGGTCATCTCCCACGCCATCTTGACTCACAATCGCGGCCGGACTCGCGGGTTGGCCGATGGCATTGCCCTGACGCCTTCACACAATCCGCCTCGGGCCGGTGGCCTGAAGTACAATCCGCCGCAAGGAGGTCCGGCTGATCTGGAGGCCACCGGTTGGATTGGCCGAATCGCCAATATGCTTCTCGAAGCCAAGCTGGCGGGCGTCAACCGGATTCCCCTCGCAGCGGCACTGAGAGCCTCCACCACGCATCGGCGCGACTTTCTCACGCCGTATGTTGCTGATCTCGCCAGCGTCGTCGAGCTGGAGGCCGTCCGGGACTCAACGCTCAGCATTGGCGTCGATCCGCTGGGTGGCGCGGGAGTTCATTACTGGAACCGCATTGCCGAGCGGTACGGCCTTCGCTTGACGGTGGTCAGTGACGTGGTGGATCCGACCTTCCGGTTCATGAGTGCGGATGCCGACGGCGAAATCCGCATGGATCCGTCGTCGGTTTATGCCATGCAGCGGCTGATCGGCATGAGGGATCGTTTCGACATATCTTGGGCTTGCGATACGGACCATGACCGGCACGGA
The DNA here is from genome assembly GCA_026394075.1 of Acidobacteriota bacterium. Lineage (GTDB taxonomy): Bacteria > Acidobacteriota > Terriglobia > Bryobacterales > Bryobacteraceae > JAPKYZ01. The sequence continues at coordinate 8,308 of JAPKYX010000081.1, forward strand.
ATCGTCACCCGAAGCGCAGGCTTGCTGCGGCCCAATCACTACTTGTGCGCCGCGATCTTCTACCTGTTTCAGCACCGGCCGGAGTGGCGCGAAGAGGCCGCCATCGGCAAAACGATCGTCAGCAGCCAGATGATCGATCGCGTGGCCGCGCAACTGGGAAGAAAGTTGTACGAGACGCCGGTTGGCTTCAAGTGGTTTGTGGGTGGCCTGCTGAATAGCGGGCTCGGCTTTGCCGGTGAGGAGAGCGCGGGTGCCTCTTTCCTGCGCAGGGACGGGCGTCCCTGGACCACGGACAAGGATGGCATCATCCCGGGGCTGCTGGCGGCGGAGATGATGGCCCACCTTGGCCGCGACCCGGGAGAGTTTTACCGGGCACTGACCCAGGAGTTGGGAGAGGCCTCCTATGAGCGAGTGGACGTCGCCTGCAGCGCGTCTCAACGGGCCTGGCTGGCGAGCATCACTCCTCAGCAGATCGGGCTGGCGGAGCTGGCGGGCGAGAAGGTCCAGAAAGTGCTGACGTCCGCCCCTGGCAACGGTGCCCCCATCGGTGGAGTGAAGGTAGTTGCTGGCACTGGGTGGTTCGCGGTTCGCCCGTCTGGCACGGAGCCGATCTACAAGATCTACGCCGAAAGCTTTCGGGGATCGGGCTGTCTTCGCCGCATTATGGAGCAGGCGCAAGAGATGGTCAGCGGGCTCGTCCCACCATCGTCGCCGCCCCTACATCAGCAAACGGTCAGTGAAGCGAAAGAAGTCTGGCGGAACGAGGGGAACCCAAACTGACAGGTGCCGCCAATGCCGCCCGAGAATGAACTCCCTGGATCCCGGGCGCGGTAGCATGACGGAATGCTTCCTTCGCGACGTTTGTTTTTGGGTTCGGCACCGATAGCGGCGGCGCTGGGGCAGAGTGCGGGGCGGGCTCCGGAAGTGGCGGTGGTGGGTGCGGGTGCGTTTGGTGTTTGGACGGCGCTCCACTTGGTGGAAGCCGGGGCCAGCGTCACGCTGCTTGATGCGTATGGCGCGGGCAACCCGCGAGCGACTTCCGGCGATGAAACGCGGCAGATCCGGGGCGGCTACGGCACCCGCGAGATCTATTCGCGGTGGGCCTTGCGGGCGATGGACCGCTGGAAGCAGCGACAGCAGGAGTTTGGCCGGACTCTGTTCCACCCGATCGGGCGCTTGCAGATGTCCGCCCAACTGACCGCGGAGATGCAGGGCACGCAGCGCGTGCTGGACAAGCTGAAGGTGCCGTTTGAAACGTTGACGCCGGAGGAGATCGCGCGGCGGTGGCCGGTGATTCGGCCCGAGGGCGTGGGTGTGGGCTTGTATGAGCCGGGCGCGGCGATCCTGAAGGCGCGGGAAACCTGCCTCACCGTGGCCCAGGTATTCGAGCGCAAGGGCGGCCGGTTCCGGGTTGCGCGCGCCGAACCGGGGGATGCTTCCGGGTCGCAGTTGAGCAATCTAAAGCTGGGCGATGGCAGCCGCGTGGCGGCTGGGAGCTTTGTGTTTGCCTGTGGTCCGTGGCTGCGGAAGCTTTTCCCTGATCTGTTGGGGAAGCGTCTGGCAACGCCGCGGCGCGACGTGCTCTACTTTGGGACGCCGGCCGGGGATGCTCGCTTCAACTATCCGCAGCTGCCCAACTTCTCCGAGAGTGCGTTCTACGGTTTCCCGAGTCTCGATTCGAAGGGTTTCAAGATCTGCCCCACCAACGCCGACACCAACTTCGACCCCGACAGCGACGAGCGGGTGGCCGCGCCGTTTCAGATGAAGCGGGCGCGAGATTTTCTCGCCGTTCGCTTTCCGGCGCTCCGCGACCAGCCGATTGTCGCGACGCATGTCTGCCAGTTGGAGAACACGCCGGATGAGCACTTCATCATCGACCGGCATCCGCAGTGGTCCAACGTCTGGATCGCGGGCGGCGGCTCCGGGCACGGGTTCAAGCATGGCCCCGTGTTGGGTGATTACATCGCGCAGCGGGTGCTGGGTGGGCACCCGGACCCGGAGTATCAAGAGTTCTTCCGCCTGCAGAAGACCTAGCCGGCTGCGCCACGCTGCCGGGGGCTCACGCGGCCGGGCGGCGCCCGCGCAAATGTCATAATCGAACCAAAGCCCGTGCCTGAAATCCTTCCATCACTGCTGGCCTCCGACTTTGCCCGGCTGGCGGACCAGATCGCCCAAGCGGAGGCGGGTGGGGCCACCGTGTTGCACTACGACGTGATGGACGGCCACTTTGTGCCGAACATCTCGATGGGTCCGCCGGTGCTGGCCTCGATCCGCAAAGTCACGCGGAGTTTCCTCGATGTCCACTTGATGGTGACTGCGCCGGACCTCTACCTGAGCGCCTTCGCCGATGCGGGTGCGAATTCGCTGATTGTCCACCAGGAGACTTGTCCGCACCTGGACCGGACACTGGGCGCGATCAAGAAGCTGGGGCTGAAGGCGGGTGTCGCCCTGAATCCTGCCACCCCCATCTCCACCTTGAGCGAAGTGCTGGACGTGGTGGATCTGGTGCTGGTGATGTCGGTGAACCCCGGTTTTGGGGGCCAGGCATTCATCCCACGGACCCTGGCCAAGACTCGAGCGCTGCAGGCCATCCGCGCCGAGCGGGGGCTGGGCTTTCTGCTGGAAATGGACGGCGGACTGGGCGCGGCGAATGTGGCCGACTGTGCGGCGGCGGGTTGCGACTGGATGGTCTGCGGCACGTCTGTTTTTGGAGCAGGCGTTTCCGGCAACCCTGATCCGGCGGGCGCCGTCCGAGAATTGTCGCGCTTGGCGCGCGCGGTTTAGTGCTTCCGGAACGCAGGGCGCGACGGCTGGCCGCTAAACCCGTTAGAATAAGGGAAATCGCATGAATCGCAAGGTTGTCACGTTACTGGTCTGTCTGGCCCTGGTGTTTGCCGCCGGTTGCCGCCGCAAGAAGTACGAAAATCCGATTGGCAAAGACACCGAACAGCCCGACAAGGTGCTGTTCGACAAAGCCATCAAGGACATTGAGCGTGGCCGCTACGAAGTGGCCCGGCTGACGCTGAACACGCTGATGAACACCTACGACACCAGCGAATACCTGGCCAAGGCCAAGCTGGCGATCGCCGACAGCTGGTTCCGCGAAGGCGGCTCCAACGGCATGGCGCAGGCGGAAGCCGAGTATAAAGACTTCATCCTGTTCTACCCGACCATGGAAGAGGCCGCCGAGAGCCAGGAAAAGATCTGCATGATCCACTACAAGCAGATGGAAAAGCCGGATCGGGACAACAACCACGCACTGCGCGCCGAAGATGAGTGCCGCCAGTTGCTGGTGCAGTTCCCGAATTCGAAGTTTGCGCCGCGTGTTTCGCAGATGCTCCGCAACATCCAGGAAGCGATGGCCGAAGGCGAGTACCGCGTGGGCACCTTCTATCACAAGAAGGGCTCCTTCCCGGCCGCTTCCAACCGCCTGCAGAACATGGTGGATCACTTCCCGCTCTACAGCGGTGCGGATGAAGCTTTGTGGGAGCTGGGTGATTCCTACGCCAAGATGGGTGCCCGGTTCCGCGACAAGGCCGGTGCCGCCTATTCCAAGATTGTCCGGGACTATCCGCTGTCCCCCCGCGTCGAAGATGCCACCAAGGTACTGAAGCAGATGGAACTGCCGGTGCCTGAGGCGGATCCGGTGGCGGTGGCGCGGATGAAGTATGAGCAGGAAAATCGCGTCAAGGTCGGCATGATGGATCGGGCCACGGGCATGTTGAAGCGCGGCCCGGATTCCAGCAAAGCCGCCAAATCCGGTGCTCCGGCCATGGCCGCCCTGCGGCCTACCATCCCGGCCAGTGTGCCGATTCCGGCGGGCGCGGCGGGCGGCGGCGTCACCGATGTCAGCATTGCCACGGGCGCCGGTGCCACCACCGATCTCGATACCAAGCCCGATGCCCGCCAGAATCAACCGGCTGCGGGTGCGCCGGCTGCGGCTGGGGAAGCTCCCGCCGCAGGCGCGGCTGCTCCGGCCCCAGCGGCGGGCGCGGCGGCCCCGGCACCACTGCCCAGCAATCGCCAGCCCTTGCCCCCGGCCAAGAAGGGTAAGGAAAAGAAGGCGAAGGCACCCAAGCCCGCCAAAGCGAGTTCGAAAGACAAGAAGTGAGCCGGATCCTGTTGTCTGATGCCAGTCCTCACGCGCAACGCCTGGGGGAGAGCATCTTGAGAGGCGAAGGCCACGAAGTGGTCACCGTGACGGACGGCGAAACGGCGCTGCGCCGGATGGCGGACGTTGATCCGGACCTGGTGCTGGCCGACGTGGCTCTACCGCAGGGTTCAGGGCTTGATCTGTGCCGCTTTCTGAAATCTCAGCCGCGGCATCGTTTTACCAAGATCGTCCTGACGGCGGGAGCGATGGCGGTGGTGGATGAGGAAGCCGCGCGCCGGGCGGGCAGCGATGCCCTGATCCGCAAGCCGTTTGAGGCCTCGGTGCTGGTGGAGACACTGCGGCCATTGCTTGAGTTTGTCCGCCGGGAGCGGGCCGCCGCTGAGCCTGCCTCAGGTAGTACAGTAGACCGGGAGCGGGTCCGCGCCGCGGTCACTTTGGCCCTGGATGCCGCGATGCCCGCCATGATCAATGAATTGACGGATCGCGTCATCGCCGCGCTCGATCAGTAGCCCGGCCGCTGACGCACCCGCTTAGCGAAGAATCTAGGAATTACCCATGCCTGAAAACAGTTTCGATATCGTCTCCAAAGTTGAGCTGACCGAAGTCAGCAACGCCATCCAGCAGGCTCTGAAAGAGATCGGCACCCGCTATGACCTGAAGGACTCGCGGTCGTCGCTGGAACTGAACGAGAAGGACCTGAAGATCGTCGTGGTGAGTGCCGATGATTTCAAACTGAAGGCCGTCGTCGACGTGCTGCAGGCCAAGTTGAATAAGCGCAACGTACCGCTGAAGAACTTAAGCTACGGCGTGATCACCCCGGCCGCATCTTCCACCGTGCGCCAGGAGATCAAGCTGCAGCAGGGCATCCCGATCGAGAAGGCCAAGGAGATCGTGAAGATCATCAAGGACTCGAAGAAGAAGGTGCAGGCCTCCATCCAGGCCGACGTCGTGCGGGTGACGGGCAAAGATCGCGATTCGCTGCAGGATATCATCGGCCTGCTGCGGGGCGCGGACCTGGGCGTGGAACTGCAGTACACCAACTACCGGACGACCTAAGCGTGCCACGCCGGATTGAATCACACCTGATCGATGGCCCGGTGGGCAAGCTGGAAGCGCTGCTGGAAGAACCGGAGCATCTGGACGCACCCGTGGCGGCGGCCCTGGTCTGCCATCCGCATCCCCAGCATGGCGGCACGATGCATAACAAGGTGGTCTACCGCGTGGCGCGTGGCTTGCGCCGGGCGGGTGCGGTGGTGCTGCGGTTCAACTACCGCGGCGTCAACCTAAGCGAAGGCAGCTACGACCATGGCGTGGGTGAAACTGAAGATGCGCGTGCCTGTCTGGCCTGGCTGCGGGAGCGCTATCCGTACCTGCCGTATTCAATTGCGGGCTTCAGCTTCGGATCGCGCGTCGCGCTGCGGTTGGGGTGTCCGCTGGCGGACGTCAAACGGCTGATCCTGGTGGGTTACCCGACCAAGTACGGCGAGAAGCCCTGGGAGCAGACCTGCGTGCGCGACAAGGTGTTTGTGCAATCAACCCAGGATGAGCACGGTCCGCTGGATGAACTGCGGCGGGTGGTCGACGGGTTGCCGGACCCCAAGCGGTTGATCGAGATTCCCTCGCGTGACCACTTCTTTGTGGATGCTCTGCCTGTCCTCGAAGAGACGATCTTCGAGGTTGGGGCCTAGATCGGACTCCACCAGAACGCTGCGGTCCAGCCACTGGCAAGCGGCTCAGGCAGCGTTCAGATGGGGTCAGCCGCCCGCTCCGGCTGGTCACGGCTCGGAACTGGGCTAACCGGACTGGCGCATTTCGCGCTGGACGCGCCGTTGGGCCCGGTCGCTGATCAGGTCCGCTACCTTATCCAGAAGCTCCGGCACGTTCTCCGGCTCAATGTAGAGGGCCTTGCCGGTCGATTTAGCGCGCTTTTTTTGATAAGTCGTAATCAAAGCGGTCGCCGGTTTGTAGTCAACCATGCGGGCATGGGCCAGGACGCGGAGCCCGGATTCCGGGGATTCCATGTGCAGGTCCGTCAGCACCAGCTCATACTCATGGTCTTCCAGCTTGCCCACTGCTTCCGCCGCAGAGGCAGCCGAATCAACACGATAGCCTCCCGCTTCAAGCAGTGTTTGAAGGGTCAAGCGGGTTTCCGGATCATCGTCCGCCAAAAGGACGCGCGCCATGGATAGTACTGCAGGGCGGCGAAAACTGTTGCTAGGGGCCATCTTTTTCGATTAGGTCTCGTTAACCAGTATAGGGAAGGTTGGCGAAATCGTTACTATGAATTCTAAGAACTTAAGCGTATTCGAATCGACAGATTCATATTTGGCCATGCTACTTCTGAAAAACACGACGGAAAATTTCAGTCACATTGGATAGCTGCCGTGCTTCGGAGAATGCTGCCTCCAGCTGCTCCGCACTGAGGCGCGACTTGACTTCCGGTTCCACCGAGATGGCTGCCCGGAAATCTCCCTCTTCGGCCCAGCAGCGCATCGCATGGCCCTGGACCAGCTTGTAGGCGGCCTCGCGCAGCATGCCTGCCGCCGTGAGATCGAGTAGCAACTGGCCGGAGAAGACCAGTCCGCGGGTCAGTTCCAGGTTTCGGCGCATCCGCTCCGGCGAGACCACCAGCCCGTCGATCAGCCAAATCGTTTTGGCCAGCAGATAATCGACCAGGATGGTGGAGTCCGGCAGAATCACCCGTTCGACGGAAGAGTGCGAAATGTCGCGTTCATGCCACAGCGCGATATCTTCAAACGCGGCCTGGACATTGGACCGGACCACGCGCGCCAGGCCGCAGATCTGTTCACAGGTGACCGGATTCCGCTTGTGGGGCATTGCGGAGGAGCCCTTCTGCCCGGCGGCAAATGGTTCTTCCGCTTCCCGGACCTCGGTGCGTTGCAGGTGCCGCACTTCGAGCGCGATCTTTTCGCACGTAGCGGCGATCAGGGCGAGCGTGGAGGCTAGGTGGGCGTGCAGGTCCCGCGAGATCACTTGCGAAGCGATGGCGGCCGCCCGGAGGCCCAGGCGGGCGCAGATCTGCTCTTCCGCGGCCGGCGAAATGTGGCCAAACGTGCCCACCGCACCCGACAGCTTGCCAATCCGCAGTTCATCGGCGGCGGAGCGGAAGCGCTGGGCATTGCGGCGCAGTTCGTCGAACCAGAGCGCCAGCTTCAGGCCGAACGTATACGGCTCCGCGTGGATGCCATGGGTGCGGCCAATGCAGACCGCATGCTGAAACTCGTACGCGCGCCGTTCCAGCACCGCCAGCAGCTTGTCCAGGCCGGTGGAGATTTCAGCGGCTGCCTGCTGGATCATCAGTGCCTGCGCGGTGTCGACCACATCGTTCGAGGTCAGGCCGTAGTGGAACCAGCGGGACGATTCTGCCGCCCCCGCCGCGGCCATCGATTCGGCGACGCAGGTGGTGAAGGCGATCACGTCATGCTTCACCACATTCTCAATCTCAGTGATGCGGTCCACCGCGATGGCGGCGTGCTGGCGGAGGGCCTGGGCGGCTTCCGTGGGGACAATGCCCATTTCGGCCAGCGTTTCGCTGGAGGCCAGTTCGACGGCCAGCCACTGCTGGTACTTGTTCTCTTCGCTCCAGATATGGCCGAGCGTGGGCCGGGTGTAACGGGCAATCATTATCGGTTCTCCTGGCGCGCCTTCGTCAGCCTTTCAGGCCGCAGCGCGCCGGTCAAGTTCTTAATCTCAAAGGGTGAACAACTCACCGGCTTGCCGGGGCTCCTGCACGATCAGCCTCGTGGCCAAGCCGCGCCGGTCGATCTCTTGCGAGGCCACCAGCCGGACCAGATCGGGGTAGTTGTTCTGCTCACTCAAGTGGCCCAGCACCAGCGTCGAAGTACGTTCATCCAGGTCATCGCGGATAAACTGGCTGGCCACTTCATTCGACAAATGGCCCATCCGACCCATGACACGCTGCTTGACGGACCACGGATAGGGGCCCACCTTCAGCATGTCCAGGTCGTGGTTGGATTCGAGCAAGAGAAAGTCAGTTTGCCGCAAGTGCCACTTGATGGAATCGGGCACATAGCCCAAGTCGGTGGCGATGCCGATCACCCGGCCTTCGGCGCGAATTGTGAATCCCACGGGGTCCACGGCGTCGTGCGGGATGGTGAAGCTGGTCACCTCGATATCGCCGATGGCAAAGGTCGCTCCGGCTTGGAAGGGCCGTACGTCGGGCTGATGGCCACCCCAATCGATCTGCTGGGCGCAGCGGTGAGACAGGTACACCGGCGTCTGCCGCCAGCCCGCCTCGCGCATGGGGCGGCTGGGCATTTTGGCGAGCACCGGTAATCCGGCGATGTGGTCGCTGTGCTCGTGGGTGACCAAGATCGCGTCCAGACGCTCCAGCGTTTCGCCGACGGCGGCCAGCCGCGCCATCGTCTCGCGGCGGCTCAACCCGGCATCGATCAGCAGCCGGGTGGTGCCGGTGGAGATGAAGGTGCAGTTGCCGGAGCTACTGGAGGCCAGGATGCAGATCTTGACGGGCAATCCTCAATTTTAGCGCTGTCACCGCTTGGGTGCTGCGAAAATGTGGCCCGGCCGGGCCGCAGGGCCCGCGATGCCTCAAACTGGACTCCAATAGCTGGAACGAACCTAGCAGCGGCGGCGCAGGGCGAAGGCCATCAGCGCCAAGGTGCCGGCCATCAGACCGCCGGTTAGGGGTTCCGGAGTGGCCACGTTAAACGACCCTTCCGGGAGAGTGCCCAGATCGATGTCCGACAGGCTGAACTGCGCTCCCTCAAAGGACTGAAATGAGACGTTCTGGAAAGTGATCTTGGAGCCGGTCACGGCGTTCTTCGCCACCGGGATGAAGTCAAAGGTGCCCAGCAGACCGCCCGTGCCCGCAAACGTCTGGAGCAGGTCCAAGCCGGAATGGAACGTGATCGTTCCCGCCGTATTGTCGATCGCGCCGGTGAAGTAAAGACCACCGGTGAAAATGGTGCCATCGGTGGCAGTCTGCGCCTGGAAGACGGTGGGGTCAAAAGCCAGGTCAAAGGTATAGGCGTAGAAAGGGCTGGTGCTGACGATGTTGGAGAGATTCACCTGCAGCTGGAGCGTCTGGCCGGAATAGTACACAGTGCCGCTGGAAGGAGTTAAGTCCAGCGTGGCGGTACCGGCGAAGGCCGGGGCGGCTGCGGCCAGCCAAGTGATGGCGGCGGCGTAAACGAAATTTCGAAAGCTATGCATCGTCTTGTTTCTTTCTTGCTTTTTTAGATTTGGAGCCAAGCCCAGCAACTCGCCGGGCCAAGTGGTGGCCGCTTCCTCAACGGCTATCACTCCGGATTATCGCAACTGGGTCCGCGGATGGGAACCGCAAATTCCAACGTTCTAGTACGGTTCCCGTTCGAGTGCCATGCTGCCTACGGGCAGGTCGTGCCCCGAGGCAGCCGCGACTGGAGATAGCTCAGGTCTACGATGTTCACCAACCCGTCGCGATTGGTATCCGCAAGATCGTTAAACCCGGCTTGGCCCCGGACGGTGCCAAAGGCTGCCCGGACGATCGCCACGTCCCGGCAGGTGACCGTGCCGTCGCCATCGAGATCCGCCGGCCGCAGCACCATGATGGTGAGCGCCCGGGTGGCCGCTGCGCCCACCAGTACCCGGTCCGGTTCACTGGCCAGGCCGTAGATCGTCTGTCCGGTGAGGTTGACAAAGTAGGTGGCCGGCGCAACGGGGGTCCCGGTGAGGCGCAGGCGCCCGGGGGCGCTGCGGTCCCACTGGAGTCCGTTTGAAGCAAGGGCGGCCGCTTCGCTGTCACTAAGGCTGACGATCGTTCCGGCGGAGGCCCGGATGCCATCACCGGGCGAGGTGGCCATCGCCAGCCGCGGGAAGCCCCGGGTGGCGGAGAGGCTGATGTCGATCGGCGAGCCGGTGTAGAGGATCAGGCGGTCCGCGATGCCGTTCAGTGCCACCGGTTCCGTGACGATCAACTGGACATCGCGCTGCGTGCTGCCGCCGCCGGTCACCAGCCGGATGGGCACTTGGAAGAGGCCGCCCACGCCGGTCGGGGTGCCGGCAATGGTCAGCTTCTTGCCATCAGGGCTGGGTGTTGCCGTCAGCCCCGGTGGCAGATCCTTCAGGACGGTCCAGGTACCGCTCAACCCCTCGGCCCCGGCCAGGGTCACCGAGTCGGAAGTAGAGCGGCGGGGTGGTGCTAAGCACCGGGCTATTGGGTTGCACGCGAATGCGCAGTGTGAACTGGCGGAGCGAGGGCTGGTCGTCGCCATCGGCCACGTACCGGTACACCACCGGGAACTCCTGCACGGAAGTCACGGGTGGCGGGGTGCCGGTGATGCGGGCGGTATTGTTGCCCAGATCGGTGAAGGTGGCCCAGGAAGGCAGTCCGCTCACCGGCGACCACCTCACTTGGACGTTCGCTGCCGTGCCGTCAAAGGTATGCGAACTGGCGATACCCGAGGCCCAATCCACGGTCGTGTTCGCCGCCACGGTGGGCAGCGTTGGCGGGACCAGGTTGTACTTGGGTATCAGATCGATGATGGACGTGGGGCCGCCCGCGATCGGGGTGTAGAACATGTTGAACTTCCCGATGGAAGCGGGAAGCCCCGTCGGCTTGCCTTTCACCGTGACCGTTCCATCCGGGTTAAACCCTTGCGGTTCCATTCCCGTGGGGAACGGTTCCCCCGTCCGGAAATAGTCCAGCATGTCCGGCTGGGCGGCGTTGGTTTGGATCGTGAACTGCGTCAGGCGGCCTCGCACCAGATTGATCGTCGTGGACGCGGTGGGCCAGACAAACCGGAACCCTTCCTCGGCCCGGATGGTGTAGTTGCGGGTGGATGTGGTGCCGCCGCAGTTGGCGGTCACCACCACTGGGAACACCCCTGTGGCCGTGGCGGTGCCGCGGAAACCGTTACTGCTAAAGGTCACGCCCGCCGGCAGACTCCCGGCGGAGGAAAGCGAGCAGGGCAGCCCGGCGCTGGTGGAATCGAGCTGCGGGAAAAATGTCCGGTTGCCACCCACGGTGAACAGCGCGGTATCGACGCCGACAAACACCGGCGCCTGCGGAATCCGCAACTGGACCACGTTGCTGGTCCCTTGGCGCATCCGAATGGTGTTGGTGACGTAGCTGCCGCACTTGGGGTCAAGCGGCGTTGGGCTGAGGCCCGTGATCGGGTCCGCGGGGCAACTGATGTCGCTCGACTTCGGGTCGCGGCTGACGACGAAGCGGCCACCTGCGATCAGATAAGCGGTGAAGAAAATGTCCTTGCTGGGGTCCGAATCCACGGTGGGCTGGAAAAACTCCAGTGTGCGGCTGAATCGCGTGACCGGGCTGCCCTTGGTATCCGTACCGGTCTGGAGGAACCAGTTCCGCTGATAACTCTGGACCTGAAGGTTGAAGTTGCCGCCCTTATCGAAGGCGGTGTAGTTGAAGCTGGCGGCGGGGCCCGTGGGGCCCACCAACTGGCTGACATAGAAAGGCGTCCCACCATCGGCGGCGGGCAGCGGAACGGTAGAGGCAGCTTCGGGCAGTGTGGCCAGTTGAAAAGTCTGCTCAATCTTCTGGTTGCCCAGCGAATCCTTGAGCATGGCCGCCAAATCGGGAGGATTGGCTGCCGTGGCGCGTCCCGCCAGCAGAGCGTTGATGTCCCGCTGATTCTGCACGTCGCTAGCCAGTGAAATCGCCGCCGTCACGCCGCTGAGTACCGCGACCAGCACAATCGCGGCCGGTCCCGCGAAGGCGAGGAATGCCCCGGTGAGCAATGCACTAAGCGAGGCGCCTGCGGCGATGCCGAAGCCGACAAACGCAGAGACGGATAAGGCCAGCGAGCCGAACGCGATAGCTGCCAGGGCGGACAACGTGACGACTGTCGCAAAGGTGGACAACGACGCCAACGCGATGACCGCGCGGCGTTGGGTTTCCAGCAGCCGGTCCGAGCCGTCGGCAAAGGCGGTGATCTTGTCGCTATAGGCCTTTTTGAGACCGACTTGTCGGAAGTAATTGGCGTTGGGCACCGGCCGGGAAGCAAACAAGCCGCCGATGCTGGGAAAGCAGTAGGAGACGTTGTCGAACGTCAGGTCGAGCGCTCTGGCGATGGTAGGCTCCAGAGTAAACCGGCAGCTATTGGAGTTAAACCGGTTGTACTCATCAGCAGCGGCTTGAAAAAACGCGATTTCGTTCTGACGGACCGCCTCCTGCAGCCAGTTGACTACGGCGGTTTCGTCGGCCGTGCGTTGTGCCGGTTCCTTCATGATCGCACCCTTGATGAAGGTGCTCATGTAGGACCGCAATTCGTCACGCAGATCACTGCGGCCAAACTGGTAGATCAACGCCGCCGCCGATTCCGGCAGGCCGCGCATGGCCAGCCAGCTGTTGACGATGGTCTTCTCAAAGTTGCTGCGGCCCAGGTTGCAATTGCGGATGATGCGGTTCGAGGGCAGATCCGGGCAGATGTTCGGGTCGCCGCCACTGATGATGATCGGACCCGCGGCAAAGGGAGGAATGTAATTCGCCGGGACCAACGGCGCGTTGTCAAAGCTGACATCCTGGGGAAGGGTAATGTTGATGGTTCCGGTGACGGTAATCACCGGCGAGACAGTCACCAGCGGCGGATCACTGGCCTGCGCCATCAGCGGCTGCCCGACCATCACGGTCGACATCAGGATCGCCACCGCTTGCCCCACCGACATCGACGCCCGGACGGCCACGTCCCAAAACCGTCTCCACTTCATCACCAACGAATCGATCATTACTTTCCTCCGATGTATAACCGTGGTCCCCAGCGTGATTCCGCCTGGAATCCCAGCGGGCTGCGAAAAAGGCCGGAAACCGCTTGCTGACGCGTGCGGCTCAGAAACCTACAGCTCTTCTTTTGCAACAACTCTGAAATAGCTCACTGAGCTACGACCGTGAGGGAGTGGTGCCGCAGACCCCTTTTCCCACAGCCCACTCGATTGAACTTGCCTTCATCCGTCGCTGCCCATCGCCCCGAGGCTTCGCGCCTGGATGATGGTTACGAGACATGATAGCTCAAAATTTGACTCTATCGTTACAATTGAGCGGCCGAAGGGCAGGAAAGCACGTAAAGCACGGAATGGGAGTACTAAGGAAAGAAGAGGAAAGAGCGGATAGAAACTAAGAGCGCAGGCGCGTTGCTAGTAATACCAGTACTGAGATGGCGCCAAACATAAGACCGGTGGAGGGCTCCGGAACCACTGACTGGGCATCGCTCACCACGGCGGCCCGGTAAGTGACGACCAGTTCCGGCACTCCCAACGACGCCTCACGGCTGGCAAAGTAAGGGGAGGCTCCGCCAGTCACGTCTTTGCCCAACCGGAATCCCGCGTTGACAAATGTACCCTTCACCCAGCTTTGGACGACGCTGGTGACATCCCATTCGCGATAGCGATCCACGGAACCATCGAGAACCAGCAGCTCCGCCACCGGCGTCGGGTCAAAAGCCGGAGCATTGGACGCGGTTGCCGTATTCTCGCTCCAAGCCGTCAGATTCCGGTAGGCCCGCAGGTACTGGCCGAACTGTTGGTTGGCCTGATGGTGGAGGCGCAACGTCGCGGAAGTGACGCTGGAACCGGCACCGATGGAGGCGAGATCGAAGGCGATCAGTCCCCCTGTGGGCGCATTGGCCGGGCCGTCCACCCACACAAATGCGTCCGTGCCGGCGTTGAAATCCCGGAAAATATCCGCATCCACGATCCAGGTGTCCTGGCTGGCAGCCAACGTGATTGTCCCAGCTGCCGACGGCAGGCCCAATGCCAGCGTAAGCAGAAGAGAGTATACGGCTGCAATCAAGAGGTTCATGGCGGTTTCCCTGAGGATCGAACTCTTGAATTCTAACTCGTAATGGTGCGAAATGTATACAAGAAATCGATGACGGCGATATGAAAAACGCTATCCAGCCATCTGTGGGATGATGAAAATGAATGACTGTCCGCGTTTATGTTTTCCCGAAGGCCACCGTGCTCGATCCGCAAGGCCAGGCAGTGCGCAATGCGCTGGTGAGCCAAGGTCACCAGTCGGTGGCCCAGGTGCGGCAGGGCAAAGTGTTTGATTTACAACTGGAAGGCGTGGCCGATGCCGCGGCGGCCCGGGCGGAAGGTGAGCAGATTGCCCACGATGTCCTGGCCAACCCAGTGATCGAAAGCTACCGCGTCGAAGTGCTGGCCTAGTCGCTGATCGTCATCGAAGGCCCGGCTGGGGCACCGACGGTCTTCACGCGCTCCAGCAACGTCCGCGCCAGTTCGAAAAACGGCAAAGCGACGGTGTGGCTTTCGCCAAACATCGCCACCGGCTGACCGGTATCGCCGCCTTCGCAGATCGCTCCATCCAGGCCCAGACGACCCAGAAACGCGACGTTCATCGCGGTTGCCGTCCGCTCGCCACCACCGGAGCCGAACGGCCCGCCGCTCATGTTCTCGACGATGCCCAGAATCTCGACCCGCAGCTGCTGGAACATTCCAATGGCCTTGCGCGCATCTTCAAGCGAGACCGCGGAAGGCGTAGTCACCACCACGCCGCCCGTCAAGGGCGTGGACTGCAGCAACGAAAGCTGAACGTCGCCAGTACCGGGTGGCAGGTCGATGATCAGGAAGTCCAACGTGGCCCATTCGACGCTCCGCAGAAACTGCTGGATGACGGAATGCAGCATCGGTCCGCGCCAGATCAGTGGTTTGTCGCCGGGTGACAGAAAGCCCATCGACATCACTTTCAAGCCCTTGGCGGAAATGGGGCGGATCTTGTCGCCGCTGCCGAGCGGCTGTTCCTGCGTGCCCAGCATGGTGGGGACATTAGGGCCATAGACATCGGCATCCAGCAGGCCCACCTTGTAGCCCATCCCGGAAAGCGCCAGCGCCAGGTTGACCGAAACCGTGGTTTTGCCGACGCCTCCTTTTCCCGATCCAACGGCAATGATGTGATCAATGCCGGGAATTGGCTGCTTCGGCGGTTGTGGCGGTGTAGGACCCATCTCCTACCAGTGTGCCACTACCAAGCCCAACGCGTGAATCTTGACAGCCGAATACGTGTGTCGATCCGGCGTGGGAGGTAGCACCCTTGTCGCCATCGGAGGAACTCGATATCATGTTCGCGCAATGCGCTTCCTGTTCACTTATATAGCCTTGAGCGTCTGGGCCTGGGCCCAGGACGATGAGGCGTTGAAGATTCTGGACCGCAACTGCGCCAGTTGCCATGGAGCCGCGCAGATGGGCGGACTCGATTTGCGGCAACGGGAATCGATGTTGAAAGGCGGTGTCCGGGGTGCGGCCGTGGTGCCGGGCAAGGCCTCGGACAGCCTGATCTATCAGGCCGTGCTGCGCCAGGGAGCACTGCAGATGCCGCCGGGCAAGAAGGGGCTCAGCGAAGCCGAGGTGGCGACGCTGAAGTCCTGGATTGATCGTGGCGCCAACTGGGGCGGCGGGGCACTGACGGCGCAACCTTCCTGGTGGTCGTTCAAGAAAGTCACCCGGCCGGCGGTGCCCAGCGGAACCGCCACCAACCCGATTGATGCGTTCGTACTGGCCAAGTTATCCGAGCAGAAGCTGAAGCCGGTGGCCCGCGCGGATCGCCGCACCTTAATCCGACGCGCCACGTTTGACTTGCTGGGCCTGCCGCCGTCGCCAGCGGAAGTAGCCGCATTCGTCGCTGACGCCTCGCCCGATGCTTACGCCAAGCTCGTCGACCGGCTGCTGGCCTCGCCACAGTATGGCGAACGCTGGGGCCGCCACTGGTTGGATGTCGTGCGCTATGCCGATACGGGTGGCTTTGAGACGGATATCTACTTCCCCAACGCCTGGCGCTATCGCGATTACGTCATCAAGTCGTTCAATCAGGACAAGCCTTACAACCGCTTTGTGCAGGAGCAAGTGGCCGGTGATGAACTCTTCCCCGATGACCTGGACCTGAACGGCGGCTTCCAGATCGCACCGGAGAAGCTGAAGAACCTGGACGCCAAGATCGCCACGGGGCTTTATACGATTGGCCCGGCCTATCATGAGGCCGCGCTGTTTGGCGGCCAGGAGCGCTACGAATGGCTGACCGATGTCGTGGACACGACCGGTGAAGCGTTTCTGGGCCTGACGCTCGGTTGCTCGCGTTGCCACAACCACAAGTTCGACCCGCTGACGCAGCGCGAGTATCACAGCATGATGGCCATCTTCGCCGGCAGCGAAGAGCGGGAAATTCCGGTCATCGCCAAGTTCAATATTTTCGGCTTTAAGTCCGGCTACCCGACGTGGCTGAAGGTGGAAGAGATCAAGGGCGCCATCAACCGCATCGATCAAGCGGCCCGCAAGCGCGTAGTCGAGCAGGTCCGCAGCCGCTTCCCGGCGGAAGTGCTGGCGGCCTACGATGTGCCCGTCGATAAGCGGTCAGCTGCGCAGCGTGGTTTGGCCGCCAAGTTTGAAGCGGCCCTCACGACGGCGGGCCTGCAAGAAAATGCCGAAGGCAAGGAGGCGGACATTCCGCTGACTCCGGCCGAAAGCGCGGAGCGCGAGCGGTTGATCGTCGAACTAGGCCAAGCATCACTCAAAGCCAACCCCGTCATGCAGACTGCCACGGTGCTGGGCCATGCCGAAACCGTGCCTGAGATCCACGTCACCCATCGCGGTGATTGGCGGGCCAAGGGCGACAAGGTGAACCCCGGCTTCCCGGCGGTGATCGCGGCCGGCAAGACGGTGGTGGATTCGCCCGAACTGAAGCTACAGCGCCGCAAGTCGCTCGCATTATGGCTGACTGATCCGGAGCATCCGCTGACCGCCCGCGTCATCGTCAATCGCGTCTGGCACTGGCATTTCGGGCGGGGCATTGTGGCGACGCCGAACGACTTTGGCCGTCAGGGCGAAGAGCCGACGCATCCGGAACTGCTGGACTATCTGGCGAGTGAATTTGTGGCCCAGGGCTGGAGCATCAAGCAACTGCACCGCTCGATTATGCTGTCGGAGACCTATCAACGGTCCAGCGAGTTCAGCGAGGCCAACGCGCGCATCGATGCCAATAACCGCTACCTGTGGCGCATGAACCGTCTGCGGCTGGATGCGGAGACGCTGCGTGATGCGGTGCTCTCCACCAGCGGCGAGCTGAACCTGAAGGCCGGGGGCCGTCCGGTGATCCCGAAGTTGAGCCGCGAGGAGTACACCGTGATGTGGGCCCGCAACCAGTGGCCGGAAGCGCTGGACCCGCGGGAGCATACGCGCCGCAGTGTCTATCTCTATGTGAAGCGCACGTTCCCGATGCCAATGCTGTCCACCTTTGATGTGCCGGACACCACCATGAGCTGTTCCCGCCGCGATAGCACCACGGTGGCTCCGCAAGCGCTGACGCTGATGAATGGCGAGTTTATGGTGTCTCAGGCGGCGCGGATGGCCGCCTCAATTGCAGCCCAGACTACGGGCGGTCCTGCTGCTTGGGTGGACGCCGCCTGGGTGAAGGCGCTGCACCGAAAGCCCACCGCTGCGGAACGCGGAAAGGCATTGGCTCTGGTGACCGACCAAGCCAGCTTGGCCCGGTTCTGTCTGGTGATGCTGAACATGAATGAGTTCTTGTACGTCGATTAAGGAAGCCTGCTATGTCCTACTTTTGTGAAAAGACCCTGCGTACTGCCTCGCGACGCGAGTTTCTCGAAAAGAGCGGTTTGGGCTTTGGCGCATTGGCCGCTGGGCTGATGCTGGGCGAGAACGCACAGGCGGCTCCGGTCACCAATCCGTTCGCGCCAAAAGCGCCGCACTTTCCGGCCAAGGGCAAGAGCGTCATCTTCCTGTTTATGCACGGCGGACCCAGCCATCTGGATACCTTTGACCCCAAGCCGCTGCTGAACAAGCTGGATGGCAAGCCAATTCCGCCTAGCTTCGGCAAAGTCGATTTCCAGTTCTCGAACATGGACAAGACGCCGCTGATGGGCACTCCGCGCGTCTTCAAGAAGCGCGGCCAATCGGGGCTTGAGATTTCGGACCTGTTTGAGAATGTCGCGCAGCATGCGGACGATCTGGCTGTCATCCGCTCCTGCCACCATGACGGCTTTACGCACGTTACTGGACAGACGTGGATGAACACCGGCTGGGGCCGGATTGGGCGGCCGAGCGTTGGGTCCTGGGTGGTCTACGGGTTGGGCAATGAGAGCGAGAATCTGCCGGCCTATGTGGTGATGCTGGATGGCGGCATCAAGGCCGGCGCACCGGCTTACGGCTCGGGCTTTCTGCCGGCGGCCTATCAGGGGACGACGCTGCGCAGCGAGGGCGCGCCGATCCTGAACGTCAACCGCCCGGAAGGGATTAGCGCCACCCAGCAGCGCGAGATGTTCGACCTGCTGAACACCTACAACGAGCAGCACCGCGTGCCCCGCAGCGACGACAGCGAACTGGCCGCGCGCATGGCGTCCTATGAGCTGGCCTTCAAAATGCAAATGTCGGTGCCGGAGGTGGCGGACCTGAAATCAGAATCAGATGCCACGCGCAAGCTCTATGGCCTGGATGATCCCATGAGTGCGGAGTTCGGCACGCAGTGTCTGATGGCGCGCCGCCTGGTGGAGAAAGGCGTCCGCTTTGTCCAGCTCTACTCTGGCGGCCGCAAGGGCGCGGAAGTGGGCTGGGATGGCCACAATGAGTGTGACCAGAACCACCAGTTCATGGCCCGCAAAGTGGACAAGCCGATCGCGGGTCTGCTGGCCGATTTGAAGTCGCGCGGCCTGCTCGACAGCACGGTGGTGCTATGGGGCGGCGACTTTGGGCGCACACCGTTCACGGATGGGGCTGAAGGCGGCGGGGGCAACCGCAATGGCCGGGATCACAACCCCTATGGCTTCTCGGTCTGGATGGCGGGCGGCGGCATCAAGGGCGGCAAGGCGATTGGTGCCACCGACGAGATCGGCTTGAAGGCCACCGAGGACAAAGTGACCATGCACGACCTGCACGGCACGTTGCTGGGTCTGCTGGGTGTCGATCACAAACGCCTGACGTACTTCTTCCAGGGCCGCGAATTCCGGCTGACCGATGTGGGCGGCGAGAACAATCTGGTGGCTCGCTTGACGCGGGCCTAGCCGTCCATCGTAAACCGCTCCCTCGTGGTCGCGGCTCGGTAACGCGCAAATTCTACCGAGCCGCGCGCGCCAGCAAGCGGTGTGTGGGCGCTCCGCCGCCCTCCACCTAACGCGCTATTTGAGGAACGCCGGAACGTCTTTCAACTCGACGTCCAGCCCCGCATGGCGATAGGCCTCGATCAGTGCGCCCGCGGCAGGGCCCATCTCCGGCGGGCCGCAGCGGTTGGCGTCTTCCAGTTCCACCAGCATCCGGTACCGCCACAGCAGCAGCTCACTTTGGAAGGCACCGCCGATCCAGGCCACGCGGGCCACTTCGCCGGGCTGGAACAGCATGCCCCGCAAGGCGGACGTGTACCCGGCCAGCTGCTGCGCGGCGGCGTGCAATAGATCTCGCGCCACGTCATCGCCGTCCACCGCTGCCTCGTCCACCAGCTTCGATAGCGCAGCGATCTTGGGCCGTGGCCAATCGGTGGTGTAGAACTGATGCAACAGATCGTTGACGCTCAGGGCCTCGGTGGCGGCCAACAGGCGGCCGGTCAACACGGTGCGCGGTCCCCAGCCTTCCTCTTCGCGCAGAGCCGCCCGCAGAGCTTGGCGCGTCAGGTCAAAGCCGCCGCCCTCGTCACCAAACACATAGCCCCAGCCTCCGGCGCGCGCCGTCCGGCCATCGCGCGCGCGGCCAAAGGTGAACTGCCCGGTGCCGGCAATCGTGATGATGCCCGGCTCCCCGGCGGTGGCTCCCGTGAGCGCGATCAAGCCGTCATTCGTCGCAAAGATCTTCGCGCCGGGAAACATTTCGGCCAGCAACTGTTCTTTGTCGGCCGGGCCGCCGGAGAAGCCGCCGCAGACCGCCGTGAACTTCATGCCCGCGCCGCCCGCCGCATCGACGCAGCCCGTAATGGCGTTGATGAACTTGTTGCGCCCCGCCGGACCCTTGACGTGGTTGCATTCGCCACCTCGGCCGTAGCCCACCACCCGGCCGGTGTCGTCGCCGATCAGCGCGGTGGTTGATGATTGTCCGCCATCAATTCCTAGAAACATGTTTGATCCTCTCAATCCAGCCGGTAGAGCTTGGTCGTTCCGCGTTCGCCCAGTTCGGTCAAGCCCCATTCGGCGCGCCGGTCGCGGAAATCGGCGTAGCCCAAGTCCGGGCTGTCGATCAACAGATACTTGATGCCGAGTGCCTTCACGGTATCCGCGGCAAGGCGGCGCAGATTGGGCGGCGGGTCGGCCCAGCTTTCGGTGCGCTGTGCGCCGTCGATGTGCATCCTCACCCCGTATTGATCCCGCGTCAACCACAGCGAAACGCGGGTGACCTCTTGATCAAACGTCAGCTCCAACCACTGCCCGGCAGTGACCGGCCAGCCACAATGCCAGCGCGTCAACGGATTGCCGTCGAAGGCCAGCGCGGTCTCAAAGTCATAGTGCGAGGCCTTTAGGGAGACGGGGCGGGGAAGGATCTCCGAGATGCTCCAGCGGTCCGGGGCGTTGCCGGTGTCTTGAAAGATGCGCACGACGCGACGCGGTGTCGCCCAGGCAAAATCGTGCCGCCACGTCGGCTGGAAGGCATCCACCGAGGGTGCGGCCAGGATGTCTCGGATCTGATACCCATGGGCCGAGTTCATCGACACCGTGACGCGCCGGGACGTGTACGCCTCCGGCATGCCGGACCAAGTGAAGACGCGCTCGCCTGCCGGGACGAAGGTTTCGACCAATCGCGCGGCGTACTGCTTGTAGACGGCCGGCCAGGAGAGCACCAGGTGCAACAGCACCACCGCCGACCCCAGCCACGTCCACCGGCACAACCGCTTCGCCATGCCCACGGCGAGAAACGGCAGCGCGGGGATCAAAAAGCGGGTGCCGACGTTCAGCGGGTATGTCGCGCCGGCCCACAGCCAGCCCCATTCCGTGATGCCCAGCGGTGCCAGCAGAAAGATCGGACCCAGAAAGCCGCCCAGCTTCTCGCCCCGCACCGTGATGTTGGTCACCCATTCGCGGAGGCTTTCGACACCGTAGTGGCGCATCCATTCGGAGTACTCGCGCTCAAACGCCACCGTGATGTGCGGGTTGGGGAATACGGCATTGGCAAACGGCGCCACCGGGTTACCCAGCCAGAGCCAGTTCCGGATCAACCAGGGCAGCATGAAGATCAGTGCAACGCCCAGGATCACCATGGCCCGCTTGCGGTGATGCCACATTGCATAGATCAAGGCCAAGCCCGCGGTGTACTTCGCCGCAAACGCAAACCCCGCCAGCACGCCCATCGGGACCGCCGGCTTCTCACCGCGCGCCAGCACGTAGAGCGCGAACCAGACCGCCGCCACGGCCACATCGACATAGGCGCTAATGCCATCGACGCCGACGATGGGGCTGGCATAGACCAGCAACGCCGCTACCGTGCCCACTCGCCCCGGAAACGTCTGCGCGATCATCAGCGCTAGCGAGACCAGAAAGCTGAAGTGCACCAGCGCCGCCGCGGAGTGACGGCCAAACGTATAGGCGAACAGGAACAGCATCTCGACGCCCTGCGACAAGCTGGCGTACATGTTGTCCGGGATCGGCATCAGGCGGTGCTCGCGGTAGTAGCGCGCCACCAGGCCCAAGTGGTAGGCCATGCCATCGGGACTCATCTCCGGCGCGGCGGCGTTCAGAAAGTAGAGCACGGTGAAGGGTGCAAAGCCCGCCCAGAACCATCTTTCAACCGGCGGCCAATCCAGCGCGGCCCAAGCCTTGCGCCACGTCGCCCCGCCGATCAACAGGAGGCCCAAGGCGAGGAACGTGCCCTTGTAGACCAGTCCCGTCATGCCCAGCGTGAAGACGGCCAAGCTCAAAATTGCGCTGCCGGTGACGAAGGCTAGTGGGAAGGAGAAGCGCGTCCTCACTCGCTGTCCCAACAAGGCTCCAGCGGCGATGCTTGCCGCGACGGTGAGAAGCCAGCCGAACAGGATGTAGACGAGCGCCACGGGTCGCCTTAAGGCTCCAGTTCAACCCGCTTCAGCAGCACTGGCGCATCCGCTTCAATCTCGATGACGGGCACCGTCTTCGGCACCAGCGTTCCTGCGGGGATAGCGGCACTGATGGGGCACGCCCCGGCACCCACCGCACGAGCGTTGACGAAGACGCGAACGGTGCCATCGCAGCTGACCTTCACGCGCTGGGCGCTCTCGCGGTAGAGCCGTACGGTCTCTTTGGCGGTTTGCTTGTTGAGATCTACGGCAGCGGCATGATCCCTGGGCTCCGGCCCCAGGAATGGCTTGCGTTCGCCTTGCGGCATCCAGGTGTTGGGGTGGTTGACGCAGCCCGCCAACAGCAGCGGCAGCGCCAAGACGAGCCAGCGCGCCGTCATACGGTCTTGTCCTTGGCGTAGCAGAGCGTCTCCATGGGGCACTCGGCGCACTTGGGGTTGCGCGCGGTGCAGAAGCCGCGGCCGTGGTGGATCAGTTGGTGGGAGAACTGAATCCAGCGCGATTGCGGCAGCAGCTTCACCAGATCACGCTCAATCTTTTCGGGCGTCGTCTCGCGCGTCAGGTCCAGGCGCTGCGACAGGCGTGAGACGTGGGTATCGACGACGACGCCGCTGGCAATGCCGAAGGCGGTGCCGAGCACGACATTGGCGGTCTTGCGCGCCGCGCCGGGCACGGTCAGCAGTTGATCGATGTCCTGCGGAATTTCGCCGCCGAACTCGCCCAGGATCTTCTTGGCGGCGCCGATCACCGACTTGGCCTTGTTGTTGAAAAAGCCGGTCGAATGGATGTCCACGGCCAGTTCCGCCTGGCTGACGGCGGCGAAATCTTCGATGGTGGGGTACTTGGCAAACAGGCCGGGCGTCACTTTGTTGACGCGTTCATCGGTACACTGGGCCGAGAGAATGGTGGCGACCAGCAATTCCCAGGCATTGGTGTGGTGCAGCGCGCAGGTGACGTTCGGGAACATCTGGTCCAGCAGGGCGAGGATCCGTTCCACGCGCGCCTTGCGTTCGACGGCCGTTTTCGGTTTGGTGACGGAATGAGCCGCCACCGGTTTTGCAGCTTTCTTGAGGGCCAACCCGCGATTTTAGCAGGCGCGGCTGATGGCACCGGTTCGGGGCCGAGGGTGGGTTCATGGCGCGCCTGATCCGAAGCCCCTATGTTCAGCTGGCCTTGCTGGTGCTGGCCGTCTTCTATGCGACGCCCGGCGGCAGCTTTCATCTGGATGACTACTCGCTGTTTGAGGGCTCCGGCAGCCCGGTCCGCCCGGTGACGCAACTCAGCTTCTGGTTGAACGGCACCGGCTATCTGGAGGGCCGGGGACAGCACGCCGCTTGGGCGTTCCTGTTGGTGAACGTGCTGCTGCACTGGGCCAATAGCTGTCTCGTGTTCCAAGTCCTCTCGCGGCTGATGGACGGGCGAGTGGCGCTGGTCGCGGCGATGATCTTCGCCATTCACCCCTTGCAAGCGGAGGCGGTGAGCTACGTCTTCGCGCGGGCCACTCTGTTGGCGGCGCTGTTCTGCCTGTTGACGCTGAAGGCTTGGCTTGATGACCGGCCGTGGCTTGCTTGCTGCTGGTTCGCGGCGGCGGTGCTGTCGAAAGAGGATGCGCTGGCGCTACCGCTGGTGCTGGCCCTGGTCCACCGGCGTGCCTGGCGTCCACTGGCCGTTACCTACGGCGTCGCAGCCGCAGCGGGAGCCTGGAGCGTATGGGCGGTGGTGATGACCCCGGGCTCCGGTGCGGGCACGCAGGCCGGCATTGCGCCGCTGGAGTATCTGGCGGCCCAGGGAGCCGTGATCGGGCGGTATCTGCGGCTGCTGGTGCTTCCGGTGGGTCTGACGCTGGACCCGGAGATCGGAACGCAGTATGGTGCAGTGGGCTGGTTGATCCTGCTGACGGTGGCGATCCTGGTGGCGCGCTGGCGGGCTGGGCAACTGGCCATTGCGGGGCTTTTGCTGTTGTTGCCTTCGTCATCCATCGTGCCGTTGCAGGATCTTTCCGCTGACCGGCGGATGTATCTGCCGCTGGCCGCTTTTGCGGGGCTCGCGGCCTTGGCGCTTGCTCGCCTGCAGCCGCGCTGGGCTGCTTATCTGCCCGTCGTGGTGCTGGGCGCGCTCGGCTGGAGGCAGGTCGGGCATTGGCAAACGGAGGAGTCCTTGTGGCGGCACGTCACCACGGAATCGCCGCGCAAGCTGCGCCCTCAAATCCAGTTGGCGCGGGCGGTGGAGCCCGCCGAATGCCTCCGGCTGCTTCAGCCGCTGGCGCAAAGGCTGCCGGATGAATATGCCATTCCAGCGGAGATGGGCCGCTGCGCGCTGCAGATCGGCGACGCGCCACAGGCCTTGCGGCATTTTGGCCGGGCGCTGGCGCTGCGTCCCAATGATGACCAGGCAAAACAAAACCGCGATGCGGCGCTGAAGGCGCTGGGCATCGCGGTTCGATAAGCGGCTGGGCCGGGATTACTTGATCTGGAACTCGGCGCGGATAAACTGCCAATCCGGCAGTTCGTAGGCGCGCAGGGTGGTCTTGATGGGCGTCGAGACTTCGCGGGTGCCCAGCGGCTCAATGGCCGGCACGCGGACGTCAAAGGTGGCCAGTGGCGTATCACCGGACTTGGCGTTCACCGCCTTCAACGTCACGGTCAGGTCCAGTTGCCCGGTATCGGCCGTCGAGTGGTTGATGATCAGCATCTTCACACTGGCGCGCTGTGACTTATCTTCTGAAAGCCGGAAGCCGCTGATCTCGATCAGCTTGGACAACGGGTGCGCATTGGTGGCCGCGGCCGGGGCGCCGGGTTCCGCGACGGCGGCCACCGGGGCCGCTTCGGTGCTGGAGCGTTGCTTCCACCAGACGGCGCTGGCAATGATCAGGCCGACAACGGCCGCCACGCCCAACATCACCAGCCACTGCGGCAGCGGAGTCTTGGGTTCAGCATAAGGCGGCCGGTGAGCCATCGGCGGCGGGGCGGAACCGGTGGGCGGCGCGGGATAGCCTGCTGGCGGCACCGGTTCTTCCTGTCCGCCAAACAAAAAACCAGCGGGCTTGGGGGGGCGGCGCTGCTCCGGCGGCAGCATCTCGGGTGCCGGCATGGGTGGGGGCGGCGGAGGTGGGGGAGGGGCCGCGGCGGCGGGCGGCGGTGGCGCGTAGCCTTGCGGCGGATACTGTTGCGCGTACTGAGGCGGATACTGTTGCGGCGGATACCCCTGCGGAGGCGGTGGCGGGTAGCCTTGCGGTGTCTGCGGATAGGGCGGCTGGCCGTAGGACGGTGGATACTGCTGCGGTGGATAGCCGGGCGGCGGCGGATAGTTTGGCGGATATCCTGCTGGTGGCGCGGCGGCCTGGGGCGGTGGAACGGGCGCCGTGGCGGCGAGCGCGGCGCAGTTCGGGCACTCCGTGTAAGAGGGCGGAACATCTTTCCCGCATTTTGGGCAGATCCAACTGAACATATTGCTTTACGATACCCCGGCTTTCGGTCTTAGGATAGAAGGTGTGAAACTCTGGCGTCGCGCTCCTGGCGGATCAACGCCTGCGGTCGGCTCACCCATCAGACGCCTGGCCATCCTGCCCGGTTCCTTTAATCCACCCACGTTAGCCCATTTGGCGTTGGCGGAGCAGGCTTTAGCCTTCGCTCCGGAGGTGGTGCTGGCCTTGCCGTCGGCGATGCCGCACAAGACGTTTGATTACGTCGGCCAGATGGAGCGGCTGCGCCTGATGGTGGCCGCCTGCGAACCGCATCCGCAGTTTTCAGTCGCGGAAATGGACCGCGGACTGTTCATCGAAATGGCCCGTGAGTGCCGCCTCCACTTGGGTCCGCAGGTGGAGATTGCCTTTGTCTGCGGGCGCGATGCGGCGGAGCGGATTGTCACTTGGAAGTATGAGGACGGCGACTCGATTGAGCGCCAGCTAACCGAGTATTCGTTGCTGGTAGCGGCCCGGCAGGGCCATTATGAGCCGCCCTCGCATCTGGCCCATCGCATCACCAATCTGCCGCTGGACCGTTCCTTTGATGCGCACTCCGCCACCGATGTCCGCACCCGCCTGATGGAAGGCCTGCCCTGGCAGCACCTGGTCCCGGAAGCGATTGTGCCACTGGTCGAGAAGATCTACCTTCGGCCTTGACCGCCGCCTATTCCGAGTTGCCGGCTTCCAGGAAGGCCCGCAGACGGTGGCTCCGGCTGGGGTGGCGAAGTTTGCGCAACGCCTTGGCTTCAATCTGGCGGATCCGTTCCCGCGTCACGGCAAAGTGCTGGCCCACTTCTTCCAACGTATGCTCGCTGCCATCCTGCAGGCCAAACCGCATTTTGATGATCTTCTCTTCGCGTGGTGACAGGGTCTTCAGCACCTGCGCTGTCTGGTCCCGCAGGTTCAAGTTGATCACGGCCTCCGAGGGCGACGTGACATGCTTGTCGATCAGGAAGTCTCCCAAATGGGACTCTTCCTCTTCGCCGACCGGGGTTTCCAGCGAGATCGGCTCCTGGGCAATTCGTAGGACGCGGCGCACCTTGTGGACCGCCAAGTCCAGGCGCTTGGAGAGCTCTTCGGTGGTCGGTTCACGCCCCAGTTCCTGCTGCATCTGCCGCTGCGTGCGGACCAGTTTGTTGATCGTTTCGATCATGTGCACCGGGATGCGGATGGTGCGGGCTTGGTCGGCAATGGCGCGCGTGATCGCCTGTCTAACCCACCAGGTGGCGTACGTCGAGAACTTGTAGCCGCGCCGGTAGTCAAACTTATCGACGGCCTTCATCAGGCCGATGTTGCCTTCCTGAATCAGATCGAGAAACTGGAGACCGCGGTTGGTATAGCGCTTCGCAATGGAAACCACCAGCCGTAGATTGGCCTCGATCAACTGCTTCTTGGCCCCGTCGGCTTCCGCCTCGCCGCGCTCGACGATGGAGAGCGTGCGGCGCAGATCAGTGGCGCTGGCCCCGAACTCTTCTTCCAGTTGCTGAATCCGCGTGGTGTGCTGGCGCAATTCCCGGCGGCGGGCGGTAGCGGCGGCACTCTCGTCGCCCTCGACGCGCCGCTGGATGCGGGTGATCTCCCGTTCCAGCAGCCGCAGCTCATCGACGGCGGTGCGCAACTGTAGCTTCAGCCGCCGCTTCACGGCGTAGCCAAACTGAATATGGCGCAACAGGTGCGAGATCTGGATTAAGCTGCGTCCCAGCTGCCAGCGCTCCCGGCGATGCTGCTTGGGCTTCATCTGCCGCGAGATGGAAAGCAACTTCTGGCTGGCCAGTTGGGCCTTGCGGTAGGCCTTCTCGATGGCCTCGATGGCCGCCGCGAACTCCTGTTCCTGGGGGCTGACTTCGGTCTCTTCCTCGTCGAGCAACGCTTCCGGCGGGGGCAGAATCTCGTGGATGGCCACGCGGCCTTGCGAGAACTCCCGGCCCAGGTGCAACACTTCCCGGATGATCAGCGGCGAACGGTAGAGTGCCCGCCGGGCGATCGATTGCCCGCGCTCCACGCGGCGGGCCAGTTCAATCTCGCCATCGCGCGTCAGCAAGGGCACGGTGCCCATCTCGCGGAGGTACATGCGGACGGGGTCGTTGGTCTTGTCGACCAACTCCTTGTCCGTGAACTCCTTCTCAGTGAGTTCCTGGGCGAACTCAAACTCGGCCAGTTCTTCGGGAGCCGGTTCGAGGTTCGCAAAGATGTCGGCCAGTTCCGGCGCAGCTGTTACCTCGTCGGGTAGCATCTCCCCGGCGTCGTCATCCGCCCGAAAACCGCCTTCATCACTCAGCCTCAGTCTAGAAAACTTATCTTCGCCTGACACTGCAACTCCGATTTCAATTCCCACCACACCGGGGAAGCGGATTACGCTTCCCAATTCTATCTACTACGTTACGCCTTTCCTCGCGGCTGTGGATGGCTGCGCCGGCTGGGCAGCTGAGCCATCAGTTCCGAGGCCTCGGCAAACCGGCCCTCTTTCTCAAGCGCACGAATCCGCCCCCGGAGTGCCGTCACTTGCTTTTCCGCCTCGACGGCTTCCAAGGTAACCACGCACGCCTCCAACTGCGGCAAAGATACTTGTTCGTGTCCCTTATCGGCCAGCACGGCGGCTGCTAAGAGTGCCCGCTCATGAGGCGTTAACCGGGCGTCCAAACCCTCAAACGATAAAGTCACGTTTGCTTCTGTCATCCGGATCGCCTCTTCGATCACCCGCCGCATCGTAAAGCCGTGCCAACTTTCGATCATCCGCAGCCGCGCCACCATCAGGGGTGCCTCCACGGGATTGTCCAGAAGACCGTTCACCAGCAGCATCTCGCTGTGCGTCAGGCTGGGCGTGGCGGGCGCTTCGTCACGCGCGGGTGCCGCCGCGTCTCGCCGCAGATCATCGAAAATCGACTTTGTCTCGACGCCCAGGTAGGCGGCCAAGCTATTGACGTGCGCGCGCTGCTCCAGCTTGTCGCGGACCCGCTTCAGTGCCGGGCGGATCACTTCCCGGTACGCTTGCATTCGGCCTTCGACGGTGGCGGGGAAACGCTCCACCGCGCGGTCTCGCAGCCATTCCAGGTACGGCGTGGCTCGGCTGAGCCGCTGTTGAAACGCCTCCACGCCGTGTTCCAGCACGAACTCGTCCGGGTCCTGGCCGGCCGGCAGTTGCAGCACGCGGATGCGCATCAGTTCGTCAATCAGCGGCCCCATGCGGTCCATCGCAGCTTTGCCCGCCTTGTCGGCGTCGAGCAACAAAACCACTTCTTCCGCATGACGGCGCAGCACTTGCACGTGTAACTCCGATAGCGCGGTGCCGCACGTCGCCACTACATTTTTGACTCCCGCCTGCACCACCCCGATTACATCCATGTAGCCTTCAACAATGATGGTGTAGTCCAGCCGCCGGATCGTTTCTTTGGCGCGGTGCAAATTGTAGAGAATTTTTTTCTTGGTGTAGAGCTTGGTGTCAGAAGAGTTCAGATACTTCGGCTCATCATCGCCCAGCGCCCGTCCGCCAAAGGCGATCGGCTTGCCGGATTCATTGTGGATCGGGTACATCACCCGGTGCCGGAAACGGTCATAAAGCGAGCCGTCGTCGCGTTGGATGATCAGGCCGGAGGCCGCCAGCGCAGCCGGCGGAAAATCGCGGCGCAGCTTCTGCGTCAGCGACGCACCGGCCGGCGCGTAGCCTAGCGCAAACTCATCTATCGCCGCCGGGGTGACGCCGCGCTTCTTCAAATACTGCAACGCCTCGCCGTCCAGAGAGTCACGGTAATGCCGCAGCGCAATTTCCTGGATGGCGGCCACGGCGTCGCGCTCCTGGCTTTCGGCGTTGGAGAAATCGTTCCGCTTGGGGATCGTGATCCCGTAACGTTCCGCCAGCGACTTCAAGGCCTCAAAGAACGTGACGCCTTCGATCTCCATCAGGAAGTTGAAGACATCGCCACCCTTGCCGCAGCCAAAGCAGTGATAGAACTGCTTGCCCCGATCCACGTGGAACGACGGGCTTTTCTCCTGGTGGAACGGGCACAGCCCTTTGAAGCGGGCCGGTCCGGCTGGCTTCAGGCGCACCACCTCCCCCACGATCTGCGCGATGTCGGCGGCGGCCTTGACTTGGTCCTTGATGTCCACTGGCGGTTACGTGCTGCGGAGCGCTCCGATTCGTTCGATCAGGCGCCGCGTGGCGTCGATTCCCCGGAAGAAGTTCGGTAAATATAGCTTCTCATTGGGCGCATGCAGGTTGTCATCCGGCAGCCCGAAGCCCAGCATGATGCTGGGGATGTGCAGGTGCTGGTCGAACAGGCCGACCACCGGGATGGATCCGCCGGAGCGGGTGAAGACGGTCTCCGCGCCAAACGTCTCCGTCATCGCCTGGGCGGCCTCCTGGATGTACCGGTTACTGGTGTCCACCAGCGACGGGGCGGCAGCCGACAGCAACTGAAAGCTGGCCCGGACACCGCGGGGCGTGGCGGCGGTAATCGCGCGATCAATCTGCTCCACCGCCTCGGCGGGCTGCTGATCCGCCACCAGCCGGAAGCTGACTTTTGCGACAGCGCGCGCGGGGATCACGGTTTTTGCCCCTTCACCAATGAAGCCGCCGCGGATGCCGTGCACCTCAAAGGTGGGCCGGGCCCACAGCCTTTCGAACAGTCCGATGCCCGGTTCGCCCGTCAATTCCGCGGAGCCGACCTCGCGCGCCAGATACTCGGCCTCATCAAACGGCAGCCGCGCCCAGGCCGCGCGCTCCAGTTGAGAGGGCGGCGAGACGCGTTCATAAAAGCCAGTAATGTCGATATGCCCATCGCGGCCCTTGAGCGCGGTGATGATCTCGGCCATCGCTTGCAGCGGGTTGGGCGCCGCACCGCCATAGACGCCGGAATGCAGATCCGTCCGCGCGCCTTCCACATGGATCTCGCCATAGACGATGCCGCGCAAGCCCACACACAGCGTCGGCAGTTCGGGCGCAAACATCTCGGTATCGGCGATCACGGCAGCGTCGGCGGCCAGCCGTTCCGGGTGTTCGGCCACGAACTGCTCAATGTGCTCGCCACCTGATTCTTCTTCGCCTTCGATCAGGAACCGGACGTTGACCGGGAGTGAGCCACGCTCTTCGAGCAGTTGCCGTACGGCCCAGATCAGCGTCAGCGCCAGTCCCTTGTCATCGGCCGCGCCACGGGCGTAGAGGTTGTCGCCGGCGAGGTGCGGGTCACGGCGAATGTCCGGCTCAAACGGTGGGGAGTGCCACTCATCCAGCGGCTCCGGCGGTTGGACGTCGTAGTGGCCATAGAAGAGCAGCGTCGGTCGTCCGGGGGCGTGCAACCAGTCGGCGTAGACCAGCGGGTGACGCCCGGGTGACTCGATCAGTTCGACATGGTCCAGATTCTTGAGCAGATCAGCGGCGAACTCCGCCGCACGGCGCGTATCGGCGTTGTGGGCGGGGTCCGACGAGATGCTGGGAATGCGGAGCCAGTCAATCAGGGTCGCGAGGGCATCCATACTACAAGAAGGTACCGCATGCCCACCAACCGACTCCTGAACGAGAAAAGCCCCTACCTCCAACAACACGCCCACAATCCGGTGGACTGGTTCCCCTGGGGCCCGGAAGCGTTTGCCAAGGCCCGCGATGAGAACAAGCCGATCTTCCTCTCGATTGGCTATTCCACCTGCCACTGGTGCCACGTGATGGAGCGTGAGTCGTTCGAGAATGAACAGATCGCCGCGTTGCTGAACCAGGGCTTTGTGCCGGTGAAGGTGGATCGTGAAGAGCGGCCCGACATTGACCGCATCTACATGACGTTTGTGCAGGCCACCACCGGCTCCGGCGGCTGGCCGATGTCGGTGTTTCTGACGCCTGACCTGAAGCCGTTCTATGGCGGCACCTACTTTCCGCCGGACAACCGCTACGGGCGGCCGGGTTTCCCGTCGGTGCTGATCCAGTTGGCGAACGCTTGGCGTGCGGACCAACAACGGATTCAGCAGTCGGGCGAAAACATTCTGGAAGAACTGCGCCGGGTGACGGCGCTGGGTCCGGCGGGTGCGGTGGCACCGGAGGAAGACGTCCGGAGCCGGCTCTATCTGGCCCTGCGCCGGAGCTTCGATTCGCGCCTCGGCGGCTTTGGGAACTCGCCCAAGTTTCCGCGCCCGGTGGTGCTGAACTTTCTGCTGCGGGAATCCGTGTGGGCGGACAACGAAGAGGCGCTGGAGATGGCGCTGCTGACCTTGCGCGAAATGGCCAAGGGCGGCATGAACGACCAGTTGGGCGGCGGGTTCCATCGCTATTCGGTGGATGCGCGCTGGTTTGTGCCGCACTTTGAGAAGATGCTCTACGATCAGGCGCAGCTGGCGATCTCGTATCTGGAGGCGTTCCAGCTCACCGGTGATCAGCAGTACGCGCAAGTGGCTCGGGAGATCTTCGAGTACGTCTTGCGCGACTTGACGCACGCTGATGGTGCGTTCTATTCCGCCGAAGACGCCGACAGCGTGCTGGACCCGGCTGATCCGCACGAAAAGGGCGAGGGCGCGTTCTACATTTGGAGCTGGGATGAGCTTCATGCGTTGCTGGGTGAGGATGCGGCCTGGTTCTGCGAGGCCTTCGGTGCCGTGCCTTCCGGCAATGTGACGGAAGATCCGCACGCCGAATTCACGGGCCGCAATATCCTCTACCAAGCCGGTCCGCTGATTGATCCGGAGCGCTTGGAACGGGCGCGGAAGATTCTGATGGAGGTGCGCGCCAAACGCGTGCGTCCTCATCTGGACGACAAGGTGCTGACCAGCTGGAACGGCCTGATGATCTCTGCGTTTGCCAAGGGCGCGCAGGTGCTGGGTGAGGCGCGCTATGGCGCAGCCGCGCGCCGGGCCGCTGACTTTATCAAGACCCGCATGATCACTCCGGACGGCATTCTGCTGCGGCGCTGGCGCGAAGGCGATGCGGCAATTCCTGGATTCCTGGACGACTATGCCTGCTTCAGCCAAGCGCTGATCGATCTCTACGAAACCGGTTTCGACATGGCCGATCTCGAGCTGGCCCGCAGCCTCACCGCCGACATGCGGCGTCTGTTTGAGGATGCGGAACAGGGCGGCTTTTTCTCCACCGTGGACGGCGATAGCCAGCTCGTCATGCGGCTGAAAGAGGACTACGACGGCGCGGAGCCATCGGGCAACAGCGTGGCCGTGATGAATCTGCTGCGGCTGGGTGAGACCGAGGCTGCCGAGCGGGCGTTGGCGGCTTTCAGTTCACGCCTGGCCGGTCAACCGATGACGGCGCCGCAGATGCTGATCGCGCTGGTCGCCAGTAGCCGGCCCTTGCGCGAGGTGAAGCTGACCGGCACTCCAGAGACGGCGCGCGACCTGATGGCCGTGGTGCATCGCAAATTCTCTCCGTTCCAGCGCGTCACCCTGGAGCCGGGTGAGCCGGGTGCACAGGTGTGCGACAACTTTGTCTGCCGGATGGCGGTGACCACGGCGGACGAGTTGGCGGCGGCGCTTTAGCTCCGCTCCGCCGCCTTGCTACTCTCGAAAGTATGGAACGTCCAGGAGCAACTACCATCAATGGCAATCCGCTGACCCTTGTCGGCCCGGAACTGAAACCCGGCGACAAGGCCCCGGATTTTGATGTTGTCGACAAAACTCTCTCGCCCGCCAGCCTTGGCGAGGGCGGTACGGTACGGATTATCAGCGTCGTGCCCAGTCTCGATACGCCGGTGTGCGATATGCAGACCAAGCGCTTCAACGATGAAGCCGGGAAACTGGAGGGCGTGGAGATTCTCACTGTCTCCATGGACCTGCCGTTTGCGCAAACCCGCTGGTGCACCAGCTTTGGCGTGGACCACATCAAGATGTTGTCGGATCACAAGACCGGTTCATTTGGTGAGGCCTACGGCACCCTGATCAAGGAATGGCGAGTGGAAAGCCGCGCCATCTTTGTGGTGGGCAAAGACAACGTGTTGAAGCACGTTGAGTATGTGAAGGAAGTGGCCGACCATCCGGACTACGATGCCGCGTTGGCCTCGGCTCGGGAAGCGGCCGCTAGCTAAGCAGACCGCAGCCGATCATTGCAAAAACAGGCGCCCAGCCATTGGCCGGGCGCCTGTTTTGCGTTTGGCGGACCGATGCTATTCCGGATCGGGAACCACCTCAACCACGGCATCCAGCAACGGGATCACCGGAAACCGGAAGGACCGCAAGGAGGAGTCCGGCCGCCGGCCGGGCCAGGTATCCGTCAGGACTTCATAACTGGCTGTTACTTGGATCGCCCCGCCCTCGGCATAAGGAGCCCGCATGAGAGGATCCGCGGCGTCCATCTCGAACGTGCATTCTTCAAATGGCATCAGCTCCGTGGTCATTTCCGAAAGCACCCGGCCTTGGTCATCACGGAAGCGCAACGCCACCAAGACGGATCGTTGCAGTTTGGAGGTGACTGTCAGGCGGACTGAGTCACCCGTGGGCACCGAAACCCGGTCTACGGCGATCTCCGCAAATCGCGGTTCCGGAAGCCGGGGTTGCGGGAATTCCGGCGCTGGATTCCTGCGTTCCGAATCACCCGGTTCCTGAGCGCGCTGCTCCTGCGCGAAGCTTGAGCTACTAACCGCCAATGCGATGGCGGCCAAAGTTAGTGACTGCTTGATCTGCATCTTGTTGCTCCTTAGTAAACTGCCTACAACCAGTAGTGCAAGCGAATAGGGAGGCGTTTCATTAGTTCTTGCAGTTTCGTGCGGGAGCCGATCCGGCAGGATCTCCGAACCGCATCGCTAGCGGTTTGCGATGATAACGGACGGACCATGGAAATTCTTGTTCTCTGCCTAGCCGCCGCGCTGGCGCAGGAGCCGCGGGTGGTGACGCCCGCCGCTTCGGCCTCCTCCGCGCCATCGGATGCTCTTTTGCTGGGCCATTCACGCTGGACCACGGCCGATGGTCAACCGAACCGCTGCCGCGAGAGCCAGGGCGAGATCGTCTGCACCAGCGGCTCCGGCGACATCTATTCGGCGGAGAAGTTCGGCAGCATCCAGTTGCACCTGGAGTTCAATGTTCCGGTGATGCCCGGCCACAAGAGCCAGATGAAGGGCAACAGCGGGCTCTACCTGATGGAGCGCTATGAACTGCAGATTCTCGATTCGTTCGAGAACCCCACCTACGTCACCGGTATGTTGGGTGCGCTCTATGGTCAAGCCGCTCCGCTGGTGAACGCGGCGCGCAAACCCGGGGAATGGCAAAGCTATGACGTGGTCTTCCACGCTCCGCAGTGTGACGCGGCGGGCAAGATCGCCAAGCCGGGCACGGTAACCGCCCTGATGAACGGCATCCTGGTGCAGGACCACGTGCAGATCAGCGAGAAGGCGGACCAGCAGTTGAAGAAAGATGGGGGCCAGGGCACCTGCCCACCGGGCCGCATCCGGCTACAGGACCATTCCGGCTTTAAGGATGCTCCGGTGACGGTGATGAAGTTCCGCAACGCGTGGGTGCGGCGTCTTGAGTAGTCTCCCCGGAACGCAGTTCTTCCGCAATCTGATTGAGCGTCGGGCGCTGCTGTACCAGTTGGTGCGGCGTGACTTTGAGCGCCGCTTCGTCGGCTCCGCCGGAGGCTGGTTGTGGGGCGTCATCCATCCACTGGTACTGCTGCTGAGCTGGACGTTCGTTTTCCACTTCGCCATGGGGTCGCCGGTGCCCAAGAACGCCGGAACGGACAGCTACACGCTGTTTGTCTTTTGTGGCTACCTGCCGTGGATGCTGTTCCAGGAGACGGTGCAGCGATCCTCCACGTCGTTGATCGAATCATCGAATCTGATCACCAAGACGGTGTTCCCCTCCGAACTGGTGCCGCTGTC
>JAPKYX010000097.1 GCA_026394075.1 Acidobacteriota bacterium
CGGCCACCGCGGGCGCGGTCGGTGATGCAAGCGCGGCCCGGGTTGCCCAAGTCAGGGGAGCCGCACGCCTGGTTACTGGTCAAGAAGTTCCAAGAGTTGTCGAAGTTCGCGAGCGCTTGCTGCTGGCTGGCTGAGGTGCGCGGCCCGCTGGTGTAGGCTTCCACGTTGGCGCGCAGCTGGGGCTCAAGTTCTTCGACGATGCGGGTGGAGGCGATGCGCTGCTGGGGTCCGCGGCGGTTGAAGATGAACGACAGCGCGAGCGTGATGCCCGCCACGGCGATACCCACCACCGGGATCAGTGAGGCTGGCACGAGGGCGGCGGTGATGGCTCCACCGGCTTGCACGGTGGCAGTGGTGGCCTGTTGCGCGTTGCCCAGCATCATTAGCTTTTCCTGGCGATGAGCACGACGCCCAACAGCAACGCGCCGATCAGGATGATGCCGGTGTTGTTACCACCGAGGTCGAAGGCGCCGCCGGGGAATGCGAGCGGCCCGGCGTTGTTTTGCTGGCGGTAGATGGTGCCCTGGGGTCCGGTGATGTAGGTGCCCTGGGGCGGCACGCCAAAGCGGGCGGCGGCAATGGTGGCTGCCGTCTGTGCGCCGATGTTGGCGATGTTCCACCAACTGGAGGAGCCCGCCGGCGGGTCACCGATCGGTAGACCGTTGAGGCGCGATCGCAATGACAGCTCGATGGGCCACAGCTTGGACTTGCCGGGGGTGGCCACTTCCCAACCGAAGCGCGGGCCGTGCGAGCAATCGAGCGGTACCAGTTCGCCGTTCACGAGCGCGACGACGTAGACATGGCTGAAGGTGTGCGGGTCACGGCCAGCGGCAACGGTCTTGAAGAATGCGGGCACGCCCAACGCGAGCAGCAGCGACGCGGCGAGCATTGAGAAGTCGTCACAGTCACCACGCGGGTCCTGCATGGCGAGCAGGTCCACGGGGCGAACCAGCACTTCGCGTTCGTCGGCGCGGTCCATGATGCCGGATACCAGTGCTTCATCCGTGACGAACCGCACGCGGGACTTTACCCAGCTGAATACAGCGTTGGCTTTCTCTGCTGCGGTGGTGGCGCGGGCGGCGATCTGCGCGGCGATTCGTTGCAGCGTGGGGCTGGTGGAGTCCTCACGAGTCAAGGCGGCCATCGTTTGCAGAGTGGTGGCGGTCTGCATGTCATCGTCACCGGTGCGCTCGATGGTGGCGGCCTGGGCATTGGGCCACGTATTGGATGAGCAGCTGCAGCGGGAAAAATCGGCCGCCACCGTGGGCGACGGCGGCCAAGTCCTGGTCTGTTGCGGTGCGATCACGTTGCCATGGTGCGGCTATCCACTTTGCGGTTGCAAGTGGTTTGTAAGTCTAGCCTAGACTAGTCGGTATGGTCAGCACATTGGTTGAACAACAGGGCGAAAAGCCCGCAAAATCGGCCGGAAAACGCAAGCCATCGCCACCCGAGACGCCGTTTTTCGGGCCTCGGTTGGACCCGGTGCCTGGTGAGGGGCCGCGACTGGCGGGCAAGCTGCCGCCGGATCAGTTCTGGGCGTTGGTGGAAGCGTACCCCAACAAAGAGATGTTGGTTTTCTACCTGTACCGGCAATGGCCGATCATCAACCGGAAGCAGGCGGACCCGAATAACCCCAAGAATGTGGCCAAGTACAGCTATGAAGGCGGTGACCTTCGCAAGCTGATCCACCGCGAGTTCGGTAGCGGTGAGTATGGGTTGAAGGTGGTGGACCCCACAAAGCCCACCGGTCAGCAGCGGCTGGCACAAACGGAGTGGACCTTCAACGATCCCGATATGCCGCCTCAGTTGGACGTGGAGGAGTTGACGTTAGGGCATCCGCGGAATCGGTCTTATGAGGATGGGTTACGGCGTCAGGGCAAATTGAAACAGGAGGTGGAAGAAGTGGCAGATACAGCGACTGAACAGTTGGGAAGCATTGCGAATCGGGCATTGGATGAGCTGGCGGCGGCCCGGAAGAAACCGGAGCCGGTGGCGAGTTCGGATAGCTCGCTGCTCGGGATTGTGCAGATGCTTTTTACCCAGCAGCAGCAAGCGGCGCAACAGCAGACGGCCATGATGATGGAGCTTTTCAAGTCGTCGCGACAGGTGCAGGCACCGGCACCACCACCTGCGGCGACATCGTTGGCGGAGCAGCTGGCGCTACTGCGGGAGCTGCGGGAGGCTGCGGCCGATTTCAGCGGCGGGTCGGCGCGTCCGGTGAAGTCCACACTGATGGAGCATGTTATCTCGGCGCTTGCTCCTTCGCTGCCTCATGTGTTGGCCGTGCTGACGCGGCTGGGCACGGCTCCGGCGGTGGGGGCGGCTCCGGTGGCCGCTGGTCAAGTGCCCGCTGCGGTGCCGGAGGCCGCTCCGGTGGCGATGGTGAATCATCCGATAGAGGGGGTTGAAGACGTGACGATGAAGATGGGCCTTCGATTTATGGAGGTCGGGCAACAGGCGCTCAAAGCCTTTGAGCGGGGCCGCACGGGCGATCAGTTCGCGGAAGCCTTGGAGACAATGGCGGACGACGGCGCGGCGGTCTATGAGCAGTTGCACTCGGTGGGCTTCGACGGCATCATGCAGGTGGTCCGCACGTTGCCCGCCTGGTCGATCCTGGCCGCGCGTGAGGCTGAGGTACAGCAGTTCGTCCGTGAGTTTCTGACTTACGGGGAAGCGGCTGAAGAGGTGGCTGGATGATCGCCACTTGTACGCTGTGCGGTCAGATTCTGCAAGCGGCGGAGGTTCTGGTGAGGCGCGAACACATCGCGGCGGATGATAAAGATCTGACCACTGCTTTGCAGGATGGTCTATCTTTTCAGGAGCTGGCGTTGGAGGTGCCGGCTGGTCTGCTTGGACGGGGTGCAGCGGAATCTGGTGGAGTTTGCCAAGTCGATCAGTGTGCCCGGTGGTGTGCCCGTTGTGGCCGATCCGGGTGGACTTGGGGCCATGGCTTAGGTCGGTAAAGCCCCTGGCGTGTGAGTGCCAGAGTGTGCCGGGTGTGGTGGTGCTCGCACTTGTAATCAGAAGGTCTTCGGTTCGATCCCGAACACCGGCTCCAGAATAGAATCAATCACTTAGAGGCCC
>JAPKYX010000213.1 GCA_026394075.1 Acidobacteriota bacterium
CGGCACCGCCCCCACCGCGCCCAGGGCGAGCAGTGGAACGGCCGGCAGCGGGCCATGCGGCCCTTCCCGCAGCATCAGCGAATGCCGGGCGATGTGGCGCTCCACGTCATAATGCGCTGATCCCACCGCTTGCCAGATGCCACTGAAATCAGGCTTACCGTTCGGCAGCCGCGGAACCTGCCCCCACAAGGGAGCCGCCATTGCCAGCGCCAACAAAAAAGTTGCTCTCATTCAAACTCCACCCCGCCACACGAGGATTAACCTACCACGAGCGTCCGGCTAATAGAACGCGATCCACCGTCCGGAAAATCCCACGCCAAACCATAAAGACATGGAAACCACGGCCAGCAGTTTCGCTATCAGCGGTGCCCTCTCCCGCTCCAGCGCCGCCCGCCGCACCGTATAAGCAAACATGATGGCCACCACCAGCAGCCCCATCTTGTACCAGAACGGCGGGCTGTAGTAACACTTGATGGCTTCAGAAAGAAACATCGGAATGCCGGTGGCAATCAACGTCACCACGGCTAGCGTCAGCCACGGCTGAATCTTCCGTGCCAGTTCCGGCACCGGTTGGCTACGCAGGCCCAGCCCCAACAGACGTAGATCCACCACCAGCACCGCGCCACCCAGCAATGCCAGTGCTAACAGATGGATGCATTCGATCACCGGGAACAACCACAGCGACTCGCGCACAACGGTCCCCAGCCGCGTCGCTTCGAACCACTGGAACAAAGGTAGTAAGTCCATGGCGCTACCCCGACACCTTGTCGAACCAGTTGTAGGCCTGCATGCGCCCGCAGATCACCACGCCGCACCACAACACCAGCGAGCAGAATCCCGCCACCCGCGCCCGCAACGGAGGCCGCGCGTCGTTGTCCCAACTCACCACCCGCTGGTAGACCGTCCAGTGGAACACCAGCGCGTTCACCCCCGTCAGCAGGATCATCACCATCTTGATGCGGAAGAAAATATTGCTCCACGCCCGCAGGGGTCCGGAATAGAACAGCAGCGCTCCACTCACCGCCATCAACACAAAACCCCCCAGCGCCCAAGGCAACAGCCGGCCCGCCACCTGCGACACCGGCACGCCACGCAAGCCAACACCCAGCAACCGCAAGTCGAGCATCGCGATCATGCCCAGAAACAGGCACAGCATCAACACGTGCGTCGTCTCGATCACCGGATACAGCAGAATCGATTCACGGATCGCGACGCTGCCCGGCGTAGCGTCCAGCCATCGAATAAAGGGGAGACAATCCATGGCGAGTCCGAATGAGTGTAGCAAAGCGCAAGCTCGCGCTCTGGTAGAATTCCGGACGCGCCATGAGAAACTCATTTCCGGTTCTTGCCTTGATGGCCCTGCTGGTGGCCTGCCAGCCACCTCCGCCCCCGATCAAGGCCGTGGCCACGCTGGAAGAAGTGATGCA
Source organism: Acidobacteriota bacterium (assembly GCA_026394075.1). Classification (GTDB taxonomy): domain Bacteria; phylum Acidobacteriota; class Terriglobia; order Bryobacterales; family Bryobacteraceae; genus JAPKYZ01. The sequence continues at coordinate 1,428 of JAPKYX010000213.1, forward strand.
TCACATGGTGATCCCCAACGCCCAGGTGGTCTGGAAATCCGTGGGCACCATCTACACGCCCGGCAAGGTGGAAGAGATCCAGCCTCGCACCGAAGAAGAATGGCTGAACGTCGAGGCCAGCGCCACCATCCTCACCGAAGCGGGCAATCTCCTGATGATGCAAGGGCGCGCCATCGATAGAGGCCCGTGGATCGAGCGCGCGAAAGCACTCCGCGAAGCCGGCGCCTCCTTACAGCAGGCCGCCAAGGCTCGCGATGTAGCGGCAGTCTTCGAACGCGGCGGCCATCTGTTTGACGCCTGCCAGGGATGCCACTTCCAATACCGTTTTGAGAAGGACCCGAGCACGATCCGGTCGCACTAATGGGCGTGGGTGGCTAATCGTAAACTTCGCGCCGATGAGCAATACGCGTGACGCTCACCAGCGCCCGGGCATCATCGACAACGTAGATGATGCGCCAGTCGCCAACCCGAATGCGCCATTGATCCCTAAAGCCCTTCAACTTCTTGCTGCCAGAAGGGCGTGGGGTATCCTGCAGTGCTTCCAGCTTGCGAATCACCCGCGCCAGGATCGAATCATCCAGAAGATACAGTTCCTTCCGGGCTGAGGGCTTCACCTCGACGGTGTAGCTAGGCACGGAGGCGGCCACGCTTGATCAGGTCGGCCTTGATCTTGTCTAGAGGCACGCCCTTCTCCTTGCGGCGCGATTCAGAAACCAGACCATCCCAGAAATCTTCAAGCACAGCGCCGTAACGATCCAAGTCAATCTGCACGGCGACTTTCCGGCCCTTGTCGTCGGTGACGTACTGAATTCCGGTCATAACGACATCATCCCCCAACCCATCCTCGAACCGCCACTGGCACGGATGCCGCGGCCCACCTACGCCAGCACCGCCTTCACCACCTTGCCATGCACGTCCGTCAACCGGAAGTGGCGGCCCTGGAACTTGTAGGTCAGCTTGGTGTGGTCAACGCCCAATGTGTGCAGCAGGGTCGCGTGCAGGTCGTGCACATCGACGGGGTTTTCGGTGATGTTGTAGCTGAAGTCGTCGGTCGAGCCGAAGGTTGTGCCCGGCCTCATGCCACCGCCCGCCATCCAGATGGTGAAGCAACGCGGGTGATGGTCGCGCCCGTAGTCATCTTCGGTCAGCCGCCCCTGGCAGTAGACCGTGCGGCCGAACTCGCCGCCCCACACCACCAGCGTGTCGTCCAGCAAGCCGCGTTGCTTCAAGTCCGCCACCAGCGCCGCGCCAGCTTGATCAGTCTCTTTCGCGCGAGCAGGCATGCCCTTGGGCAGGCCGCCGTGGTGGTCCCAATCGCGATGGAACAGTTGGATAAAGCGCACGCCGCGTTCGGCTAGACGGCGGGCCAGCAGGCAGTTGGCGGCAAAGGTTCCCGGTTTGCGGGCGTCTTCGCCGTAGAGCTTGAAGGTCGATTCCGGTTCCTTCGAAATGTCGGTCAACTCCGGCACCGAAGCCTGCATGCGGAACGCCATCTCGTACTGCGCGATGCGGGCCTGGGTTTCCGGGTCGCCGTTCTGCTCATACTGCACCTGGTTCAACGCGCCCAAGGTATCGAGATACGCGCGCCGGTCGTCGCGCGTGATTCCTTCGGGGTCCTTCAAATAGAGCACCGGATCGCCAATGCTGCGGAACTTCACGCCCTGATACTTGGACGGCAGAAAGCCCGCGCCCCACAGCCGGTCATACAGCGGCTGCCCGCTGCCGCCTTGGCCCGGCGAGATCAGCACAATGAAGCCCGGAAGATTTTGGTTCTCGCTGCCCAGCCCATAAGCGATCCAGGCCCCAATCGAAGGCCGCCCCGCAATCTGGAAGCCGGTCTGGAAGAACGTCACCGCCGGATCATGGTTGATCTGGTCGGTGTGCATGGACTTGATGAACGTCAGGTCATCGACAATCTTGGCCGTATGCGGAAACAGCTCCGAAACCCACGCACCGGACTTGCCGTGTTGGGCGAAGCTGAACTTCGAAGGCACCATCGGGAAGCTGGATTGTGAGGCCGACATCGTGGTCAACCGCTGCCCTTGACGCACGGACTCCGGCAGATCCTGCTTAAAGACATCCTTCAGCTTGGGCTTGTAATCGAACGACTCCAGTTGCGACGGGCCACCCGATTGGAACAGATAGATGATGCGCTTGGCCGTCGGCTTGTGATGCGGCAGATCCGCCATCTCCGCCAAGGCCGAGCGCCCCGCCAGGCCGGCGGCCGAAGCACCGAGGAAAAGGCGGCGCGAAAGGTTTTGCGCGTCGGTCATGGCTTGGTCACCGCCTCGTCGAGATTCAAAATAATGCTGGCCACCTGGTTCCAGTTGCCAAAGCGCTTCTGCGCAGCCAGCAGCAGTTCGCGCTCCTTCGCCTGCGGCTCCCGCGCCAACACCAGCCGGAAGCCCGTGGCCACCGGATCGTCCGTTGCCGACATCCGCGCGGCCAGCTTCTGCGCGGCTTCGACGTAGGCCTCGTCATTCATCAGGTTCAGCGCCTGCAACGGCGTATTCGTGCGGGTCTCACGCACCACGCACGATTCGCGCGTGGGCGAATCAAACGTGATCATCGACGGCGGCTGGATTGTCCGCCGCCAGTAGGTGTAGAGGCTGCGCCGGTAGCGGCCTTCGCCTTCGTCGGCCTTGTAGCCACTGCCACCCGCAAGTTCCTGCCACAGCCCCAGCGGCTGCGGCGGCTTGACACTTGGGCCCCCAAACTTCTCCACCAGCAGTCCGCTCGCCGCCAGTGCTTGATCGCGGATCATCTCCGGTGCCAGACGCAACCGTGGACCCCGCGCCAGCAGCCGGTTCTCCGGGTCACGCTGGGTGAGCTCGGCCGATGCTTTCGATGTTTGCTGGTACGTCTCACTCAGCACCATCGTCTTCAGCAGCCGCTTTACATCCCAACCCGTGTCCACAAACTCCACCGCCAGCCAATCGAGCAGATCCTGATACACCGGCCACTCGCCCTGGCTGCCCA
>JAPKYX010000242.1:0-2325 GCA_026394075.1 Acidobacteriota bacterium
AAGGTTATTCGGATGAAGAATTCTGGGCCGCTTACAAAACCATGACCGACGCCCTCCGCCCATGGACCATCGACTTCCACGTCGCCCAGAACGACGCCACCGTGAAAGGCTCCGGCAGCCACGACAAGACCGGCCGCCACTGCCTTCCCAACGACCCCAACGGCAAACTGAACATCGCCCGCGATGCCGGTTACTGGCTGCGCGGCCAGGATGGCGAGCCCACCAAGGCCGTCCAACACATCTGCTGGGACGGCTGCATGTTCTCGAACGAAACCATGATGCAGCCCGAAACCTGGAACTCAATTCTGGCGGCCATGATCGCGGTACGCCAGGCGCATGGGTGGAACTAACTTCGAACTAACTTCAATGAGCAAGAAAACTCTTAACCTCGGCATGGTGGGCTACGGCTTTATGGGCCGCGCTCACTCGAATGCTTTCCGTAAAGTCGGCAACTTCTTTCCCGCTGAACACCAGGTGGTGCTGAAGGCGGCCTGTGCGCGCGACGCGGGCAAGGCGCAAGTCTTCGCCGACACCTGGGGCTATGAATCGACCGAGACCGACTGGCGCAAGCTGGTCGAACGGCCCGATATCGATGTCATCGACATCTGCAGCCCCAACGACACCCATCGCGACATCGCCATTGCGGCGGCGGCGGCGGGCAAGATGGTGCTCTGCGAGAAGCCGCTCGGCCGCAACCCGGCCGAAAGCGAAGAGATGGTAGCGGCGATTGAGAAAGCTGGCGTTGCGAACATGGTCTGGTACAACTACCGCCGTGTCCCCGCCGTCACGCTGGCCAAGCAGCTGGTCGACGAAGGCCGCTTCGGCAAGATCTTCCACTACCGCGCCAAGTTCCTGCAGGATTGGACCATCTCGGCGGACCTCCCGCAAGGCGGTGCCGGCTTGTGGCGTCTAGACGTCAACGTCGCCGGAAGCGGCGTCACGGGTGACCTGCTAGCCCACTGCATCGACACCGCCATGTGGCTCAATGGCCCGATGGTGGAAGTCTCCGCCGTCACCGAGACGTTCATCAAGGAGCGTTCGCACAACCTGACGTCGGCATCGACGACGCCAGCCTCTTCCTCGCGCGCTTCGCCAACGGGTCCCTCGCAACCTTTGAAGCCACCCGCTACGCCCGTGGCCACAAGGCGCTCTACACGCTGGAACTGAATGGCGAAAAGGCGAGCGTCGCCTGGGATCTGCATGACCTGCACCGCCTACAGTACTTCGACCACAGCGACCAGGGCATCGTCCGCGGCTGGCGCTCCATCCACGTCACCGATGGCGACCAGCCCTATATGAAGAACTGGTGGGTCCCCGGCCTGCAGATCGGCTATGAGCACTCCTTCGTGCACCAAGTAGCCGATTTCATCGCCGGCCTCGAATCCGGCGTCCCCGCCGCCCCCACCTTCCGCGACGGCCTCGCCACGGACTATGTCTGCGACGCCGTCCTCAAATCCGCCGCCAGCCGGCAGTGGGAATCGGTGAAGCAGGCGAGCTAGGCACGCCTGCGAAAATCCTGCACGCTCCCGTCGTCTCACTCGTCAAAAGTGAATGACGGGAGGTTGTATGAAAACCGTTTGTTGTCTGATTCTCGGGGCCGCATTCTGCCAAGCCCAAGACGCCATGGAGATACTGCGCCGCGCGGAAGATACTTATCGCGGGCTGCGGTCACTGGAACTAAAGGTTAGTTATAAGTTCGAGATCCGCACCGGGTCCGCTGTCACCCGCGATTCGCGCTTTGACATGCGGTGGATTTTCCGGGCCCCGGGCAAGTTCCGGCGCACCTCCGTGCCCCCGGCTCCGCTGAAAACGTCGGGCCTCACCGACGGCCAGTACTTCTACTCCGTCGATGACACGCGGCGCGAGTACATCCAGAAGGCACTACCGCCCAACCAGCGTGAGTTCCCGCCAGAATTCTCGGAACTATGGCTAGCGACACGGGCCGAATCCGCCTCCATCGCGCGGCAGGAACAACATGACGGTGCCCTCTGCTGGGTGATCACCGGCCGATTCAAACCCCGGAGCCCCGGCGCACCCGCCAAGGACTTCACCGCTTGGATCGAGCGTGAGCGATCCGCCATCCACCAAGTGGTCACCGAAGAGAGTACCCAACGTGATGCTCGTTTGCTGGAGACTTGGACTTACACGGAGATCCGGTTCAACCCCACCGTCGACGAGGCCCAGTTCGTCTTTACGGCACCCGCTGGATTCACTCGCGTGACTGAATTCTCGCGAGGTTCCTCCCATCCGCTGGCCGGAAAGGTGATTCCGCCGCTGCCCGGTCTGGAATCGATCAAGGGCCGGGTGGCGCTCCTCTTCTTCTGG
>JAPKYX010000242.1:2330-3271 GCA_026394075.1 Acidobacteriota bacterium
CTTCTTCTGGACGCCGGACTGTTGCAATGAGAACCTGGCTTTCCTGGACCTTCTATCGCAACGCTTCGGTGGACCGAAGTTCGTGGTGCTGGGAATCTCCAAGCGTGACTTGGGGCAGGCGCAAGGGTACCTGAAAGAGAACGGCTACCGGCTGGACACCATCAGCGACACCAGTTCTGCGATCCAGGCCGCCCTCCAGATCTCTTCCATCCCGGCCCTGTCCTTAATCGCAGCCGATGGAACGCTGGTGATGGCCCACCTCGGCGCGACACCCGATGAGATCCGCCGCCAGTTAGCCAAACTGGGGATCTGGCCGTAACCACGCTTGGCCGGAAGTCCGCAAAAACCGCTCCCTTGCGGTCACGGCTCTGTAGACGCATAGATTCTACCGAGCCGCGACCGCAAGGGAGCGGTCTTTGGGGCAATCTGCGCTACGCCCGCGGCCCGCGCCCGCCACGGCGTCCACCACGTCCGTGCTTCTTCATTTCATCGAACTTCGCCGCCTGCTCCGGTGTCAGAATCGCGCGCACCTTCGCGTCATTTTCATCACGCAGCTTCTTCATCTCCTCGCGCTGCGACTGGTTCTGGTCCCGCAGGGCGCGCATCTTGTCGGCCTGCTCCTTCATGATCGGCTTCAGCTGCTCTTTCTGCGCGTCCGTCAGGTTGAGCTGGCGGGCCAAGCGGCCCGTTTGGGCCCCGCGGCGATCACCCTGTTGCGCAAACATGAGGCCGGCGGCCAGAAGCGTAATTGTCAGAAATTTGATCATTGGTTTGACATCTCCTGCACATCTTGAACACCGGAAGTTTGGTGAAGGTTGCGGCGCCCTAGTATCCTGGAAGTTTCCACCATGCAAATTGAGAAAGTTTACGAGCCCCAACTTTTCGAACAGCGTTGGGCTCAGTGGTGGGTGGATCAGGGCTTCTTCACGGCCGACGCCGCC
>JAPKYX010000014.1 GCA_026394075.1 Acidobacteriota bacterium
AGCTGCCATCCGGCGAGCCGGCGGAGATCATCTTTTCCCGCAAGCGTGTCGACGGCTGGAAAGTGGTGACGGAGAAGACTTCCGCCTGGGTGGTGAAGACGGGCGAGACCGAGGCGTTTGCCTTGGCCCCGGCGTGCACACACTTGGGCTGTGCCTACCACTGGAAGCAGGAATCGAAAGAATTCACCTGCCCTTGCCATGCCTCGTCGTTCTCGATTGAAGGCAAGGTCCAAGCCGGGCCCGCGCCGCGGCCGCTGGACCGGTATGAATCGCGGGTGATGAACGGCAAGGTCCAGGTGGGTCGCGTGGTGTCGAGCGAGAGCCAGGGCGCCAGCGGAGGGAAGGCCTGATGTTGCGCGGCGTGCTCGACTGGCTGGACGACCGTACCGGCGTTGTCTCCGGCGTCCAACACTTTCTCAATGAAGACATCCCGGCATCGAGTGGCTGGCACCAGGTGTTTGGGTCGATTGCGATGTTCGGCTTTTTGGTGCAGGCCGTCACCGGAATCCTGCTGGCGCTGAACTACGCGCCCACGGCGGGTGAGGCCTACTATTCGCTGAAGTACATCGTGATGGAAGTCACCGGCGGACGTTTGATCCGCCAACTGCACCACTGGGGCGCCAGCCTGATGATCGTCATCGTCGCCCTCCACATGATCCAAGTATTCATCTGGGGCGGCTATAAGAAGCCCCGCGAGGCGACCTGGATTGTGGGCGTCGTGCTGCTGCTGATGACGCTGGGCTATGGCCTTACCGGCTACTTGTTGCCTTGGGACAACCGGGCCTATTGGGGCACGGTGGTGGCCACGCAGATTGCCGCCTCCGCTCCGGGTGCCGGACCTTACATCGCCCGCCTGATGGGCGTGGTCGATGGGGCGATCGGGTCGGTGACCTTTGCGCGTTTCTATGCCATCCATGTGCTGCTGCTGCCGCCGGCCACGATGGCCTTGATGCTGCTGCATGTGTTTCTGGTCCGCCGTCACGGTGTCGCGCCGCTGCCGGGTGATGAGGCGCTGCCTAAGAAGAAGTTCTATCCGGGCCAAGTCTTCAAAGACACGCTGGCCATCTTTGTCTACTTTGCGATTCTCTACACGCTGGCCGTGGTGGCACGGGTGCCGCTGGAGCGGATGGCGGACCCGACTGACACCAGCTACATTCCCCGCCCCGACTGGTACTTCCTGTTTCTGTTCCAGTTGCTGAAGCTGTTCCCGGGGTCGCTGGAAATGATCGGGTCCATCGTGCTGCCGACGCTCGCGATCATCGCGCTGTTTGCGGCACCGTTCATTGACCGGTCGAAGATGGTGATGGTCCGCCAGCGCGGCTTTGCCATGGGCCTGGTGCTGCTGGCCGCCGCCGCTTGGGGGTCACTGACGTACGCCGCCGTGGCCGGGACGCCCAAGAGCGCGCATTCGGAATACGACGCCACGCTGGTGGAACCGTGGCAGCACTTGACGCCCAAGGAACTGATCAAGCCCGACGCCCAGGCGCCGGACTTCGCCAAGCTCGCCGCCCGCACCTATGCCAAGTCCGGCTGCACGGCTTGTCACGTGGCCAACGGTGAAGGCGGCAAGATGGGCCCGCCGCTGAACGGCATCATGTTCCGCCGCGATAGGGCGTGGTTGGAAGCGCACTTCCTGGAGCCGCAGAAGATGGTCCCGGGCTCCACCATGCCGCCCTACAAGTTCGCCCCGCCGGAGATGGCGGCGATGCTTGATTGGTTATTGAAGCTACCGCCGGATTAGGGGCGGCACCGCTTCTAGTCTTCTAGTTCGTCATCTTCGCGTGGGGGCTCCCCCCCCATGCGCGACAGAAACGCCAGTGCCTCATCAACATTGCCCCGGCCCCGGCGCTCTGCAAAGTAGGCCTCCGCCGTCTGGATGGCGGTCAGCTTTTCGGCCGCCGCCATCACCAGGAACTGGTTCATGCTCGTCCCGTCTGCCGCTGCCATGCGCTCCACGGCGGCCTTCAGCGAGTTAGGCAGGCGTAGCGCGAACGTCGATACTCTGGGTGTCATTTTCTTAGCTCCCTCAACGCATCTGCGGGTTTCCAAAGCTCAATCCCGAACCGCCCCGGCGCGTCCTTGAAATCCGCCCAGTTAAAGGTAACGATGGCATCCGCCCGACCGTTCACCGCCGCCTCCAACACCATTTCATCAGCCGCATCCGACAGCTGGGGCCGCCATTGATAATGCACCTGAACCGGCACAATAACGTCGAAAATCGCATCGAGGAGGTTGCGAACCTCACTCTGGCTGGCCTGCGCTGCGAGTCGGTGTTCGGCCAACATGCAGATGGCTTCATACTCAAGCGCGAGCGCAACGCTTAGGAGCCAGGACGCTTTTCTCTCCAGCAGGCGGGCCAGTAGTGCCGCCGAAGCACCGGACGGACTCCTCATGGCGGCGACCACCACATCGGTATCGATCGTTAGCCTCATCCCATCGTCAATATAGCATCATGGGCGATGTCACATCACAGGCAATATCATTTCATTGCACGGCCGCAGGCCACCGTTCTTCCGCCTGCCGCGGCCGGATGCCGTCAACTGGCCGGCATAGAGCAGCCGGAACTCGCGCGAATTGCGCAGGGGGCCGAAGTCAGGAAGTAGGGCGCGCATCGGCTAATTGGCCGGGGCTACGTTGCCGCGGAACTGCCAGGAGGGGCTGTAGTCTCGGGGTAGTTTGGTCCCCGTCAAACTGGCGCGGACCATCTCGATGGGCATGGCGTTGCCTTTCAGGATGGCGTCGTGGAAGGCGAGGTTGGTCATTTTCCCCGTGCCGACCAAGTCCCGGTGCAGCGCCTGGATTTGCAGCGCGCCTAGCATGTAGGCCGCTTGATAGAGCGGCGGGTAGGTGCTCTCGAAGGAGCGCCGGACTTCGGCGGCGGCGTTTTCGCGTTCGTGGCCTACTTTGTCCACCAGGAAGTCCACGCACTGCTGCGCGGTCATCTTGCCCAGATGGAAGTTCAGCGAGAAGATGATGCGCGCGCAGCGGTGCATGCGCCAGAACAGCATCCCGATCCGGTCTTCCGGTGACTGCGGGAAGCCCTTGTCCCACAGTAGAAATTCGAAGTGCAGCGCCCAGCCTTCAATCCAGAAGGGCGTCCGGAACGGCCGGCGGTAGGTGCGGTGGCGGGCGTTCATGAACTGCTGGAGGTTGTGGCCGGGGATCAGTTCGTGGTGGACGGTGGCGCGTGAGAAATGGATGTTGTTGCCGCGCATCGACATCATCTTCAACTCGTGCCCCATCTCGGCGGTGGGGAAGCTGACAATCACCGATTCGCCACCCAGGAAGAAGGGCGCGGTCCGCTGCGCCTCAGGCGACATCATGCGCATGCGCCAGGTATCGCGCGCGAGCGTGGGCACCGTCACCAGCTGGTTCTTCTCGACAAAGGCGATCGCTTCGTTGGCCAGCTGCAGCACCAGCTTGGTCTGCTCACCCGGGGGCACGTGCAGATCCTTCACATGTTCGAGCGCGCGCTTCCAGTCGTCGCCGAAGCCCAGTTCGCGGGAGGCGCGCAGCATTTCACGCTCACACCAGGCGAACTCTTCATTGGCGATGGTGATCAACTGCTCGGGCGAATACGGCATCATCTCGAAGGTCAGCTCTTTGAGCAGCGCGTCGCGGCCGATGGGGTCGCCGAGGATGGTGTCGCGATCGTCCTTGCGGACGCCGGTCAGCTTCTCGCGCACCGCGGCGGCATATTTGTCCAGGTCCTGATCGAGCTTCTTGTAAGGCTCCGTCACCCACCAGGTGAACATTGGGTCGTAGCTCGAATAAAAGCCGAACCACTCTTTCAGCAGGCCGCGCAAGTCGCTGATGGTGGCCACGGCGCGCCGGGCGACCGTAGGCGGAACTGCGGCTGGATTGGCCGCATTCCTGGCTCCGCCGTTCACCCACTTGATCAACTCATCCAGCTGTTTGTCCACTTGCGTTAAGGCCGTGGCGGTAGCGGCCGGGTCCAGTGCGTCCTGCCGCTGGCGGGCGTCCTTCATCGCGAGTAAGCGCGGGGCAAAGGGCAGCAGCGCCGACATCTCGGTAAAGCGCCGCTTGGTTTCATCAAGCTGATACTGCTCATACCGGACCCGGTTGCGCAGCAGGTGCCAATCGATGCGCGCTTCGGCGTCCAGCGTGTCGTACTTCACTTGATCGAGCGCCGTCTGCCAGGCCACGTAGAATTGCCGCATCACCCGATCAGTAGCCGGCGATTGCGCGGCGTCGTAGAAGCGGGAGAGCAGGCCGCGGTCCGTCTGGTACAGCTCGATGGCTTCCGGCAGGTTGACGATGGCCGGGGCGATATAGGGTGCGGGCTCCGGACGCCGCGGCGGAGCCTGGGCCAGCAACGTGGTGCCAAACAGAGCAGTGCCAAACAGGGCGAGGAGGGCGCGCATGCCCCTTAGCATGGCACTGCCGGGACGGCCGGAGGAAGTGGTGCCAGATCCTATACTGAAGGCATGAAGTTGATTGTGACGCTGGCGGCCATGCTGACCACTTCAGTGGCGATGGCGCAACAGCCACCGGCTCCGCCGCCCCAGCAACAGCCCGCGCCGGAGCCGCCGGAAGAAGATGAGACGCTGAAGGCGCCCAAGGAATACACCTTTAATCCGTTGCAGGCGGAAGGTGAGCTGAAGGTGGGCAACTACTACTTCAAGAAGGGCAGCTTCAAGGCCGCGGCCCGGCGCTTTGAAGAGGCCTCCCGCTGGAATCCGGGACTGGGCGAGGCCTACCTGCGGTGGGGGGAGTCGCTTGAAAAGGCGGGCGACCGCAAAGGGGCCGTCGCGCCTTTCACCAAGTACCTGGAGCTGGTCCCCGACGCCAAGAATGCCGAGGCGATCCGCAAGAAGATCAAGGGACGCCCCTGACTTCAGGCGGGGCCGTACCATGAAGGGAATTTAACTGCCAGTTAAGCCCCGGTTCATGTTGGCTGTGGCATGATGTTCTAGACGATAGATCGTCAAGTAGGCCCAATGCGGTGTTTGAAGCGCCGTCAGCGGGCCGAGTTCAATAGGAGATACTTAACTATGAAAAAGTTCATGACCCTCATGCTCGGCATGTCGCTGGTGTTCGGCGCGGCCTCCGCTTTCGCTGCCGACGAGAAGAAGGCAGAAAAGAAGATGGAAAAGAAGGAAGGCAAGAAGAAGGGCGAGAAGAAGGACCATTAGTCCTTTCTTGCACCTTCCCGGTTGCTTGGGCCTTGGCCTAGCAGCCGACTTGGTGACTTTGGAACGCCGTACGCCCAGCGCGTGCGGCGTTTTCCTTTTCTATGCCCACTTCTGCTGATTTCCACATTCGCCTGGCCAGCCCGGCGGACGCCCTCACCGTGGCGGACATCCACACTCGCAGCTGGCAGACCGCTTATCGCGGCATAATGTCAGATGCCTACCTGGATCAGGTTGCCGCGGAAGAGCGCCGCGCCGCGTGGACCCAGAAACTGTCGGCCAGCGCTCCAGAAAATCGCGCGGTCTTGCTGGCGGAACGCTCCGGTGGCCCCGTAGGGTTTGTCTGCGTGGTGGCCGATCATGACCGCCAGTGGGGCAGCTTCATCGATAACCTGCATGTGGTTCCGGAGTGGCGTGGCACCGGTGGGGGCCGTCGACTGATGCAAGCAGCCGCCGCGTGGCTGATCGCCCGCCAGTCCGCAAACCCCGTCTATCTCTGGGTGTTTGAACCAAATACCGAGGCCCGGGCGTTCTACCGCCGGATGGGTGGCCGTGAAGCGGAGACCGGCCTGCGCGATACTCCGGAAGGCTTGAAAGTCCCTGGTTTCCGTTGTGTTTGGGACAGCCCGCAAGTGTTGACGGAACCTCTGGCCCGCTGAGACCCGTTCGCGGTCGCGCTGGGCCGCCTTCAACTTCGTGGGCTCAACCGCTCCTCGGTTACGAATCGATTGCTGCATTTCTATTCCCGCAGTTCCCGAAATCGCCCGCAACTGGCCCCTCCTATTCGTTGTCTCGCCCCATACTCGTGCAATAATGCAAATATCCGCAGGTCTTAAGGGCAAAGCCCTAGCTGATCTCCGTCAGGGTAGGCTGCGGAAAATCTCCGTTTTTGGGGGAGAGGGAATGATGAATCGAGTTCTGAAATCAATTTTTTGCCTGACCGCTTTCAGCGCACTGCTGGCCGCTCAGGTGAGTACCGGAAGTATTGTCGGCTCCGTCACCGACGCCACTGGGGCCACCGTCCCGGGGGCGAAGATCACCATTCGGAATGTGGCGACCGGCTCGGAAAACAAGGAAGCAGCCAATGAATCCGGCGTGTTCCGCGTACCGTTTCTGCAGCCGGGAATCTATTCGGTGAAGGTGGACGCACCGGGCTTTTCGGCGGCGGATGTCCGTAACGTGGCGGTCGAATTGGGCAAGGAAGTCACGGTCAATGCTCGCCTGGAAGTGGGCTCGACCACCGAGACGATCACGGTGGAAGCTGCGTCCAGCATTATTGAGACCTCTTCGGCCCAGGTGACCAACACGGTCAGCAGCGAGAAGATCATGTTCGCGCCCCGCGCCGACCGCGGTGTCGACAATCTGGCCCTGCTTTCGCCCGGCGTGCAGCCCGGCATGGGCTTCACCAACAACAACGGCACTTCGCTTTCCGTGAACGGTCAGCGCACGCGTGCCAACAACTTTCTGCTGGAAGGCCAGGACAACAACGACACCTCCGTCGGCGGTCCCGGCCTGTTTATGTCGAACCCGGAAGTGATTTCGGAGTTCTCGATCATCACCAACCAGTTCTCCGCTGAATACGGCCGCAACGCCGGAGCGATTGTGAACATTGGCCTCCGCGGCGGCGACAACCAGTTCCACGTCACCGGCAACTACCGCATGCGCAATGACCAGGCCCTGGGTACGATGACCAACTTCCAGCGCCGCGCCGGCAACCCGAGCGCGCCCAAGTTGATCGACAACTATCTGGGCGGCGCGGTGACCGGCCGCGTGATCAAGGATCGCTGGTTCTTCATGGGCTACGGCTACAACAACAAGCGCCGCACCGATGCGCGCTCGGAAGCGACGGCAGCCAGTCTGACGCCGACCCCGGCGGGTCTTGAAACGCTGGGCCGGGCCTTCCCGAACTCGCCCACCGTTCGCGCTCTGCGTGAGTTGGGACCGTTCGGCGTGAAGCTGGGCACCACGCAGGCGGTTCCGTTCAACACGCAGACCATCACCGGACCGACGGGTCCCGTAAACGTGGAGATGGGCCGCATCATCCGCACCTTCTCCCAGCCTTATGACTCGCTGGAATATGGCACGCGCCAGGACGTCAACCTGACCCAGAATCAGCGCCTGTCGGGCCGTTACCTCTACCAGGAACGCGTCACCCAAGCGGCCTCCGGCAGCGGCACTACCGGCTACCTGGTGAGCACCCCCGGCATCACGCACAACGCCGGCGGTACGCACACCTGGACCATCAATCCGACCCTGGTGAACGAAGTCCGGTTCAGCTACCAGAAGAACGGCTTCTTCTTTGAAGGTGGTCCGTCTTTCCCGTTCGCCGAGATCAGCAAGAACATCGCCAGCTTCTCGTTCGACAACGGCAACCTGGGCTTCGGCTTGGCCAACAACCTGCCGCAGTACCGTCAGGTGAAGCGGTGGCAGTTCCAGGACAACATCTCGAAGCAGATTGGCCGCCACTTTATCAAGACCGGCTTGCAGATCTCGCAGGACCGCAATGAATTCGGCTTCCTGCCGAACGTCAACGGCAGCTACTTCTATGCTGACTTGCAGAGCTTTGCCAACAACACGCCCCGTCAGTTGAACATGGCGGCCGGCGAAGCCATCCAGCGCCCGACGCAGACCGACAAGTTCTTCTACATTCAGGACGACTGGAAGGTGACCAACAACCTGACCCTGAACATTGGCCTGCGCTATGAGTTCTCCGGCCAGCCCTTGAACGTGCTGAACGACCTGACGGTGAAGCGCGAATCCGATCCGGCCCGCGCGCTGTTTAACAGCAGCCTGCCGATCGAGGCGCGCACGGTGCGCCGCCTGAATGCCGACAAGAACAACTTCCAGCCCCGCTTGGGCTTCGCCTATGCGTCCAAGAGCCAGAGCTGGTGGATGAAGGATACCGTCATCCGCGGCGGCTATAGCGTGATGAATGAACCGGCGTTCTACAACATGTTGTTGAACGTGCAGTCGTCCGCGCCGGTGGCGTTGGCCTATTCGCTGACGGGCGCTTCGGTGCCGGTCACCAGCGACTTTACCGGTGCCAACATGCAGCGCATCACCCGTCCGCCGGCCGGCATCGACGCGCGCACGCTGAATCAGACGCAGTTTGATGGCTCGTTCCGCCTGCCCCGCATCCAATCCTGGAGCATCGGCATGCAGCGCCGAATCGGCCAGCGCCAGGGCTTTGAAGTCCGCTATGTGGGCACCAAGGGTGACGACCAGTTCATGACCGTCAATGGCAACCCGCTGATCACGGCCTTCACCGGCAATGGTTGGGGCAACCTGGTGCCGTCCGGCATCACCGGTGGCACCAACACCGCCTGCGCCAACTGCACGGGCCGTCAGGATGCCAACTTCGCGGCCATCCGCACCCGCAACAACGCGGCCTTCAACCGCTACCACGGTTTGCAGACCCGCTATGACGCGCGTCTGTTCAACCAGTTCCTGATCGGCAGCTCCTACACGTACTCGAAGAACATCGACAACGTCAGCGAGATCTTTGAAGCGGCGGGCAGTGGTTCTGTGGTGATTTCGCAGAGCCCGTTCGACCTGGTCAACGGCGAGCGCGGCCTGTCCAACATCGACCTGAAGCACGTCTGGACCATGAACTTCAGCTGGGAAATGCCCTGGATGAAGAGCCAGAAGGGTTTCCTGGGCCGCGTGGTGGGTGGCTGGCAAGTCTCCGGCATCACCAGCTGGTATGGTGGCCGCCCGATGCAGCCGCTGCAGACCAACTCCGGTGCTGGCACCGTCAACGACCGTACGTTCCTGGGAGCCTTCGTCGGCGCTCGCGATCAGGTGCGGCCGTTCCCTGGCAACCCCAATGCACCCGTCAACACCGTGGGCCGGATTCTGCCCAGCGGCTTGATGGTGAACCAGTTCAACCAGACGCAGGCCGTCAGCTTGAACGACGTTCGCTGGGTGTACAACAATGCCGATTCCGCGCGGTTCTTCCGTACCCCGTTCGGCATCGGCCGCAACGTGATGCGCGGACCGCGGACCTTTACGCAGGACGCCTCGTTCTACAAGAACCTGAACGTCACCGAACGCCTGAAGCTGCAGTTCCGCTTTGAGGCCACCAATCTGTTGAACAACACGAACCTGCTGATCCCGAACCTGAATATCGAGCAGGGCGTGGCGGCGTTCCTCAATCCGCAGGAGACCGAAAGCACCCCCCGCGTTGTCACGGTGGGCATGCGCATCTTCTGGTAAGCAAAAGAGTCCGTTCGTTGGCTCCCTTGGCCCGTCGCGGTTCGCCGCGGCGGGCCTTTTTGTTTGTGGCATGGCTTGACGGTTTTTGACCTGCCGATCAGGCTGGAATAACATTGTTATTATCATGCGCCCCATCCATGTCACCATCCGGCAGATTGGGAACTCACAAGGAGTTGTGATTCCGAAGCCTATCCTGGCTCAGTTGGGCCTGGACAGCCAGGTAGGGGCCGAGATGACGATTGAGAATGGGGCATTGGTGTTGCGGCGGCCGTCTGCGCCGGTGCGAAGTGGCTGGGCTGCGGCATCGATCAAGGTGGCGGAGTCCGGCGACGATGAATTGGTGATGGGTGAGTTTGCGAACTCCGAAGATGCGGAGTGGGCTTGGTGAAGCGAGGAGACATCTGGCTGGTCAACCTCGATCCCACGGCGGGCAGTGAGATCCAGAAGACCCGGCCCTGCGTGATCATCTCCCCAGCCGAAATGCACGATCATTTGCGCACCGCGCTGGTGGCACCGATGACCACGGCCGGTCGCGAAGCACCGTTCCGAATCGCTGTCACCCACGGCGGGCGGGACGGGCTGATCTTGCTCGATCAGGTTCGCGCCGTGGACAAGATCCGTCTGGTGAAGAGGCTGGGGACCATCTCGGCCAAGACGCTCGCCGCGACGCTGAAGACACTGCAAGAGGTGTTCGCCGAATGATCAGAGGCGAGCGGACTGCTCGGCACTTCGTACCCCCCAAGCCGACGCGCTAGCCTGGAGTGATGGAGCGTACCGCCCACCGGGCGATGAATCTTTCGTTTGCCGTGGGCGTGGCTATGCTGATTGGCAAATGCCTGGCGTGGTGGCTGACCGGGTCCACGGCCATCATGTCCGATGCGGCCGAGTCGATCATTCATGTCTTCGCGGTGGGCTTTGCGTCCTTCAGCCTCCGTTTGGCCGCGCGTCCGGCCAGTGACCGGTTCTTTTATGGCTATGAGAAGATCAGCTTCTTCTCGGCCGGCTTTGAAGGTGCGCTGATCACCATTGCGGCGATCACCATCATCGGCACCGCCATCGAAAAGTGGATGCGGGGCCTGGAACTGGAGCGGTTGAGCGAAGGCACCATCATTGTCGCCGCCGCCTCCGGCATCAACTTCGCGCTGGGCTGGTATCTGGTCCGCGTTGGGAAGCGCGAGCACAATATCATCCTGGAAGCCAACGGCCAGCACGTACTGACCGATAGCTGGACCAGCTTTGGGGTCATCATCGGGCTAATTCTGGTGCTGGCCACCGGCTGGAAGCCGTTTGACCCCATCTGCGCCATCGTGGTCGCGCTGCAGATTCTCTATTCCGGGGCGCAGTTGATGATTGGCAGCATCAAGGGCCTGCTGGACTACGCGGACCCGGAGGTGGGCGCCCGCATCAACGGGCTACTGAAGGCCATCTGCCAGGAGTACGGCGTCGAGTTTCACGAGATGCGCTTCCGCTCCACCGGCCAGCGGTTGCTGGTTCGCGCCCACCTACTGTTCCCGGCGGTGACGGAGATCGGCGAGGCCCACCGGGTGGCCACCTTGATTGAACAACGCCTGGCCGCGGAGTTCGACCAGCCGTGCGAGCTAGAAACCCACCTGGAGTCTCTCGAAGATCACGCCGCTGTTCACGGACATCATTCAGCAAATTAGCCCCCTGCGTGAGCTTGGGGCTTGTTCACGCACCCGAAGAAGCCCCAAGCTGACGCATGGGGCTAGGGTTCCTGCCTAAGAGCAGGGGATGCTCTTACTGCAAACGCTCCAGGGCGGCGATGCGGTCTTCGGTGGCGGGGTGGGTGGAGAACAGCTTCATCATCGACGCGCCCGAGAACGGGGCGATGATGTACATGTGCGCCGTGGCCGGGGAGGCGTCCATCGGGATGCGGTGGGACCAGGTTTCCAGCTTCCGGAGCGCGCTGATCATGTTGCTGGCGCTGCCGGTGTACTTGGCCGCCGCCGCATCCGCGCCATATTCGCGGGTGCGCGAGATCGCCAGTTGGATCAGCAAAGCCGCGATCGGGGCCACGATCATCATTACCAGGCCGCCGATGGGCGAGCCACCTTCTTCATCATCGTTCGACCGGCCGCCCATGAAGAACGCCATCCGGCCCAGAAACGTAATCGCCGAGCCAATGGTGGCCGCAATGGAGCTGACCAGGATGTCGCGGTTCAAGATGTGGCCCAGTTCATGGGCGATGACGGCCTCTACTTCGCGGTCATCCATCAGTTCCAGCAACCCGGCGCTGACGGCGACCGAAGAATGGTTGGGGTCTCGGCCGGTGGCGAAGGCGTTGGGCGAATCTTCCGGTAGCACCCACAGGCGCGGCATCGGGATGCCCATTTTGCGGCACAGGTTGGCCGTCATCGGCGCGATCCGCTGCCAGATGTGTGGGTTCTCTTCTTCGCTGACCCGGATGGCACCGCTCATCATGAGGGCCATCTTCTCGGAAAAGAAGTAGCTGAAGAAGTTCATCGCGATGGCCAGCACCAAGCCCATCGTCAGGCCACCGCGGCCCCCGATCGCTTGGCCGCCCACCAGCAGCAGCCCGCTTAACAATCCCAGCAACAGCACGGTCTTTAGGTTGTTCATAGTTGAAGTCAAAGCCTTCTTTTTAGTATGACGCTCCGGGCGCGCATTGGGGTTCAATCCCTTGCGGGCCCCGGGCGGGTCTTTCCAAACGCCCAAAAAGGGGCGAGGACCAAACGGTCCCCGCCCCCCTTCAATCGGTTCGAGCTGAAGCGAGGGTTATTCGCCCTTCACTTCCACCTTTACCTGGCGCGGTTTGGCGATCTCTTTCTTGGGGATCGAGACCGTCAGGACACCATTCTTCAACTCTGCTTTGACGTTCTCAGAATCGAGCGTTTCCGGCAGCGTGAAGGCACGGGCGAAGGCACCGTAGCCGCGTTCGATGCGGTGGTAGCCCTTGCCGTTTTCCGTCTTTTCGAACTTCCGCTCACCCTTCAGGGTCAGCGTGCCGTTCTCCAGGCGGATATCGATATCAGCCAGTTTGACGTCGGGAAGGTCGGCCTTCAACACGACATCATTCTCGTTCTCGAGGATATCGACAGGCGGGGACCAGGGCCGATTGGTATCGGCAAACAGGCGGTTCATGGTGTCCGCGAAGATGGTGCCGGTGAACTGGTCCAGGTCAGCAGCGGGGGTGTAATTCATGAGAGTCATGGTGGGAAAACCTCCTACGTTCAAATTCATTTGGTTCTTGTTGGAATCCTTATTCCTTCTTGAATATAAAATATGCGCGTCTCACTGTCAAGTAATTTCCATCACGCATCATCACCGAAAGCGGGTTTCGCGGCTAACGCCCTGAACCTAAGGCGAATATTTTCCTGCTCCACCCGTCACTCGCCGCCGGTTTCCGGGCTCGCTAGCCCTCAACCCGACATCGGGCGTATGATAGACACCATGTTTTCCTCGATTTCATGTCGGGCTTTGGTTGTTTCCCTGCTGAGTGCGGCCGCCATGGTGGGCCAAGTGGCGATCAAGCTGGAGGGCACCACCGCCCACGTCTCGCTGGGCGGCCAGCCCTTCACCAGCTTCTATGCAGCAGGCGCGAACAAGCCCTACCTGCACCCCTTGCGGACGGCTTCGGGCAAAGTGATCACCCGAAACTTCCCGATGGCGGACGTCGCGGGCGAGACCCGCGACCATGAGCATCACCGGGGCCTCTGGTTTACCCATGGCGACGTGAACGGCTGGGATTTTTGGGCCAATGAGCCTACCCAGAAGGGCGTCGGCAAAGGGATCGGCAAGGTGATTTTGGCCGGGCCGGTGCGGGTGAAGGGCGACACGATCCTGGCCACCTTTGAGTGGGTGGACGGCCAGGGCGCCAAGCTGCTGCGCGAAACCCGGACCATGAAGTTTGCGGCGGGGCAAGTGATCGACTTTGATTTCACGCTGACGGCGCTGGCGCCGGTGAAGTTTGGCGACACCAAGGAAGGCACGTTCGCTCTCCGATTGCGCGACGAACTGACGGAGAAGAAGGGCACGGCCAAGCTCCGCAGCTCCACTGGCGGCGTCGGGATGAAGAACGTCTGGGGCAAGGCAGCCCCGTGGGTGGACTATTCAGGCGAGCTGGAAGGCGAGCCGGTGGGCGTCACGATCTTCGATCACCCGGGCAATCCCCGCCACCCCACCACGTGGCACGCCCGGGACTACGGCCTGTTTGCGGCCAATATCTTTGGTACGCACGATTTTCTGAATGACAAGACGAAGGACGGCAGCTTGACGCTGGAGACTGGCAAATCCATCCGTTTCCGTTACCGGCTGGCGATCCATGGCTACGACGCGGCGGCCGCCTTTGCCGCCTACGCCAATACCCGCTAGGGCGGCACTAAATTGCCCTAGGGCGACAACTTTGAGGTCCGGGCCGGGGTTTCCACCGCTAGACTGTTTGTATCAAGCAGCTTTCGTCAAGAAAAGCGGGGATGGCACATGCGGGACTATCGGAGACTGGTTTGTTTTGTCATTGGAGCGGCGCTGGGAGCGGCACTGTTGTCAGCCCAGGATCCCGCCCCACCCCTGGCACCGGTGATTCCGCCGGATGATTCCAGCAATGAACCCCCACGCGAAGCCGCGGCGAACCCGGGGGACTGTTCGTTCTTCAACCCTGATCAGGCGCTGACCCACGAGCGGCGCGACCGGTTCTGGCGGTCGCGGAATACGGACCGGTTGTCGCGCGTGCTCAGCTTCGGGGGAGCCGCACCCTCACTCACGGCCTCCTCAACGGTGACGGCAGTGCAACCGGCGGCCTCCAGCTACACAGCCACCATCGACCGCAACATCTTCGGAGAACTGGAGCGGCAAGGCGTCAAGCCAGCGGCCAAGTCCACCGACCTGGAGTTTATCCGCCGCGTCACGCTGGACCTGACCGGCCGCATTCCGACGCGCGACCGGCTGCTGGCGTTTCTCGCGGACCAGACCCCCGACAAGCGCGCCCGTCTGGTGGAGGAGCTGCTGAGTTCATCCCAGTTTGTCGACAAATGGACGATGTACCTGGGGGACCGGCTGAAGAACAATGCGAGAAACCTGAACATCACCCGCATGGAGCAGGGCCGCGACGCGTTCTACACCTGGATCCGCACTTCGCTGGAGCGCAACAAGCCCTACGACCAGCTGGCCCGCGAACTGATCACCGCCGACGGCACGAACAGCTGGACCGAGGGTGAGCTGAACTGGCTGGTGGGCTACCGTGTCACCGGCGGACCGGCGCAGGACATCTACGACGCGATGGCGGTGGCGGCGGCCGAGACATTTCTCGGAGTCGGCCACATCAACTGCGTACTCTGCCACGATGGCCGGGGACATCTGGATACGTTGAGTCTGTGGGGCAGGAACACGCGGCGCTACGAGGCCTGGGAGTTCGCCTCCCACTTCTCGCGGCTCAACACAACCCGGGGACCCTCGATGGCCCTGGGTTACTACGGCCTGGCCGATAGCGGCCGCACGGACTATCAGCTCAACACCACAACCGGAAACCGTCCGGCGCGCCAACCGGGTGCGGGCGGTCAGCGGTCGGTGCCGCCGCGCTACATTTTTGCCGAAGGCAGGAGTGCTCCGGGCGAGACCTATCGCGTCGCGCTGGCACGGCAGTTGACCGCTGATCCGCTGTTCGCCACCGCCACGGTGAACTACTTTTGGGCGGAGTTCTTTGGTCGTGGCCTGGTGGATCCGGTGGACCAACTGGACCCAGACCGCCTGGACCCAGACAATCCTCCCCCGGCGCCTTGGACCTTGCAGCCCTCGAACGCCCGCCTGCTGAAGGAACTGGCGGCGGACTTCACCGCCAGCGGCTTCCGACTCCATTCGCTGATCCGCCAGATCGTCAACTCCGACGCCTACCAGCTGTCGGCCCGCTACGACGGGCCCTGGAACCCTTCCTGGGAGCCACTGTTCGCCCGCAAGCTGGTTCGGCGGCTGTGGGCCGAGGAAGTTCACGATTCGATCGCCGCTTCCAGTGGGATGCTACCCACCTACCGGATCCCCCAGTTCACGGGCGACGATCTGCTGACGCGCGAAACGCGCACCGTCAATTGGGCGATGCAGTTCCCGGAACCGGCGGGCCTGCCGGATGGCACAGGCAGTGCCATGTCGCAATTCCTTGATAGCTTCTTCCGGGGCAATCGGGACGACATTCCACGCTCCGCTGAAGGCAGTTTGCAGCAGGCGCTGGGCCTGATGAACGACAACTTTGTGATGACCCGCATCCGGGCAACGACTACGCAAAGCCTGCTGGCCAAGGCGCTGAGCTTGGGGGACAACGGTCAAGCGGTGGACTATCTCTACCAGTCGGTTCTGTCCCGCACGCCCTCGGCCACCGAACGCACGGCAGGCACAGAGCGGCTGGTCGCCAACGGCCTGGCCGGCCGCACCCGCAACGGCGAAGACTTACTGTGGAGCCTCTACAACCGGCTCGACTTTGTCTTTAACTACTAAGCGTCCACGAACAATCGGACAGGTTTACCCGGAGACTGGCGATGAGCGCACAAGACCAATTCAACAAATTTATCCGCCGCTATCAGGTGACCGGCCGCAACTGGATCCAGCGCCGCGATCTGTCGCGCCGCCAGTGGCTGCAGCTGGCGGGCGGCGCGATGGCGGCTGGTTTGTCGACACCGGCGGCACACGCGCAAACGGGCGTCCGGATCGACAAACTGGACGTCACCACCATCAACCGCGCCAAGAATGTGATCTTCATTCTGCTGGAGGGCGCGCCCAGCCACGTCGATCTTTTCGACCTGAAAGTGATCCCGGGCGTGACGCCCGCTTCGTTCAAGCCGGAGACGGTGAAGGGCGTCCTGATGCCGACGGGCATTCTGCCGAAGCTGACCGAGGCGCTGCCGGACTATGCCATTGTGCGTTCCATGCGTTCCTGGGCACTGGTCCATGGGTTAGCGCAGACCTGGACGCAGATTGGCCGCAACCCCACGTCCGCGTTGGGCGATATTGCGCCCAGCATCGGGTCGATTGTGTCGATTGAGAAGCAGGCGGAGCGCACTGCCGGCCAGGTGTTCCCCACTTTCCTGGCGCTCAATGCGTCCAGTCCCTCCGGGTCCGGCTATCTGCCCGGCTCCTATGGCCCATTCAAGGTGACGCCCAGCACGGCGGGAGTGCGCAACACCACCAACGTCGATGGCGAGACCCGCTTCAAGAGCCGCTACGACATGCTGCTGCAGATGGACGCCGCCATGCGCCAGGATTCGCCGCTGGGCAAACCCGTTGATGACTACGCCGACTTCTACGATGCCGCCCGTGGCCTGACTTACAACCCGACGGTGGACGCCACGTTCCGGTTCACCGCCGCGGATCGCGCGCCGTACGGCACCTCCGGGTTCGGCGACGCCTGCCTAGTGGCGCAGAAAGCGCTCAAGGCCAACGCCGGGACCCGTTTCATCCAGATCCGTTTTGGGGGCTGGGATGACCACACGGGCATCTATGACGCCAACCGCCTCCCCGCCCGGGCCAAACAGCTAGACGACGGTCTGGCGCAGTTGATCAAGGACTTAAAGGCGGCCGGGTTGTATGATTCGACGCTGATCGTGATGGCTGGGGAATTTGGCCGCACGGTGGGCCGTCTGTCTGCCGCTGGCGGCCGGGACCACTACCTGCAACAGTTCTGCTTCCTAGGCGGAGCCGGCATCAAGGGCGGCCGCGCCATTGGCGCCACCGACGCCCAGGGTTCCAGCACCACCGACCCCGGCTGGTCCGCCAAACGCGACGTCAAGCCGGAAGATATTGAGGCCACCATCTATTCGGCCATGGGTATCAACTGGACCTCGATCCGCTACGACGACCCCTTCAACCGCGGCTTCGAATACGTCCCCTACGCCCACGACGGCCTCTACCAACCGCTGGACGAACTCTGGAAGTAGCTCCGGCCGCAAATCCAGGCCAACGCACTGGCGTCAGCGATCAGAGTGGTAGGCCAAGACAACTCCCCAAAAGACAGCAGGTGATTCCACCCACACCAGCTGCCCACTCTGAGCCGCGACCAGCAGGAGCGGGCTCTCCCACCCACGCCACCATGCTCCTAAAGCCCAGCTGGCTTTCTTGAGCGGCGGCAGCGTAGTAGCGTTGGCTGCGTTCCGCCTGGACTTTTCGGCAGCGTCGCGTCGCTGGAATGGCCCGCTCCTGCTGGTCACGGCTCGGTTCGCAACACCGCCCGCCATGCCGCATCATGGTGAGCATGCCCACGCCTGTCCTGTTCCTATTCACCGGCGGCACCATCGCCATGAGGACCGATCCGGCATCAGGCGCCGCGGTTCCAGCGCTGGCCGGGGAGGAGATTCTCTCGTTTGATCCGGAGATGGCCCGAGTCTGCACGCCCGTGGTGGTCGATTACGGCTGCTTCCCCGGCCCGCACATTACGCCGGAGCGCATGTGGGAGATCTCGGAGATCCTGGAGCGGGAGCTGCAGCGCGAAGAGATTGCCGGGGCGGTGATCACGCACGGCACGGACACGCTGGAAGAGACGGCCTACTTTCTCGACCTGCGCCACCATTCGCCCAAGCCCGTCGTGCTGGTGGGGGCCATGCGCAATGCGAGCGAACTAAGCTACGACGGCCCGGCCAACCTCCGCGCCGCCGTCCGCGTCGCCATGGACCCGGCTTCCCGCGATCAAGGCGTGATGGTGGTGTTGAACGAAACCATCCACGCCGCCGCGGAGGTGACCAAGAGCGATACCCAGGCCGTCGAAACCTTCGTCAGTCCGGTGTTTGGCGCGTTGGGCATTGTCGATGAAGACCGCGTGCTGTTCGGCCGCCGCTCCCTGCTGCGGGACCCCATCAACACCCCCGCCTGCGAGTACCGTGTCGACCTGATCGAAGCCTTCGCCGGGGCTGACAGCCGCTTTATCGATCATGCCCTGGCCACCGGCGCGCAAGGCCTGGTGATCAACGGTATGGGCCGGGGCAACGTGCCGCCGCCGATGATTCCCGGAATTCAGCGCGCACTCGACGCCGGGTTGCCGGTGGTGCTGGCTTCACGCTGCGTGCAGGGCCGGATTCTGGATACCTACGGCTACGAAGGCTCCGGCCGCGACCTCCGCCAGCGCGGCATCCTCTTCGCCGGCACCCTCTCCGGCGCCAAAGCCCGGCTGCGGCTGATGCTGGCGCTCGGGCTGACGCGAGATCGGACGCAGATCGGGTTGTTGATGGAGGGGTGGGCGTATTGAACGATAGCAAGTGTCCCAAGGGGTGGTACAGTGGAACATGATGGTGCCGCGAAATGCTACTCAGCTTTCGGGATGAATGGCTGCACGATTTCTTCGTCGAGGATATCCGATCGAAGAGAATCCCGTCTGGTCTCGAAGACAGTCTATTTCGGAAGCTTCAGATGATTGACGACGCAACCACTGACCAGGACTTGCGGGTACCGCCCAGCAATCATTTCGAGAAACTGCGCGGCAATCTGGCGGGCCTGTATTCAATCCGCGTCAACAAGCGGTGGCGGCTCGTCTTCCGATGGGAGGGCAGCCGGGGTGAGGCGACCGGTGTCTATCTGGACGACCATAGTTATCGGTGAGGTGTGCGATGTTGATGACCAAACGCAAGCCGGCTGGCGTCGGCGAGATTCTAACCCTCGAGTTCATGGAGCCGATGGGCCTGACGCAGGCAGCGTTGGCGGAAGCGATGGGCGTGCAGCGCAAGCACGTCAATGAGTTGTGCAATGAACGCCGCAGCGTGACCGCCGCGACGGCGCTTATCCTCGCCCGGGTATTCGGCAACAGCCCGGAATTCTGGCTGAACGTCCAGCGTCGTACCGACCTTTGGGAAGCAATGCACTCACCCCGCGAAAGTGAGCGAATCAAGCGGGCGCGACCGTTGAACATCGCCGCCTGAGAGAGGACGCAGCCAGTGGTGCTGGTGGAAGATGGCGGTGAGGGTGCTACAGGACCAGTGCGCCGAGTAGTTCCTGCAGCAGGGGCCCGTATCCGATCGCTGCCAACTTGAGGATCGGCGAACTGTCGGAAACGACGATCAACGAATCTTCAACTCCCCGACGTATCGGAGACCTTCTGCCAGCTCTTCCATCTCGTCCCGATTTCCTGCTGGAACTTCATGTACGGCAAATTTCAAGTAGCGCGGATAGATCGCCCTCGCGCCACTCCCGCCAGCGCCAGAGCCAGCAGCAGAGCGGTTCCAGGTTCCGGCACTACCGTGATCGCCACCGGATCGAACGAAACGGGAATCTCCTGGGCACTCGAATCGAGCAGGAGGATGTCAGTTAGCGTCACGGTCGTATGGCCCAGTTGGCGCCCCGTCACCCTTAGGATCGCCAGCGTCCCAGTGCCGCTGACGCCCGGCGGTGCTCCAAGCAGAGTCCCGAACGTCAACTGGACGGCACCGGACACGGGATCGATGGCTCCAGGAAACACCAAGCCTCCAGCGAGGAAGCCTCCGGCGGTTACGCTATCGATCGACAAGATCAGCGGATCAAAAGTCACTCCGAACTGGAATGCATAGAGATCGACGGCATCGATCACGTTGATGTGGATGTTGGTCGACGCTCCCGCGGCCAGTTGGGTGGCGGCCGGTTCAAAGACGAGCATCGCCGCCGGAGAAGGGGCCACCGTCAGGGCCCCTAGAGCAATCGCCAGGATGTTGTAGTGCAGGTTTGGCATACTGTTCCCTTCAGCTATTGATGCGGACGTTACGGGCAGGTGCTTCCTGCCGGTAGGCGCTGGGCAACGAACTGGAAGTCTCGCAGATCAATCAGGCCGTCACTGTTGACATCGGCGCGCACATCGAAACCTAGATCGCCGGGCTTCTTGCCGATGGCCAGCCGCACCAGCGCGAGGTCCTTGCAATCCACCACGCCGTCCCTGTTCGCATCACCCGGCAGGACGGTCGGAGGCGGTGGTGCCGGCGGCCCCGGCGGCAGTGGCGGTGGCGGGGTGCCGCCTGTTACGGGGGCCACGGTGCAAGCGGCCGATGCCGTCCGGATGTTCCCCGCGGCGTCGGTGGCTTGAGCTGCGAGGTTGTAGATCCGCGCTGTGCTGCCTGAGGTGGCCCGAAGGCTGAGGCTGCTGGAACTGGGCGTGAGTGTGGTCACCACTACGTCGCCGGCAGCCAGTGTCGATGGGCTGGTGGCACCCAGCTGGAGGGCACCGATCCCCGATCGTTCGTCCACCGCTTGGATGGGGCCGTAAGAGACCAGCCGCCCGTCCGGCGGGGCGATGGTGCACCCGGTTGGCGGCAGGCCAGCGATGGTGGGTGGGGTCTTGTCCAATCTCACCGTGGCCACCGCTGTCGCCACATTGCCCGCGGCATCAGTGCACGTCCGGCTGACATTGAACGTGCCCTCGGTGGTGAACCGGACGGGAGCCGGGGTGGTGGGGACACCCGCGCCCCCGGTGGCGTCCGTGCAGGTAGAGACCACATTCACATCGGATCTATTCCAGCCCGCCGCGTTCGGTGCTGGATCAAGGGCCAGCGTTAGTACGGGCGGCGTCCGGTCAATGTAGACCTTCACGGTGGCCGACCTGCGGTTGCCCGCCCGGTCCACACATTCACGGGTCAGTGTCGTGGTGCCGGAGGCGGAGACGCCAAAGTTCTGAGTAGCAGCGTTGACGCCGGATAGCGAGTCGGCACATTCGAGCACCGCGACCACATTGGTGTTGTTCCAGCCCGCAAGAGTGGGCGTCGGCGTTACGCGGAAGGTGGCCGTGGGTGGCGTCTTGTCGATCTTCACCACCACGCTACGCGGGACCTCCGCATCGCCGGAGCGGTCAACGGCATAGAACGTGATGGTGGTGATCCCTTCCTGGCGGATCGGGACGTTGACCCGGCTGCCGGCGATGGTGGTGAGCGGGGTCACCACCGCGCCGGAGGTGGAGTAGCGGATCTCCTGCACGGTGCCATTGGGGCGTCCGGCCACCGCCGATAGCGAAACGGTCACGTCGGACGCGCTCCAGAAGTCGAGGAACGGATTACCGCCTAGCGTCGCCACCGAGACCGGCGGGAAGTTGCCCACGCAGTCGGCACTGGCACAGGCGAACTTGGCCAGGATGCTCTTGGGCGACGTCATCGTGAAGGTCTGGGACTTGGACGTCGACGTGATGTCGCCCTGGAAGCTTTGAAAGGTGTTGCCGGTGGAGGCCGTGGCCACTACGTTGACTGACGTACCGGACTTGATCCATTGGCGTGGCGGGTTTACCGTGCCAGTGCAGGCGGGGCTGACCTGGCTGGCCAGTTCGTACTCGACATCAAAGGCGGCTTGCACCACGGCATCCTGGCTCCGGATCGTCCGAAACGTTTTTTCGGAAAAGCCGGGCCACTCCCTGAAAACGGCCCGTGTCCCTGGGGTCAGCACCTGTGCGGTTTCCACCACACGGGCGACGTGTGAATTACCGTGCCGGAATGACTCCGGCGTCCACAGAAAGGTTTGGGGCGTCTTGTAGTTCACTCCGTCCACCTGAATGGACAGCCCGGGCGGCGTGCTGGTGACTAGTATCGGTTGTACGTTGCTAAAGGTCAGGTTCAGCGTGACGGGCACCACCACCGGGGTCTGGCCGGGAGAGGCGATCTTGACGGAGCCGTTGTAGACGCCGGCGGCCAGCCCGTGCGGATCCACACCGATGTCCACCATCAAGCCGACTAGCTGTCTGGTAGTATTCGAGGCCGGCGTGAGCGAGGCCGTAATCCAACCGGTGTCCGGCGTGGCCGTAATCGGACCCCCTTCGTAGTTCACCAGTACCTGCTGCTTGGTGGGCACGGCTTGATTCGTGCTGGCAAACGAAAGGGGGCGCGCGTCCACCGCCAGGCTACCGTATATCTTCATCACCACCCCGATGGTGGCTGTGCCCATTGTTACCGTCTCCTCATGCGTTCCGGGCACTCGGCTGCCCGGCGCCACCGTGACGTTGTACTGGTTGCTGGTGCCCACTCGCGCCACACTGACCACAGAGGGCGCTGAAGTGGTGATTGCGCCCGGGATCTGCGTTGCGGTGAGGGTCTGCGATTGGGGCGACGTGTTATTGGCCGGGAAGACAAATTCCAGCCGGGCGGGCGAGACGATGCCCGGAACCGTGACCGTAACACTGTCGCTGCTACTGGACCCATAGGTGGAATCCCGGCCGTAAGTGGCGCTGATGATGTGCTGGCCGGGCTCCAGCTTGGTGGAGGCGCAAGCCAGGTCGTCACCCGGACAGCTCACTGCCGTCAGCATCCCGTTGCTGTTGGCGGCCAGATTGTCTTGAAAGTTGTTGATGGGGATACGGCCTAACGTTCGGGTGACGGAAGACGACGCGCCCAGCGGTGTATAGGTATCGGAGAATGTCACGCCACCCGTGATTCCGATCGAGCCGCCGCTGATGGGGTCGTTCGGCTTTCGCCCGCAGGCGGCCGCGACCCGAGCCCGGAACAGCACTGGAGTGTCCGGATCATAGGCTCCCCGAGCGGCCGGATCTACGGACAGCGCTGTGCGCGTCGGTTCCATCACGTGGGTCACCAGGAACCCCGCGGCCGACGTCGCGGCGGGTGAGGGAACCACATTCAAGGTCGTGGTGTAGGCTCCGGCGGGCAGGGTCTGAGCATTGGCCGGGTTGTAGGGCAGCGCGATCGGCACGGCCGCCGCCTCGAGGGATGTTGCCGTGTTGAATACCGGATCGAGGCTAACCAGGTTGGAAGTATTGGGCGAGAGATTTGCTCGGAAAGAGTACTGCGGGAAGCCATCCACCATAAAGCGACCCGGCTCCGGCGCGGCACCCGTGCGGTCCATGTAGGTGTTCAGGAGTGTGGGTGTGACACCCACTGGCGGAAAGGAGACGGCGCTGTAGTTTAGCCACACCTGGGTCAGGTTGGCCTGCGCGGCCGCCTGCTGCAGTGCGACATTGTCCGCCGGGTGCTCCGGATGGGCGAACGTCGTGCCCGATGGGCAGGCCACGCGGAAGAAGCTGGTGGAGGCCGTGAACCGCCACGTGTGGGTATCCCACTTCTTCAGATTGCCGTTGGTCACCTGGCAAGCTGCCGGAAGTGAGCTGGCAGGCGCATATGAGGTCCAGCGGCCGGTGGACACATTCATGACGGCGGGGCCGATGTTTCCGAAATCACCCTCCGCATACGACCAGATGGTCGCCTCCCGCCGGAGGTCTGCGCCGGAACGCCGGAAAGAAGCTGGCGCGCTGCCCAAGTGCAGGAAATAATCGAGGGCGATCAGCGAGATCCCGCATCCCGTCGCTTTGCGGACATCTGCTTCATTCAGCTCATCGCCGGGGATATCCACCAAAGTGCGCCCCTCGCCCATATTCACCCATTTCCCGTCCCTCTGATATGACCGATAGCCCGACGCGCCAATGGTGCAGTTGTCGAACTGGCTATTGCGTACGCCGAAGTTTATTGGTTGCGAGGATTCCGCTTTGCCCGTGAATAGGTAAGGGCAGCCCGGCAGCCTATCTCCACCAGCAATACAGTAGGAACGCGCTGCGTCAAAGTTGCCTTCTTCGGGGTCACCGGGATTGTTACGGCCGTTCATGATGATGATTTGCTTGCCGGCGGCGATGAGCTCCTTGAGCGATGGATAGTATCTGGCCCCATCAGTGGCGGGGCGCGCCGCAAGATCCGCCGGAGTGAAAATCTTTGATCCGAAGTATGTAGAAAGAGGAACATTGATATAGCGATCGGGCGAGTTGTCCCTTGCGCCAGAGGGAAAATTGTAGCCGGGCGGGCCACCGTCACTCATGGTCAGGATGATTACTTCGTTGGGATGGGCCACCAACCAATCGTTGATCTCCTGGATCGACCACGCCCACAGACGGTTGGTCACCTTCGAGTAAGTCGCCACAGGCGCTGCGGCGATCAGGGCGGTATTGAGGATTGCGGGAATCGGATAAGGGATCAACAAATTGATGGGAGCCACAAAAGGCGCCAGCGCCAGCGCGGCCCCAATCGCCTGCGCAACGCCCAAACTCTCGCACTGCGTGTGGCTACTGCAGTGGGCCGCCCGGACTTGGCCAAAGTAGTACTGCGGATCGATGCGGATCAGTCGGGCTCCTTGATTCAACTGGTCAGTCATGGAATAGTACTGGTTTAAGTTAAGGAGGTTGCGATTGCCGTCCTGATAGTTACTATGCGAGCCATGAGTTCCGAGAGTGGTGACGAAGTTGATCGGCAGGTGTTTCTGTATCCCGTTGCGCTGCTGGCTTAGTGCCCAGGCCGCCCAGGATTTATCCTCGCCCACGGTGTCGCGTGTGGAGTTCACACAGGTACCGCCCGCGGCGAAGATGGCCTTGAAATACCCGTTGGATGGCTTCAAGCCGGTATCGCAAAAGCCATTGCCACCGTTCCAGAACTCGTTGTCCGTCATGGTGCAGGCGCGCTGATCCTTGCCGCCGCAATCAGGGATGGTGATGGTATCGGCCAGCAGTGGGGCACATCCCGCTAGTAGCACTAGCAGCAGAAGCTTCAGCGCGACGCCGGCGCTGGCTTGCCCGCATCGTCCGATGCGGTAACGAATGAGATAACTGGTTCGATCAAACATGGATTCCTCCTAGATTCGCCTTGCTTATGTTGTTTGTCCCTGGTGCGCAATTAGCCGCCCACGTCGCCGGAGCCCTGAGTTTCAAGTGCCTCCGAACTCCCCACACGCCTTACCCGTAAACCGCACGCCGTCCGACACGGAGCGGATTGCCCCTGGTAGTTCGGCTGCGGCGTTCTCCTTGAGCAGGTAGCCCCAGGCCCCGGCCGCCCAGGCCGCCTGCATCAGGGCTGGATCACGGTGGATGGTGAGCAACACTACCTTTGTCGGGGAAGTGTATTGCTGCAAGCGGCGGGCGATGGCAATTCCGTCCGCTTCCGGCATCTCGATATCCAGCACGGCCACATCGGGCCGTAGCTGCTCGATCAACCGCCACGCCGTGCCGCCATCTCCTCCGACGCCCACCACCTGCAGTCCCGGCTCGCTGGCCAACAGTTGCTCCATCGCGTTGAGAAAGCGCGCATGGTCGTCCGCCAGTAAGATGCTTGTGCACACCAGAAACCGTAGTATGCCGGGACGGTGTCAGAACTGGAATAGCGACCACTCCGCAATCTGCTGAGTAGAACTACTTATCCCGATGACTTGAAGGGGGGGCGGCGCAGGGTGGCCGGTGAGGTGTGACTACTCGAGTTCGGCCTTGTGTTCCAGCGCAAAGCGCAGCAACGCGTGAGCTCCACTGAGGCCTAGCTTCTGGCAGATATTGGCCCGGTGATTCTCCACCGTTCGCGGGCTGATGTTGAGTGTGGCGGCGATCTCTTTGTTGGTCTGGTAAGCGCCGATCAGTTGCAGCAGCCGGCGTTCATGGGTGGTTAGGGCCGCCACGCCCGGTTGTGCCGCGGCCAGGGCGGCTTCACGGCGGTTGCGGTTGACCAGATAGGTTGAGATGGCCGGGCTGATGAAGTACTGCCGAGCCGAGGCCGCATGGACGCTGGCCGCGATATCGGTTACCGCACTGTCCTTCAAGATGTAGCCATAGACGTTTAGGGCCATGGCCGCATTGAAGAGCTCCTCATCCTTGTGGAAGGTGAGGATCACCACGGCGATCTCCGGCAGTTCCGTGCGCAGTAGCCGGATCACTTCCAGGCCATCCAGGCGCGGCATGTCGAGATCGAGCACGGCCACCGCGGGCTTCACTTGCCGCAGTAGGGTGAGCGCCACTTGGCCATCGTCGGCCTCGCCCACCACCTCCAACTCGGAGTCGCTTTCCAGCACTTGGCGCAGGCCCCGGCGGAAGACAGGATGATCGTCAGCTATGAGAACGCGAATGCGAGGCATGGGGCAGGTCGATGTCTAAAGTGGTGATGGTGCCGCGGCCGGGGGCGGATTCCAGCCGGTGCCGGGCTCCCAAAATACGGGCTCGTTCACGGATGCTGGTGAGGCCGAAGCCCTGGTGCGACCGGTCCAAGGCAGACGCGATTCCGCAGCCATTGTCCTCCATTCGCAGCATGAAGCCGGCGGCCGTCTCCTTCAGCACCAACCGCGCTTCGGTGGCCTGGGAGTGCCGCAAGATGTTGTTCAGCGTCTCCTGGACCACCCGGTAAAGGTGGATCTCATTGTCCGGGCTGAGCCGCCCATCGATGTTGTCGATATCGGTGGTGAAAGCGATTTCAGAAGCGGCCTCCGCACGTTGCACCAGCGAGCTGAGGGCGCTCGTCAATCCCAATCGTTCCAGTTGTTGCGGCCGCAGGTTGCGGGCCAGATTGCGGACCTCATCAATGGCTTCCCCGGCCACCTGCGAAATCTCGGCCAGCGCTGGCTGGGCCTGTTGGGTTTGCGTCATGGCTAGCAGTGCTTGGTTGCGGATCACGCTGAGGTTCTGCCCGATACTATCGTGCAGTTCAGCGGCGATCCGTTTCCGCTCGGCTTCCTGGGAGGCGATCAGCAGTGCGGAGAACTGTTCCTGGGCGGCCCGCGCCGTCCGGAATTGCTGGACCCTCATCCGGTAGGCCCACGCGACGGCCCCGGTCACCAGCAACCCCGCCAAACTCTGGAACCACCAACGCTTCCAGGGCGGCGGCACGATGGTGATCTTTAGCGTGGCTTCCTGCTTGCTCCACACGCCGTCACTGTTGGTGCCGCGGACCCGGAACAGATACTGGCCGCTGTCGAGATTGGTGTACACCGCCGTCCGGCCCGATGAATAGTGCCAGTCCTGATCGAAGTTCTCCAGCTTGTAGGCATACCGGTTGAGCTCCGGTGCCGAATAATCCAGCGCCGCATACTCCACCGTGAACATGGAATCTTTCCACGAAAGCTCACCTTCTCCTCGCTCAATGGCGCTGCTCAGCTGCCGTCCGCTGGCCTGGAACGAGGTCACCACCAGTGGCGGCGAGAAGGTACTGTCTTCCACCGCCTCCGGGCGAAACCGGTTGTAGCCGCTGACGCCGCCGAAGTACATGTGGTGCGTAGCGGGGGCGTAGTAGTCCGCGCCACCGTTGAACTCGTTGTCCTGCAAGCCATGGCTGATGTTGTAGACCCGGAACTGCCGCCGATCCGGATCGAGGCGCGCCAGGCCGGAATTGGTGCTCATCCAGATCTGCCCCGCCGCGTCTTCCCGCAGCGCGTAGACCGTGTCGTTCGGCAGCCCGTCCTTCATGGTGAAGCGGGTGAATGTTCCGGAGGCGCGGTCCAGCAGGTTCAGCCCCACGGTCGTTCCCACCCAAACGCGACTCTGGCGATCGACCAATAGCGCGTAGACCGCTGCGGCGCTCAGGCTTTGGGGGTTCCGCTCATCATGCGGAAAATGCTGGAAGCGGCCGGTCTTCAAGTCCAGGCGCTCCAACCCGTGATGCCGGGTACCGATCCAGTAGGTTCCATCGGGGTCGCGGGCAAAGGCGCGCACCTCGTTGCCCGCTAAGCTATCGGGCTGCGCCGGGTCATGCAGGTAGCGGGTGAACTGTCCGGAAGCAGCGTCCCAGCGGTTGAGCCCATTACGGGTGCCAATCCAGGCGTGCCGCCCGTCGGCGTCGGGACTAACGAAAGCCACGTTGTCATCGCTGAGTGACCGGGGATCGGAAGGCACATTGCGATAGCTGCGGCCCTGCCCGGTGGCGGGGTTGAAGTCACTGATGCCCCGTGCGGTTCCCACCCAGAGGTGACCCGGAACCGGTCCCCGAGCAATCGAGGAGATGTTGTCGTCCGGCAAAGGCGATGGCCCCCCAGGCCGGCCACGATAGACGCGGAAGGTGCCCATTTCCGGGTCAAAGCGGTTTAACCCAAATCCCGTGCCCACCCACGCCACACCGGCCTCGTCTTCATAGATGGCGTGGATCGAATTGTCGCTCAGTGCCGACCCGTTGCCCGACCGGAAGGTGACAAAGCGGCGGCCTGCCGCACTCAGCCGGCTGATGCCGCGGTTGGTGCCGAACCACAGCGTACCCGCCCGGTCCTCCAGAGCGCTGGCGACAACCCGGCCGCTCAAAGTCCGTTCATCGGAGGAATCATGCCGGTAATGGGTCAACACGCCACCGGAGCTGCGGCGGACCAGTCCCTCAGAAGACCCAAACCAGAGATCACCCGCGCGGTCCTCCACAATCGCCGAAACTTCCGGCTCTCGGAGGCTGCCTGGTCCCGTTGGCTGGAGACGAACGGTCGTAAACCTGCCGCTGGTAGGCTCCAGATAGCCAACTCCCTGGCCCGTGCCTGCCCACAGCCATCCGGCGCGATCCTCATAGAGCGCGACCACGCGATTGCTGGGCAAGCTGGCTGGGTTACCCGGTTGGGAGACGTAGTGCTGGAAGCGGCCGGTTCGAGCATCCCAGCGGTCCAGTCCTTGATTCCGCGTCGCAACCCACAGATTTCCCCGGCGGTCAGCCAGCAGTCGGACGATGTCGTCGCTCGCCAAACTATCGGGGTTTTGTGCATCGTGCCGGAACTGGCGAAACGTGCCGCGCGCCGGATCGAAGGCGTTGAGCCCCCCAAACTGCGTGCCGATCCATAGCGTGCCTTGACCGTCCTCCACCAGTGCCTGCGCGGCGTTATCGCTCAGCCGTTGGGGGTCCGGAGGCGCGGCCTGAAAGCGGGTGAAGGTCTCAGTCGCCCGGTTAAACGCCGCGATGCCGCCACCCGTGGTCGCTACCCACAGCACGCCACTGTGGTCCTCCGTGATGGCCGCAATCGAATTGTTGGGCAGCGATTGCGGATCGTCCGCCGCATGCCGGTAGACCCGGAATGTGTAGCCGTCATAACGGTTCAACCCGTCTTGCGTGCCGAACCAGACAAAGCCGCGCCGGTCCTGAAAGATGCACCGCACGTAGGCCTGTGACAGGCCGCTGCGCAGCCCGATCCGGTCGAATACCCCCGCATCCGGCACGTTGGCGCTGCGGATCGTCGCGCTGAGCGACAGTACCGAAAGGCCAAAATGTAAGAACGTTCGCCGCAATTGTCCAGCGTAGTCCAATTGCTCCGGCACGCGCTCATCCTGGGAGTCGACCAGCAGCAGGGCGAACATTGGGTCGCTCGGTTGTCGTGCAAGCCGATGGATCAGAGGGCCAGTTCCGGGGAGGAGCTGCTGTTAGAAATTCAAAGTCAATTCTTGGGCCGTCCGCAGCGCCCGATTGCCCGCTAGTGTCGATGAAATTCGCCAAATGCGCTTTAACGCATTGACTCTATGGAAGTTATTCTGGCGGTGAGGGTGGGATTCGAACCCACGGAACCCGTTAGGGTTCAACGGTTTTCGAGACCGCCCGATTCAACCACTCTCGCACCTCACCGCACGCGTGGCTTGACTATAGAATTATAGCGTGACCAAGAGTGTTTTCGCTTTGGCGGTGCGTTGCTTTGCTTCGGTGATCCTGGCGGCCCTGGCGGTGGCTCCGGCGGCGTGGGCGCAGGTGGATTATCAGCGGGATGTTCATCCGGTGCTGGCGGCCAAGTGTTTTGCCTGCCATGGTGGGGATAAGCGTTCCGGCGGGTTGTCGCTGCGGGATTATCAGAGCGTGCTGGATGGTGGGCGCAGCGGGGCGGCTGTGGTGCCGGGCGAAGGTGGCGAGAGCTTGCTGGTGCGGCGGGTGAGCGGTGAGATCAAGCCGGTGATGCCACCGGTCGGCGCGCCGTTGAATGAGCGCGAAGTGGCGGTGCTGCGGGCTTGGATCGACCAAGGGGCGCGCTCGGCTCCGACGGCGACCGCGGCCAAGCGGCGGTTTGTGGCGCCGCTGGAGCTGACCAAGCCGACGGCGACCTTTGAAGAACTGCTGGATGCGTATCTCAAGAAGAATGGCGTGACGGCTGCCCCGGTGGCCGACACTGTTTTTGCGCGCCGCGTCTATCTGGACTTGTGGGGCTTTCTGCCCTCGCCGGAGCAGTTGCGTGAATTCACTAGTGACAAGGGTGCCGACAAGCGCGGCCGACTGGTGCGGCAACTGCTCGCCCATCGCGAAAATACGTCCGAGCATTGGCTCTCCTACTGGAACGACCTGTTGCGCAATGAGGACCGCTTTGGCACCTACGGCGGCGACCGGCTTTCGATCAGTCCGTGGCTGAAGCAGGCGCTTTCCGACAACATGCCGTTCGACCGGATGCTGCGCACTCTGTTGAACCCGCGCGAGAAGACGGACCCCGAAGGCTTCATCCGCGGCGTCAACTGGCGCGGCGAAGCCAACGCGTCACAGATGCCATGGATCCAGGCGGCGCAGAACACGGCGCAGGTATTTTTGGGGATCAACCTGAAGTGCAACTCCTGCCACGACAGCTTTATCAGCAAGTGGAAGCTGAAGCAGGCCTATGGCCTCGCGGCCTACTTTTCGCCGGACCCCAAGCTGGAGCTGGTCCGCTGCGATGCAGCGACGGGTGAGCACACCACCGCGCACTTCCTCTATCCGCAACTCGACCGGCCCGCGGGCGAGACGCTGAACGAGCGCCGCGCGACGGCCGCCGCCATCTTCACTGACCCGCGCAACGGCCGCACGCCGCGCACGATGGTGAACCGGATCTGGGCCAAGCTGCTGGGTCGCGGCATCGTGGAGCCAGTGGACGACATGGACCAGGAGCCCTGGTCACCCGAGATTCTGGACCGGCTGACCAGCGATTTTGTGGAGCACGGTTACGATCTGCAGTGGCTGATCTCGACCATCATCAGTTCGAAGGCTTATCAGCTGCCTTCGGTCGCGCAGCCAGATACGGTCTTCCGTGGCCCCTCCATTCGCCGGGTGACGGCGGAGCAGTTTATCGACAGCATCTCGGCGATCACGGGCGAGTGGCCGGTGCTGCAGTTGAATAATTCGCGCGAAGCACGCTACGTGCGCGAAGCTCGGCTGGCGTCTTCACCGCTGAGCCGGGCGCTGGGGCGGCCCTTCCGGGATCAGGTGATCACGGAACGGGCGACGGAAGCGACTACGCTGCAGGCGCTGGAACTGGTGAATGGCAAGGATCTCTACCAGCTGGTCTATCGCGGGGCTCGGCGGATGCTGGGGCAACTGCCGCCGTCTCCGAAGCCACTGTTTGATTCGCTGGTGATGCGCGGTGACACCAAGCCGGTGGCGATCGATCTGCCGGTGGCGGGCTTGAAGCAACTGTATCTGGTGGTGGCGGACGCAGGCTCGTACGCGACGGACATGGTGAAAACCAACTGGACTACTGACGCGTTTGGGGTGATCGACACGGGTGCGGTCTCAACCAAGGTGGTGGAGCTGACGGGCAAGAATCTTGATCGCTTCAAGGCCTCGGTTCGGGTGGACCCTTCGGTACATCGCAGTGACATCAATCCTTCGGTGCGGTTTTTTGTTTTCGCCGAAAAGCCGAACTATCAGCAACTGGTCCCGGTGGCGGAGCAGCGGCCGGCACCGCTGGCGGAGACGACGAAGGCTCAGCTGGCGCGGCGGGTCTTCCAGCATGCGATGGGGCGCGATCCGCTGCCGCGTGAACTGCGGCTGCTGCGGACCGAGACTCCGGAGGAGTTGGCGGATCTGGTGTGGGCCTTGTCGATGACGCCCGAATTTCAGTTGATTCCGTAGGAGGAGATAGAGCAATGATCACCATGGACCGGCGAACCTTTCTCTCCACTCTGGCAGCGGCTTCCGGACCCGCGTTGCAGGCTTCAGAACAGAAGCTGACGCCCACCGCGGACACGATGATCGTGCTGTGGATGGGCGGCGGCATGGCGCAGACGGAGACGTTTGACCCGAAGCGCTACACGCCCTACGCGCCGGGCACGCCGTCGAACCAGGTGCTATCGACCTTCAAGCCGATCGATACTGTGGTCGACAATATCAAGCTCACTGAGGGCCTGGAGAACATCGCGCAGGTGATGGACCGGGGCACGCTGATCCGCAGCTATCAGGCGGCGGATCTGGGGTTCATTCTGCATTCGCGGCATCAGTACCACTGGCATACCGGCTACGCTCCGCCGCAGACGGTGGCGATGGCGCACATTGGCGCGATGATCTCGAAGACGTTGGGGCCGCGCAATGCGGAGATGCCCGCGTTTATTGACGTCGGGCAGGACATGGAGATCGGCGCGGAGAGCCAAGCGGTGAAGGCGTTCCACACGGCGGGCTTCCTAGGCGCCGAACATGGCCCGTTCATGATTGTGAACCCGGAGGACGCGGCGTCGAGCGTCAGGCCGTTGAAGGAGCTGGGCGACAAGCGTTTTGCGAGCCGCCGCGAACTGTGGCGGCAGCTGACGAAGAACTCGCCATTGCAGCAGGCGGGCGGGTTCCAGAAGGAATCGCTGCTGCGTTCGGTGGAGTCGGCGCACCGGCTGCTGGATTCGGCCTCGGCCAAGGCTTTTGACCTGTCGCTGGAACCCAAGGCCAGCTTTGACCGCTACAACACGGGCCGCTTCGGCCAAGGCTGTCTGCTCGCGCGGCGGCTGACGGAGGCGGGCGCGCGGTTTATCGAAGTGACAACCGAGTACGTCCCCTTCCGCCACTGGGACACGCACGAGAACGGGCATGAGCGCGTCGTCGAGATGAAGCGGCAGATCGACCGGCCGATCGCGCAACTGGTGCGCGACCTCGAAGAACGCGGCCTGCTGAACCGCACGCTGATCGTGCTGGCCAGCGAGTTCGGGCGCGACATGATGATGGAAGGCAAGCCGGGCAATCTCGTCAAGAACCAGGTGGACGTGCCCGACATCATCAACAGCACCAAGCACTACGGCATGCACCGCCACTTCACCGACGCGGGCAGCGTCCTGTTATTCGGCGGCGGCATGAAGCGCGGCTATCTCTACGGCGAAACCGCGCCGGAGCGTCCGTGCAAGACGATCAAAAACCCGATCGGCATTGAAGACCTACACGCAACGCTCTACCGCGCCATGGGCATCCCGGCGGACACGGCCCACATCACCGAGAAGCGCCCGGTCTATGTGACGCGGGACGGCAAGGGCAAAGTGGTGACGGACTTGCTGGCGTGAGTGGGCATCGAATCATTTCCTGAGATACAATGTATCTCAGAGGTATCACGATGGCGACTACCATGGTCCACGTCCGAATTGATGAGCAGACGAAGCTGCGGGCGTCGGAAACGCTGGCGGGTATGGGCATCTCCGTGTCGGACGCGGTGCGCATGCTGCTCGTCCGAGTCGCGGCGGAGCAGGCGTTGCCCTTCGATGTGAAGGTTCCCAACGCCACTACCGCCAAGGCGCTGCGGGCGTCGAGTCAGGGCAAGGGGAAGCGGCTGAAGTCAGCCGAGGCGCTGTTCAAGGATCTGGGAATCTGAAGCCATGCTGACCCCGGTACGAGGGGCGCAGTTCAAGCGCGACGTTAAACTGGCCCAGAAGCGCGGCAAGGATATGGTGAAACTGAAGGCGCTGATTCTACTGCTCCTTGAGGGCGATCCGCTGCCGCCCCGCTATAAGGACCATCCTCTGGGGGGAGAGTGGCGAGGGTTCCGTGACGCTCACATCGAGCCAGATTGGTTACTCATCTACCGCGCCGAGGCGACCAAGCTCCATCTCGTCCGGACAGGAACTCACGCGGACTTGTTCTGAAGCATCAGGTCGCCTGCAGCGGTCCCTTTAGGGCGTGCTTTCGCTAGTGTGGCCTTTGCCGTAGACTCGACCGTTGAGGTGGCGGGCGGCGTTAGGGCCGCGCCTTGATCCCGAAGTCTCGCTCCACGGCGGCGTACCAGGAGTCGTCATCGAGGGCGTTCCAGTCCACCCACTGCTCATCGTTCAGCGATGCCCGCCAGCCAACGAAGGGCGCGGCGTTGGGGCCGGGTAGGTGGCGTAGCTGCCATGTCCCGCTCTCGATGATGCTGCGGATGAGCGTGGCCGAAGCTTCGGGCGGCACCGGGTTGGCGAGCGATGCCTGGAACAGGCGACCGAAGCGGGCGGGTTGAGGATAGAGGGACGGAGGAGCATCGCCGATGTTGCGGGCCATGCGCGTGTCCTGAATTCCTGGCTCCACGAGTGCCACCCGAATGTTGAACGGCTTCACTTCGCCCGCCAGCGCTTCACTAATCGCCTCCACGGCGAACTTGGAGGCACAATAGGCTCCCATTGGTGAGTGGGCAATGCGGCCCGAGATGGAGCTGACGTTGATGATGCAACCCTCGCGGCGCGCGCGCATCTGCGGGAGAACCGCCTGCATGCAGCGAACGGTTCCGAAGTAGTTGGTATTCATGACCGCGATGACGGACTCCATCGGCAGCTCTTCCACTGACCCATGGACTTCGATCCCCGCGTTGTTGACCAACACATCAATGGGCTCCGCAATCGCCGCGAAGCAAGCACGGACAGAATCGTCTGAATCGACGTCCAGTGTCAGCACTTCCAAAGGAAGCTTCTCAGCTGCCGCAATCTCCGCCAGTTGCGGTGCCTTGGCCGGATTCCGCATCGTCGCGAACACACGGTGGCCAGCGCGGGCCAATTCAAGAGCCGTGGCATAGCCGATCCCCATGCTGCAGCCGGTGATAAGGACATTGGACATATGAGTGGAGAATAGCATCGGCTACGGCTTCAGCACGGAGACCCTAGAAACTGGCCGCCGGAACGGAAAAAGGACCAGTCCACACCCCACCGGGGCAGGAACTGGTCCTTTGGTCACTCAAGCGCCTTCAGCGCCCGAAACTAGTTGGTGTTGTCGTTGGTGCGGCTCTCGTCGCGGACCTTGTCGTAGAGGGCGTACCACTTCTTCTGGGCGTCCGAACCGGCGTACTTCTTCAAGGAGTCTTCGCTCTCGAACTCCATCACGATCATGTTCGGGAAGTCGGCGATCTGGTTCTTGATACCCTTCAGCCAGACGCGCTTCAGGCCGGGGTAGGCCATTTCCGCGGCGCCGTTGAGGGCCTTGTCGATGTCGGCCTTGGAGGCTTCCTTCTTAAAGCGGACGTTGATCACGTGGATCACGGTCTTGGGCTTTTCAGCGGCAATGGTCGCGGTGGCCGTCAGGGCACCGGCGAGGACGAGACTGGCAATTAGCTTCTTCATGGAATGCTCCTAGTAAGTATTCGTGGGTTAGGTGGTTATTGACCGGAAGACTGGAAGGCCTTCGCGTGGTCTTTGAGGAACTGCTCCAAACCCTTGTCGGTCAAGGGATGGTTGAACAGCATGTCGACAACTTTGAACGGCATGGTGCCGATGTGGGCGCCGGCTTCGGCGGATTCGACCACGTGAAGCGTGCTGCGGAGGCTGGCCGAGAGAATCTGCGTCTTGAAGCCGTAGTTGGAGTAGATCTTGGCAATGGAGCGGATCAGATCCATGCCGTTCAAGCCGATGTCGTCCAGGCGGCCGACAAACGGGCTGATGATGTAAGCGCCGGCCTTGGCCGCCAGCAGCGCCTGAGCCGGGGTAAAGCAGAGCGTCACGTTGGTGCGGATGCCTTCGCCAGAGAGCGTCTTGCAAGCCTTGATGCCATCGCGGATCAGCGGCAGTTTGACGACGATGTTCTTGTGGATCTTGGCCAGCTTCAAGCCTTCCGAGACCATGTGCTCGTAATCGGTGGCCACTACTTCGGCCGAGATGTCGCCATCGACGATGTCGCAGATGCGGGCGATTTGTTCTTCAATCGGCCGCCCTTCCTTGGCGATCAGGCTGGGATTGGTGGTGACACCATCCACGATGCCCCAATCCGCGCCCTTGCGGAGTTCGTCCAGATTCGCAGTATCGAGAAAAATTTTCATATGGCCTCGCTGACAACGGTATTTTCGAGCGTGCCGACACCGGCCACCTCGATACGAATCACATCGCCCGGATTCACCGGACCAACACCCTCCGGAGTGCCGGTGGCGATTAAATCGCCCGGCTCCAGGGTCATAAACCGGCTGACAAACTCCAGAATAACAGGGATCGGAAAGATCAAATCCCGGATGGAGCCATTCTGCTTCATCTCTCCGTTGACGAACGTCTTCACGCCCAGCGCCGCTTCATCCACCTGAGCGCGCTCCACAATCTCAGATCCGACGCAGCAGAACGTGTCAAAACCCTTGCCGCGGGTCCACTGGCCGTCCTTGCGCTGCAGGTCGCGCGCGGTGACATCATTGACAACGGTATAGCCGTAAACGTAATCCATCGCGTCGGCGGCCTTGA
Organism: Acidobacteriota bacterium; assembly: GCA_026394075.1. Classification (GTDB taxonomy): domain Bacteria; phylum Acidobacteriota; class Terriglobia; order Bryobacterales; family Bryobacteraceae; genus JAPKYZ01. Next base: position 36,337 of record JAPKYX010000014.1, read on the forward strand.
TGTTGCGCGCGGTCTTGGAGATAACCAGGCCAATCTCTCCTTCGTAGTTCACATTGGTGGAGATCGCCGGGTAGACGATCGGCGCGCCGTTGTCGTTCAGCGACGAAGGCGGCTTCAGGAAGATCAGCGGTTCCGCGGGAACCTCGTTGCCGAGCTCTTCGGCGTGCTTCTTGTAATTGCGGCCGACGCAGACCAGTTTCGATGGGCGTTGGCCGTCAAACGGGCCGCCTACATAGCGGCCATTGCGGAATTGGGTCATGGTAGGGTTACCTCGATGATGGAAGAAACAGGGCTTGCATTGCCCTTACGGTCGACAGCGGAGACCGCGTACTTGTAGGCGCGGCCGGAAACAACAGTCTTGTCGCTATAGCTGGGTCCGGAAACGGAGTTGGCCAGCAGCTGACCATCGCGGAAGACGCGATACTCGGCCCAATCTAGGGCCGCGCTGCGGTCCCAGGAAAGTTCAATTGACGCTACGCCCGAGAGGGCGGTGAGGCCAGTGGGCACCTCTGGCGGGAAGACGTCGACGGGGGTCACGGTGACGGCCGCCGGACGCTCACTTTCGGCGGCGCCACTGATGCCCACAATCTCGTACTCGTACTTCTTCTCGTACTCGGTGGTGGTATCGATGTAGGGCGCGCGCCGCGCGGTGGCCAGCAGCAGTTGGTCGCGGAAGATGCGGTAGGTCGTGGCGGAGCCGGTCCAGCTGAGCTCCACGCCAGTAGGTACGGGCTTAGCCTCAAATCCGGTGGGCGTCGCCACCGGGGCGACGACGATCAGCGTGACGGTGTTGGACCAGTCCGAAAGCCGCCCGCTGGTGCCCTTGGTGCGGGCGCGCAGGGCGATCCGCTGGCCAACCCAGGGGCCCACGGGGATCACCTTCTCGGTGGGCGTTGTGTCATTGATCAGGATTTCGAGCGGACCCGGCGTGGCGATGGTCAGGCCATCGGTGGTCAACGCGGGCGGTGTGAAATCGACGACTATGTTCGAGCCTCGCTGGACGGCGCGGAGGTCGGCGATGGCTTGTGGGATCTTCAGCGCGGGCGGCAGAGGCTCACCGATGTAGGCGCAACCGGAGAGCAGAACCACCCCGATAGTCAGCGCCGCGCGAACGCCAGTTCCGATTAGCCCCATGCGTAAGCTTGGGGCTTGGACGGCATGCGCACAGTGGGACAAGCCCCAAGCTGACGCATGGGGCTGGAGCTTCCACCAGAATGGGGCGCGCGGTGACATTCGCCTAAAGGATGTAGCGGCTCAAATCCTGATCCTGCACGATGGCGGCCAGTTGCTTGCGGACATACTCGCCGTCAATTTTGACGGTCTTCTTTTTCAGGTCCGGCCCGGCGAAGGAGATCTCTTCGAGCACCTTTTCGAGAATCGTGTGCAGGCGGCGGGCGCCAATGTTTTCCGCGGTCTCGTTCACCCGTGCCGCCAGCCGAGCCAGCTCTTCGAGCGCGTCATCGGTAAAGCTGAGCTTGATGCCTTCGGTTTCGAGCAACGCGATGTACTGCTTGATCAGCGCATTCTTGGGCTCTTTCAGAATGCGGATGAAGTCCTTCTCGGTCAGCGCTTGCAGTTCGACGCGGATGGGGAAGCGCCCTTGGAGTTCCGGGATCAGGTCGCTCGGCTTTGAGACATGGAACGCCCCGGCGGCGATGAACAGGATGTGGTCGGTCCGGACAAAGCCGTAGCGGGTGTTGACGGTGGTGCCTTCGACGATGGGCAGAATGTCGCG
>JAPKYX010000291.1 GCA_026394075.1 Acidobacteriota bacterium
GAACTTCATCTGGACGCCGGCCTGGCTGTCTCCGATCTCACCACGCATCCGGGCGTCGAGACCGTGGTTGGCGAACGTCTGGCCACGAGCGCGTATTTTGAAGTGGACCGCTGGCCGCTTACCGGCAGCCGTGTCGCGTCAGCTGGGTGGTTGGTGGTGCTGGACGGCTCCGGCACGGTGGATGGCCATCCGGTCCAGCCGGGCGAAGTCTGGAAGCTCGATCAACCGGCCACGGTTGAAGGCACGTTGGAGGTTATCCACGCCCGTGTACCGGTCTGACCGCCGCTGGTTGATTGCGGTTGTTCTCCTGACACTGACGGCCTGCTCCAGCAAGCCGGAGCCCGAGCCGGTCCGTGTTCTGGGTGAAGCGTTCGCCGGACCCATGACGGCGGTGCTGCGCCAGGATCTTTCACCGCGATCGCCCGAGGTGGCGCAAGTTCAACACGGCGACAAGGTGGAATTGATTGACCGCCGCCGCCGCTTTTTCCGGGTCCGTACGGCGTCCGGTGCGATCGGCTGGATTGATGGCCGCCAGCTTCTCAATGCCAAGCAGCTGGATCAGTTGCGCCAGCTATCGGAAACCAACAAAGATGCTGTTCCGATCGGTCAGGCCACTGTCTATGAGGCGCTGAATCTCCACAATGAGCCCAATCGCGGCTCGCCCAGCTTTACCCAGATTCCCGAGAAAGGCATTGTCGACGTGCTGGGGTATCGCTACGCGCCGCGTGTCCCCTATCAGCCGCCGCCACTGTTGGTTGAGAAACCAGCTGCGCCCAAGGCGGCCAAGAAAAAGAAAGGCAAGGGGAAGGACAAAGAGGTGGAGCCGCCACCACTGCCACCCGCCCCTGAACTGCCTGACGATTGGGAAGAGTTGTCGCAAGCTGACAGCTTGGCTGAGCGCACAGAGGTGACCCCCGGCAAGACGGACGATTGGACGCTGGTCCGGTTGACGGCGGGTCCGCACAAAGGCAAGTCCGGCTGGGCGCTCTCGGGGATGCTGGTGATGGCCATCCCGGATGAAGTAGCGCAGTATTCGGAAGGGCACCGGATCATGGCCTACTGGCCGTTGGGAACCGTCGATGATGAAGGCACGCCCAAGAACCATTACCTGTGGGCGACGATGAGCCAGAAGGGGCAGCCCTTCCAGTTCGACGGCTTCCGCATTTTCCTGTACAACCACCGGCGTCACCGGTACGAACAGGCCTACCGCGAAAAGAACCTGGAAGGCTTCTTTCCGCTGGATGTCGTCCGCCCGGGCCGCAAGCCGGACTATCTGTCGGAGTTCACCGTGGTCACTCGTAAGGATGGCCAAAAGACCGCGCGCACGTTCGCCTTTCTGGGCTATCGTGTCGTGAAGCTGGAAGAGAAGCCCTTTGTGGAGGTGGCCGCACCTGCCGCCAATCAGCCCGCCACCGCCACCCAGGCGCCCCCCGCCGCGGTGCCCGCCGTCGAAAACCGCCCGTGGTACAAACGGCTGTTGCCCTAAGGAGCCTCGGTGCTCGCCGAACGCCCGATTCGGACCGAGCCCCGACTTGCGGGAGGGGCCTCTCCCATGGCCAGCGCATGGTGGCTTCAAGCGGAGAGACTGATCCGAATCGAGACTCCCTACGATCAGGGCCGAGGCGCGTTCTGAGGGCAGACCGCTCCTGCTGGTCGCGGCCCGGTTCCGAGCGAGCTACCGCCGGACTGCCGGGTGCCCGGGTTTAAGTACCATGAAGTACAATGCCCGTCCCTGGTGAGCGGCTTGGCCCGTATGAACTGATCTCTCCGCTTGGTGCCGGTGGCATGGGCGAGGTGTGGCGCGCCCCCGATACACGCCTGAATCGCACGGCGGCCGCGAAGTCCGCCAAGGCCGCCTGCCAGCTCTACGACGTGGGCGACAACTTCCTGGTGATGGAGTTTATCGACGGCCAGCCCGCCCGCGGTCCACTGCCGCTGCGGAGCATGTTGCGCAGTGCGGCCCAAGCCGCGCGGGGCCTGGCCGCAGCCCATGCGGCGGGGATTGTGCATCGTGATTTGAAGCCGGACAATATTTTGATCACGCGGGATGGTTCGGCCAAGGTGCTCGATTTTGGCCTGGCGCGCATGGACCTGCAGATTGGCGCGGAAGATGTCACCCGCACCGTGCCCGGCATGCTGATGGGCACCATCGGCTACATGTCACCGGAGCAGGTGCGTGGCGAACGGGCCGATCATCGCAGCGATATCTTTGCCCTGGGCGTGGTGATGTTTGAATGGCTGACCGGCGAACGCCCGTTTGCCGGCAACACCGCCCCGGAATTGATGTCGGCCATTCTTCGTGACGACCCACGGCCGTTGCCCGAGGCGACGTCGCCCAACCTCAAGCAGATCCTGCTGCGGTGCCTGGAAAAAGAGCCGCGCCGCCGCTTCCAGTCGGCCGAGGATCTGGCCTTTGCGCTCGACAACTTCAGTGGTACCAGTTCGCCCGGCGCGGTTCATGAGGCCCCGGCCGCTTCGGGTTCTGGCCCGACGCCCGCCTCTGCCGGTTCCGCTTCCGGTGCCGCTGCCGCCGCGGTTGACCCGTCGAACGCCAGCACACCGCCGCAGGCAATGCCGCAAGCCCTGACGATTTCGGCTTTGCGCGGTTGGTTGGAATCACTGCCCGGCTGGCTGGGTTTGCAGACTGTGCCGGCTGGACGCCAAAGCCGCGGCGGTCTGGCGGTAGTGGTGGCTTTGATGTTGGGTTACGCCGGGCGCACGTACTTGGAGCCCCCGGCACTCGACACCTCGGCCTTGTCGCTCACACCCGTCTCAACGGACCGGCTGCCCCATGGCTTTCCCGCCTGGTCCAGCGATGGCCGCTCCTTTGTCTACTCGCGATTGCCCCGCCAGTTGCTGGTTCGGTCGCTCGAGAATGCCGACCCGGTGGAGTTGCTGCCGACCAATTTTGAGTACACCAGTCTGATGCCCGTCTGGGCACCGGACGGCACGCGGATCTACTTCACCGGTAGCCAGGACGGCACCAACCAACGTGCTCTTTTTTCGGTGAGCGCGGCCGGTGGTGCGCCCACGATGCTGATCAAGGATGTGGGCCGTTTGATGGGCCAGGATGGTCTCGCCGTTTCGCCCGACGGCAAGACGCTGGTGATCGCCATGCCGGGCGAAGCACGCCAGAAACGGCTGATGCTCTCATCCCCGCCGGGCGCTCCGCCACAGCCTTGGCCTGGCGGTGGACTCGCGCTGGCGGCGGGTGGCTCCCGGATCCGGCTACAGTTTTCGAAAAGCGGCCACGAACTACTGGTGGTGGAAGGTTCACTCGACAACCCTCGCGGAACCCGCTTTGCGGTCCTACCGTGGCCGGCCCGGGCGGACGCGCCGCCGAAGTTTCTGTTTGAGGGGCCGCTGCCCGAGCGGTCGTCCAGCGCCGATGCTGACTGGTTGCCCGATGACCGGCATCTGCTGATGTCCTTCCCGGAACGGACGGTCGAAGCCGGGCGCCTGTGGATTGGGGACACGGTGACGGGCACGATTCTGGCGCTCACTGATCCAAGCTCCCGGTATCAGCGCGCCGTGGTTTCCCGCGATGGCCGGGCGCTTGTCAGCAATCTGGCTTCAGAGCAGGACATTGTCGAAATCTCTACCGACGGCGGGCCAATGGAGGAGATCGTCGCCAGCCACTTTGCCGAACGCTATGGCCAGAACGTGCCCGGCACCACCGACTTTGTCTACGTCACTAACCGCTCCGGCAACTCAGAGATCTGGCTGGGCAACCGGATGGGGCGGCCCCATCGTCCGGTGGTGACTCCGCCCATGCTGCCTCAGGAAAAGTTTGAGGAGATTTCGGTTCCGGTGGTGTCGCCGGATGGCAAAAGGATCGCCTACAACGTCTCCAACCGCCGGATCTACGTCTCGCCGGTAACGGGCGGAATTCCGGTTCCGTTGGGGGCCGCCGGACCACCACAGATCGCGGCCACTTGGGCCCCGGACGGCAAAACGATCGCTTACATATCACTGGAAGACGGCGGGGCCACGCTGCGCCGCACCACGATCGGCAGCTCTGATTCGACGGTGATCACAAAGCTCGGCATCATGAGCGTGACGCCGGTCTGGTCACCCGATGGCCGCTGGATCACGATCGAGAGGCGTGGCCAGTTTGGTGTCATCTCGCCCGACGGCAAGACCTTCCGCACCTTTGAGCGATCGCTGGGGTTATCCGCCGCCCTTTGCTGGTCTCGCGACAGCGGCACCATCTATGCGGCCAGCTTTGAATCGGGTGAGGCGCTACTGCATGCCATCGATGCCGCCACCGGACGTTTCCGCCTGATCCGCAATTACGGCTCCCGCTACCGCCTCACTCCGCGTAGCCCGGGCCCCTCCAGCCTCAGTCTGTCGGGCGACGGTCAGCATCTGCTGGCCTCGCGTTCCGAAAGCTCAGTCGAAGTGTTTCTGCTGGAAGGCATCCGAGCGCCGTTGACGTTCCGTGACCGGCTCTGGCAACCGTTCGGACGGCGTGCGCCGTTCCCTGAACTGGACCGCCGCCGGCCAGCACCGGCGGATGGAGATGCCGACGCGGGTGGTCCAGGAGCAGGCGGTTCGCCTGGCCCGCCACCTCCGCGCTAACGGGGCAGCAAACGCAGCTCAGCCGCCCGGCCGGAAGAACAAGGGCGTTCTTGCCAGCGTGGGCGGCTGAGGTACTTCAGCGATGAAACTTGCTGTGGCGGCGGCTTACCGGACCGTTAGGCCGGTTTCCCGCAACACTTCCCCGGACTTGGAGTACAGCCGGACCCAGTATTGGCCGGAGTTCAGCTGTCCTGTCGTAAATGTCGCTTGCGCGCCTTCGCGCCGGGCGGCTCCGCGCTGGATGACGTCACCGGAACTCTTTACCAGTTCCGCGTCACAGCAGTTGTCCAGCGGCAGGCCGGTCAGGTCGATGCGCAGTGTCAGCGGATGTCCGGCCGCTGCGGTGGAGCTTTCCACTCCGCGCAGTGCCGTCATCTCGACGGTTAAGGCAGCAGGCTGACGCAGCATGGGCGCCATCACGGCCAAAGCCGCGGCCAGGGCTCCGGCAGTTACCCAGCGCGTGGCGTTAGGCAAGGCAAAGGTCTCCGTCACGGACCCCTTCACCCGATCCCACCAGCTGGGCATCGCGGCTTCTTCCTGCAATTCGCGGGCAGCTTGCCGGGCGGCCTGGGCAAACAGATCCAGTTCGTCCAATTGTTGTTGGCAGTGCGGGCACACCAGTAGGTGTTCTTCCAGGGCAGCGGTCGCGGTTTCGTCCAAGTGGCCTAGGCTGTAAAGTTCGAGCATATCGTCGCCTGGGTGAGGCGCCTCCGAAGTTGCTTTCATAGTGAGTGTCTCCGTCATCTTATATTTCTCTGATGTCCTACCCAACGCAGACAGGGCGTCCGCGCGATCATCTCCGCCGATTGAGCCACGGCGGTTGGGGTAGGCGGCCGCATTCCGGCCGTCCGGCGGGCGCTCCCGAGGGGGCGGAGCTCCGTCTCCACCCGTAACGGGGAAGTGACGGGAGCAAGAGCGCTCACTATTTGGTTAGTGTCTTGCACGGCCAGTAATTCTCTGAAAGAAAGATCCGGGACTGCCCCGCACCACCCGTCGCTTCCCTAACTCTCCGAACCGGGCCTTGGCGCGCGATTTCAGCAGCCGGAACTGGGTCTCGCTGAGCTGCATATCCTCGCAAATCTTTTCCTGGGTCTGTTCCAGCAGGTAAAAGCGCGTCAGAATCTCACGGTCGCGCGACGAGATGCTGGACAGCACCGTTTTCATGATGTCGACGGTCTCTCGCGCCATCGCCGTCTCTTCCGGGTTACGCTGGCCATCGACCACCGCTGCGCCCGCATCCAGATCCACATAGTCCCGGCGGCTCTGCACCGCCGAACCAATGTAAGCTGCCACTTGACGGCGGACGACTGTGCGGACAAAGCCCATCAACCGTTCTGGCTCCCGCAACTCCTGCCGCTGGATTGCCTGCACCACGATCAGAAACGTATCGTGGACCTTGTCGTCCAACTCCTGGGTGCCCAACTGCCGGCACAGGTAGTACCTGATGCCCTTGGAGAAGATCTTGTACAGCTCCTCCAGCGCCGCATCCTCGTTGGCGCGGATCCGGTCCACCAGCACGGACCAGTTGGATGGCGCAGCCGTCGGCGTGAGGTTCTCTTCTGCTTCGTCTCCGGCCGGCGGGAGACCATTGGCCGAAGCCATCGCGTCGATCCCACTCGCCGTCTCCTCCACGCGCGCCGTCTGGGTGGCTGCTGCTTGCATTTATGATCCTTTCGAAATCAGGAAGAAACCCGCCCAATGGCGCGGCGACCGCCGCCAGTCCGCCGCCTGGAGCATCTCAATTTGCGCCTGCCGCAACGCATCCGCGGCCGCCCGGGACCCGGCCTCACCCGCATGAGGCCCCGTTGCATAGTGCCGGTAAAAATTGGAAAAAAGCTCGCCGCGGTCGTCAGTGGTGGGCCACAGCGAGGCGGCAACGCCATGCGCCCCGGCCAGCAGCCAGGAACGGGTAAGCCCCATCAGGCCGGCTCCGGGAATGGTTTGGCCCGCGCCGGAAGCGCAGCCACTCAACACCACCAGCTCCGGGGCCGCGGGAAAGGCGGAAATCTGCTCCGCGCCCAGCAATTCCGGTTGCCGCAGTGCGATCAAGGCCGTGGTGGGCGTGTCGGGAAGCGTGACAAAGTGGGTGGCAAAGTGGAGCACCGCCGGCCGCCGGGCCACCATTTCCGTGACCGTGGCGCGGTTGGCCTGGCCGCCGGTTAGCGTCACCCGCTCCCCACCCCAGGACTTGGCGCACCGGTCGATCTCCGCTCCGGAGCCGATCAGGCGAGGTAGGGTGAAGCTGGGCTGGCCCGCCGGGGCGGTCCGATCCTGCCGCGGGTCCGCGGGGTTGTAGATCGGGTCACCGACCCCCACAAACAGCGCGGACGATGCACCGGTGGAGGTAGTGGGGGTACTCAGGAATACGCTCGGTGCCAACCGTAGCGTATGCTTTTCAACTAGATACACCGAGTCCTCCGTGGCCGTTCCGGTTGTGCCCGGCACCCGCAGAGCGGCCAGGGGCAGCTCAAACAGGCGGTCGTCCAGCACCACCGTCCAATACCGTTTAGTGGCCACGTCGGGGGATATCTCTCCAAAAAAATGGGAGTAATCCATCGTCGAACCTTGATCTGTCAGTACTGTCTTGCGGAGGGCTTGCACCCGCCCGATCAGCTCTCGTTTCGAAGGCAGCCGGCGGAGGTAGAGCTGCTGCCGGGTGATATGCCAGACATAGGAGAATGGCTCGCCCAGATGGAAACTGAACATCGCTTCATCGGGTTGGAGTTGCTCCATCGACGCCTTCAAGGCCGTCATTGGAGCAATTCGGGGAAACTTGAGCGCGGCATCCAGGCCGGCTTTGGCTTCAAGATCCGCCAGTTCGATCTCCAGCCGTTGCGCGGTTTCCGCGGCCCCGGGGCGCTTGCTCAGGGCATCGGCTTGGGCACGTTGGAGTGCCGCCAACCGGTCCCAGTAGGCAGCCGGCAGGGGGACCTGCTGGCCGGGAGCGGCAATCGCCCGCAAGCTGGCGTGCCGACTCTCTTCGGCCACGGCAAGGGCTTCGAGCGCCATACCCCGGTCTGAGTTGTTCATGGAATCTTCGGCGGCGAACTGAATAAAGGCCGAACGGAGATCGTGCACCACCTTTTCCCAATTGGCCTGCATGGCTGAAACCGGCAGCACGTCCACGCGCTCCCGCCGGATCAGTTCCAGGGCCACACGGTAGTCCTGTCGCGCGCCTTGGCGGTCACCTATGGCCAACCGCACGCGGGCCCGGTCACCGTGCACGCGATAGCGGGGGAAATTGCTGGGGTCGCTCCGTTGGCTCTGCACCGATTGGTCGAGCAGGGCCAATGCCTCTTGATTCCGCTTCTGCTCCAGGCGGAGCTTGCCCAGCTTGGCATAGCACTTGTACGCCTCACTGGGATCGAGCAAACGCCGGATCCGAAAAGCTTCAGAGAGGTAACGGTCGGCTTCGCTCAGCTGGCCATGGTCCAGGTACCAGTACCCCAGATGATCCAAGGCGGTGGCCATCTGTCGAGGGTCTTCCCATCGGTCCGCCTCTGCGGCCGCCTCCAGCAACAGCGGAACAGCGCGCTCCATCCGGCCACTCAGGGTCAAGGAATCACCAAGAATCAACAAGATGAAGCGGCGAAAGCGGTTCGACCCAGGGGGAAGCGCGTGTAGGGCGGTTTCAGCAATCTCGACGGCCTTGGCGTGTTCGCCCATCATGGCGTACAACAATGCGAGGTTGGCATTGATCAGCGCGGTGGTCTCGTGGAGGGAGGCTTGTTCGGCAAAACGGCGGGCCTCCAAATAGGCACTCATCGCTCCCGAATAATCAAACACCTGTAGCCGAGCGCTGGCTAGGTTGTTCAGGTGGCGAATGGCCGTGCTGGTTTGGCCTTCTTGGCGGGCTTGCTGATAGCCCTGTTCAAAACTGCGAGCGGCCTCGCGGTATCGGGCCGTGGTGTAGTATTCCAGCGCTTGCTTGCCGATCGCCACCAAGCGTGGGCTATCGGCGATCGCCACCGGTTTGGCCAACCGCCGCGGGGCCTCGCCCACACCGGGTAGTGACAAAGCCAAAATCAGCCCGAAGGCGAAAAGACGCACGGATCACACCCAAATTTCAAGTGATGGCCGCGAAATAGTCTGGCAGCCGTGCGGTACCACTAGTCCTAGTAGTACCGCACGGTAGTATAGCACAGCGAGTGTGCGGGGTAGTAGCCCAGTAGGGCGTCAAACTTAGTTTGAAGGGTAAAGCATGTAAAGCAGCGCCTCCTGAAATGGCGCTGAGTCTTCGCCCGTCATCGCTACAGTGATCGTTGCCGGAGCTTTTTCAGCTGGCAGCCATCCTTGCTCGGGGCGGCGAGAACTAGAACAGGAACGGGATGATAATCGGCACAATGTCGATCGGCATCGAAGAGCTCCTTAGATTTTGCGAAAGCGACCCCGGCCGGGGTGAGCCACAACCAGAGACTAAGTGGTTCCCATTAGGTGTCAAACGCCCGGTGGACGCTGTGCTCTTGTTTTCAACAATTTAGAAATTTTCGAGAATCGTGAACGCTCTTGGATCTCAGCCGTAGCCTGCTAAACTAGGGCTAGATGCGGCGATTTGGCCCGATTTTGGCGTTGATCATCGCAGGTTTAATCGGCGGTGTCGGCTATCTGTACTGGATGACCCGGCAGCGCCAGGCCGATCACACGGCGGCCGCTCCCTCCCCGTTGGATCAATCGCTCAACTCGCAAGCCAAAGAGTGGGCCTGGTCACAGACGGTGGGCGGCAAGACGGTGGTTGAAGTGCGCGCCAAGGATTTCCGCCAGGTCAAGGATCCGCCGGTGATCGAGCTGAACGGCGTCGAACTCAAGATCTTCCATGGGGAAGAACAAAAGTTCGACCGCGTCTCCAGCGCCAAGGCGCACTTCTCCATCCCGGAAGGCAAGATGGTCTCCGAGGGCGAAGTGGACATCAAGCTGGGCGAGGTGCCTGAGGGGGCGCTCGCTGGCCGGCTGATGACCATCCACACCGCCGGCGTGACGTTTGAGAACAAGACCGGCCGCGCCGACACGGACCAGCACGCCACGTTTGTGCTGGACGTGGGCGACGGTGAAGCCGATGGCGCCACCTATGATCCGCAGACACGCGAACTGCGCTTGAAAAGCAACGTCAAGCTAAACTGGCGCGGCAAGGACCCCAAGGCCTTGCCGATGCTGATCCAAGCCGGCGAATTGATCTACAAGGAAGCCGAGCATAAGGTCTGGTTGCTGGGCTGGTCCAAGTTCGCGCGCGACAAGCTGACCATGTCCGGCGGCCCCTCCATCATCACCATCGAAGAGGGCAATCTGCGCCTGGTGGAAACCGTGCAGGCCACCGGGGTGGACAAGCACCCGGACCGGACGGTCGAGTTTGGGGCGGAGCAACTACAGATCATTCTGGGCGACGGAGCGCGCATGGAAAAAATCACCGGCCAGACCAACGCCCGGTTGACCAGCATCTCCAAGACCGGCCGCACCCAGGTCCGCAGCCAGCGCCTCGATCTCAGTTTTGTCGACGAGAAGGGGTCGAGCGTCCTCACCCAGGCTTTGGCCAGCGGGGCCAGCATCGCTGAGTCGTTCCCTTTGGTCGAACCCAAGCCCGAGAATCGCGTGCTGAAGTCCGATGTGATCGAACTCAAGATGAAGCCCGGCGGCCGTGAAGTGGCCACCATGGACACGCATGCCCCAGGCGTGCTGGACTTTCTGCCCAATCAGGTGACGCAACGGAAGCGCCACCTGGAAGCGGAGCGGATGAACATCCGTTACGGCGCCAACAATCAGATGGAGTACTTCCGCGCCGTGAAGGTGACCACCCGGACCGACCCCGCCGCCCAACGCCCCGGCAAGCCTCAAACCACCTCCAGCGAGAACATGGAAGCCGGCTTTGACGCCAAAGGCGACTTGGCGCGCCTGGAACAGTGGGGTAACTTCCGCTATCAGGAAGGCGACCGGCAGGCGATAGCGCAGCGGGCCGTGCTGGACCAGCCCAAAAATCTGATGACGCTCACCGGTGAGGCTCGCGTTTTCGATGCGGCCGGGGCCACTGATGCCGAATCAATCGTCATCAACCAGACCAACGGCGACACCGTCGCCCAGGGCCGCGTGCGCACCGTGCGAGACCCTCACCGGGCCATTGCCGAACGCATGGTCACCAGCGGCAACAACGCCAAGATCCGTTACCAGGGGAAGGCCACCGTCTGGCAGAACGACAATAAGCTCGACGCCGAAACCATCGATATCGACCGCGCCGCGGGCACTTTGGTGGCGGAAGAGCGCGTGGTCAGCATGTTGCAGGACAAGAGCAAAGTGGTCACCGTCATCCGCGCCGCCCACATGGACTATTCCGACAAGCAAAAAGTGACCTACTATTCGGGCGACGTCTTCCTCACCCGGCCGCAGCTGACGGTGAAGTCCAAGAAGTTGCGCGCCTATCTGGTGGAGGAAGACGCGGAACGCTCCGCCACGTTGCCCGATTCGGGTCTCGATCGGGCGTTCGCCGAAGGCAATGTCGAGATCGTGCAAACCAATGGTCCCCGCACCCGGCAGGGGTTCGGTGAGGCGGCGGATTATTACGTCACCGATGGCAAGGTTATCCTCGAAGGAGGAGCGCCGCAGTTGACCGAAACGCAGCCTGGAGTGAAACCCAACGTGACCAAGGGCCGTCGTCTCACTTGGCTGGCCAATAGCGACAAGTTGACGGTGGAAGGTGCCGATGAAGCGCCCGGCTCCAGCACCTTGCGCCGCAAGAAGCCCCAGCCCGCGGCCACGGCGAATACCAAGAAATGAAGACTCTACGCACGGCGGAAATCTGCAAAGCCTACAGCGGCCGTCGCGTGGTCGATGGCGTGTCGGTTTACGTCGAGCAGGGCGAAGTCGTCGGCTTGCTGGGCCCCAACGGCGCGGGCAAGACGACATCGTTCTACATCATCGTCGGCCTGGTCAGTCCGGATGCCGGCAAAGTGATGTTGGACGACGTGGACTTGACCAATCTGCCCATGTACCAGCGCGCCCGCCGCGGCATCAGCTACCTGCCGCAGGAGCCCAGCGTCTTCCGCAAAATGAGCGTCGAGGAAAACCTGATGGCCATCCTCGAAACCCTGCCCATCCCGCAACGCGAACGCCGCGAACGCATGTTCCGGCTGATCGAGCAGTTGGGCCTGGAAAAAGTGCGTGAGAATCAAGGCTACATGCTCTCCGGCGGCGAACGGCGGCGTTTGGAGATCGCCCGTTCCCTGGTGATCGAACCCAGCTTCCTGCTGCTGGACGAACCGTTCTCCGGCATCGACCCCATCCAAGTGCTGGAACTGCAAAAGATCATCGCGGACCTCAAACGCGAAGGCATCGGCATCCTGGTCACCGACCACAACGTCCGTGAAACCCTCGCCGTCACCGACCGCGCCTACATCATCAACAACGGCAAAATCTTCCGCACCGGCTCACCGCTAACGCTCCAACGCGACGCCGAAGTCCGGCGCGTCTACCTGGGCGATAACTTCCAGATGGGATTTGAAGACTTGAGCGCTTGAGGCCTGGGATGCGCGCTCACGGGCATCACCCGATCGGCAATAGATGACAGGTAGCTCGCCGCTCGTTGACTGAAACCAAACAACCGCGTGAAAGCTCCCCGGCGAAGCGATCTACTACACTTTCAACGATCGCTGCCACCAACTCCGCCTTGCAGCCTTCGCGCCGGATACGGATTACTGATGGACGGCGCAGTCCCCTCACCGCAATCAGCGCATGAAAATCAGCATCCAGGGTGATTACCACCGAGTCGGTGGCCGCCGCGAGAGCTAGGATCTCTTCATCAGAAGCAGCGGCTAGACCGAGGGGGGCTACATGGTCGCAGCCGTAACCGATTCTTCGCAGCAACGCCACCGAATCAGCAGGAATGCCCTGATCAAGGAGCAGGCGAAGCTCGAGAGCTTGCCTCAAGCAGCCGGGATCTCCACCGCCTCATCGGCTAGATTTGCCGCTGCGAATTCCAGTGCCTGCTGAACGTCCTGCTCTTCCAGGTCTGGGTAGTTGCGGAACAGATCTTGCCGGTTCGGATAGAGCGCAACGGCGGCCACAACCCGACGCACTGTCAGTCGCATGTCCCGGATACATGGCTGGCCGTTCATCTTGCCGGGATCCCAGGTGATTCGATCAAACATACAAATCGGCTCTGCCTTTCATTGTGCCATTGCCCAACTCTACACCGGCGGCGATGGAGATGCTGCCCGCACCCGGAACAGCAGCAGGTCCAAGCTGAAGGTAACTTTCTGCGCGGCGGCTGGTGTCGCCTGCATGGGCCGGTAGATCGCCAGCAGGACGTCTTCCACTGCCGCCGCATCCAGGTCCGCCGTGGTGGTGACGCGCGCCTGATCGGTCAGCTCAAATTGAGGCGCAAACTCCGCCACCGTCCGCTCCACCCGCTCCCGCCCCACACCACGCAGTTCGATCAGGTCATCCGGTGCTGGCAGGGCCACCAGCAGGCGTCCATCAGGCCGCAGCACGCGCCGGAACTCGGCGGGATTCATGCGGGCTGTGATCGACATGACGCAGCTGAAGGACTGGTCTTGATAAGGCACCGCGCGATCGGCATTGGCCACCACCCACTCCACGTTCGGGTAACGCCGGGCTGCCGCGTCGATGGCCGGAATCGAGATATCCACGCCATGCCCCTGCGCTCCAGTGGCCGCCGTCAAGGAGCCCAGATAAAACCCATCACCACACCCGGCGTCGAGCACCACATCCGCCGGACCCAGCGCTGCCATTCGCCCCACGCCTTCGAGCAGCGGACCCGTCACGCCCCGGTCATGCAACCGCCGCCGCGCTGCCACGGCATCACTGGAATCTCCAGGCTGCTTCGACCGCCGCTCCTGCGGCTGCAGCAAATTCACATAG
Organism: Acidobacteriota bacterium; assembly: GCA_026394075.1. Lineage (GTDB taxonomy): Bacteria > Acidobacteriota > Terriglobia > Bryobacterales > Bryobacteraceae > JAPKYZ01. The sequence goes on from JAPKYX010000291.1 coordinate 13,444, forward strand.
CCGCTGCGGGCCATGTCAAACGAGTGGTTCCGCTCACATCGCCAGCGCCGTTGATCGCGCTGAAGCGGTAACCGGCAATCTCGGACAGGGCAGACAAGCACGTTCAATGAGAGTGTAGCGCGGGCGTCTGGCACCATCTGTGTTCGCGCACCACCTAGACTGGACTCATGGATGCAAATTCTTCTCTCTTCGATCAGCTAGGCGGCGCCGCCGCGGTCGAAGCCGCCGTGGATAACTTTTACGGCCGAGTGCTGGCTGATGTCCGCATCCGCCACTTCTTTGAAGGCGTGGATATGGTCCGCCAGCGCCGGATGCAGGCCGCTTTTCTCACCGTGGCCTTTGGTGGACCCAACCATTACTCAGGCGCCGGGATGGCCAAAGCGCATGCTCGGCTGGTCGCCGACGGTCTCAACGATAGCCACTTCGATGCTGTAGTGGAAAATCTGGCCGCCACTTTGCGTGAGTTGGGCATCGCCGATGGTCTCATCGCGCAGGTGGCCGCCATCGCCGAATCAGTCCGTGGCGACGTGCTCGGCCGGCCAGCCGCCTAATGAATCGTCTTCCGCTTCCGGTTCATAAAGTCCATCAGCAAATACTGGCCTAACGTGTAGGGCGTGGTGAAGTAGGCCTTGCCCTTGCACATCTCCGTCACCTTCTGGACAAAGCTGATCAGCGCGTAATCGCTGGCCAGCATGAAGGTGTTGATCAGGATGCCTGCCCGCTTGCAGCGGTTCACTTCTTCGAGCGTCCGCGAGATCACCAGCGGGTCCAGGCCGAAGGCGTTCTTGTAGATCCGCCCATCGTCCAGCGTCAAAGCCGAAGGCTTGCCGTCGGTGATCATGACGATCTGCTTCATGTCCTTCTTTTCGGCCTTCAGCAAACGCTGCGCCAGAATCAGGCCGTCGCGTGTGTTGGTGTAGTACGGCCCCACCTGCACCCGCGCCAGCTCCGACACCTTCATCTCTTCTGCCGAATCGTGGAACAGCACCAGGCGCAGGCTGTCGCCGGGATACTGCGTCCGGATCAGATGTGCCAGCGCCAGGGCCACCCGCTTGGCGGGCGTGAAGCGATCCTCGCCATAAAGGATCATCGAGTGCGAACAATCCAGCATCAACACCGTCGCGCACGAGGATTGATACTCGCTCTGATGGACGTGGACGTCCGAGTATTCCAGGTTCAACGGCAACGAAAGCCCCTCGCGCTGCAAGGCCGAAAACAGCGTCTGGGCCACGTCGATGTTCAGCGTGTCGCCAAACTCGTAAGGCTTCGAAGCGCCGCTTGATTCGACGCCCGTGGCCATGTCGCGTGTGTCGTGAGCGCCAAAGCTCGAGCGGCCCAGTGACCCCATAAGATCCTTCAACATATTGAAACCCAGAAAGTCTACCGACTTGCCGGTGACTTCAAAACGCGGCTCCGTTGGCTGACCCGTGCCACCCGGCCCTTGCTGCTCTTCCGCGTTCAAGAAGCCCTCGTCCATCAGCTTCTTGACGAGGCGCTCCAGCAACTCCTCCAGTTCTTCGCGCGGCATGGAGTCGAGTTGCTCCAGCATCTCCTGACGCTGTTCTTCCTCAAACAACTCGCCCGATCTCAGCGCCTGCTCGATGGCCTGCTTCAGGGCTTCCAGCGAATCCGGGTCAAACTCACCCGGCTGCTGATATTGGCCGTCGAAGCCGGACTTCAGGAAGAAGTCCGACAACGCCTTCATCAGATCCGTGGTGTCGATGCCCAGGTCTTCCGGAACGTATTTGCCGTACTTGATGCGGCGCATGGGAGCCTTTAGTTGAAGTCCCGGCGCTGCTTGCGGCGGCGGCGCGGATCGAGCTCTTCTTCTTCCTCGCCCGGCGTGGGCTCCACTGGACGGCGGCGCTCCTCCGCCACGAAGGCCAACTCTTCATTGCGGGAAATGCGCCGGTGCGCGTACAAGCCTTCGAGAATAAACTCGCCCGCCGATACCCGCAGCGCATCGCTTTCGTTCTCGCTCAACCCCAGCTTGCCCGTGTGCTCCAGCAAGCCTTGAATGGAACCCAGCGCATGTACCAGCGACTGAGCGGAGGCGCTTTCTTCAAGCCGCACCGCGCCTCCCAGTTCAAACCACTGCACCACCTGCCGCATGTTGACGCCATCCAGATACTGCGTATAGACCTTCATCACGGCCAGCTTGATCAGTTCGCGCGCCACGGCGTCGCCGCCCTTCAGCTCGCCTTCGTACTCCAGTTCCAGCTTGCCGGTAATGGCGGGCAACGCGGCGTAGATGTCCGCCACGCGCGGCACAGCTTCGGTTTCGCCACTGATCAACGCGCGGCGTTCGGCGCTGGAGACCACGTTCTCCAGTACGGATATCGGCAACCGTTGCGAGACGCCGCTGCGCTTGTCGACGCGCTTGTCGTCGCGGGCCGAGAACGCAATCTGCTCCACGGTCGAGCGGATGAAATCCGGAATCGTGATCTCGATCGCAGTGCCCGGTGCGGCCGGACGCGCGGTCCAGGCCTCTTGCGATGTGATCTCGATGCCATGTCCCAAGGTCAACGGGTAGTGCGTCCGGATCTCGCTGCCAATGCGGTCCTTCAGCGGCGTGACGATCTTGCCGCGCGCGGTGTAGTCTTCGGGATTCGCAGTAAACACCAGCATCACGTCCAGCGGCAGCCGCACCGGGTAGCCTTTGATCTGTACGTCGCCCTCTTGCATGATGTTGAACAGACCCACCTGGATCTTGCCGGCCAGATCGGGCAGTTCGTTGATGGCAAAGATGCCGCGGTTGGCGCGCGGCAGCAGTCCATAGTGGATCGTCAGCTCGTCGGAGATGTCGGCACCGCGGCGGGCGGCCTTGATCGGGTCAATATCGCCGATCATGTCCGCAATGGTGACGTCGGGCGTGGCCAGCTTCTCGACATAACGCTCGTCAGCGGAAAGCCAGGCGATCGGTGTGTCATCGCCCATCTGCTCCACCGTCTGTCGCGCAAAGCGCGAGATCGGGGCGAAAGGGTTGTCCCGGATCTCGGAGCCCGCCACATAGGGCGTCCATTCATCCAGCAACGATGTCAGCATGCGGATCAGCCGCGTCTTCGCCTGTCCGCGCAGTCCCAACAAAATGAAGTTGTGCTTGGAGAGGACAGCGTTCACCACCTGCGGCACAACAGTCTCTTCATAGCCCAGTACGCCGGGGAAGAGCGGCTCCTTGCGGGCCAGCTTGGCGATCAGGTTGTGGCGCAGTTCATCCTTGACGGACCAGCCGTTCCGCGCAGATGCGCCCCAATGGCTGCTTCGCAGTGCGCCCAGCGTTAGCGGCAGGTTTGCCATTCCTCGGTCAGCGGAGCCAGAAGTTCCCATAATCGATCTGATGGCAGTCTAGCAGTCGCCGATTCACTCTCTATTTCGCAGAAGGAAAACCCTGCCTTAATAAATTTAATGTGACAATTACCGATCAATCATTTGACACCGCCCGCTCAGTTTCGATAGTGTGACTCCCAGCATTTTCCTCACGGGGAGGGTTGGACCATGACTGTTCGCCAGGCGCTAGGTGTTTGCGCCATCGCATTTTCTTTTTCAAGCGCGGTCTTCGCGCAACAGATATCGGGCAGCATCTCGGGTGTTGTCCGCGACAATCAACAGGCCATCATCGCGGGCGCGAAGGTGACCGTCACCAGTACGACGCAAGGCTACGTCCGCGAGGGTACGACGAACGGTGAAGGCATCTTCCTGTTCACCTCGCTGCAGCCGTCCACCTATAACCTCACCGTAGAAGTGGCGGGCTTCAAGAAGTCCGAACGCAAAGACATCAAGATTTTCGCCGCCGACCGTTTGGACTTCCCCATCGTCATGGAGATCGGCGCGGTCAGCGACACGATCACCGTCTCCTCGGAGACCGTGCAGGTGCAAACTTCGGGTGCTGAGAAATCGGGCGTCCTCACCGGCAAGCAAGTGGTGGACCTGGCACTGGTCTCCCGTGACTTCATCGGTCTCGTGCGCGTCATCCCCGGTGTTGTCTTCACGGGCGGACTGGGCGGCATTCAAGCCAATGGCAACCGCGGCAATCAGAACAACCTGACGCTGGATGGCGTCACCAACGTCGACACGGGCTCTAACGGCGGTCTGCTGGCCACCACCAACATCGACATGATCAGCGAATTCAAGGTGACCACCAACGCCCAGCCGGCCGAATACGGCCGCAGCTCCGGCGCGCAGATCCAAGTGGTGACCAAGAGCGGCACCAAGCAGTTCCACGGCACTGGGTATGACTTCTACCGGCATGAGAGCTTGAACGCCAACTTGTGGCGCGACAACATCGAGAACCGCCAGCGCCGTCTCTACCGCTTCAACTACCCCGGCTTCAACATCGGCGGCCCGGCCTACATCCCCGGGCTGTTTAACAAGAACAAGGAAAAGTTCTTCTTCTTCGTCGGCATGGAATGGCAGAACCAATTGGTGTTCAACACCCTGCGTAACGTGACGGTGCCCACCGCACTTGATCGCACGGGCAACTTCTCGCAGTCCCGCGAAGGCGGCGGTTCGCCACTGGTGGTTCGCGATCCCTTGAACAACGGCATCCAGTTCCCCAACAATACGATCCCGCCCAACCGCATCAACCCGGACGGCCAGAAGATCCTTGGCTTCTACCCGCTGCCCAACGCGGAAGGCCGCGACCCCAGCTTCAACTACCAGACCCAACAGTCGCATAGCTTCCCGCGCCAGGAACGCATTTTCCGTGGCGACTACAACATCAATGAGAAGTGGCGCTTCTACGCCCGCTTCAACAACACGGTCAGCAAACAGAACATGCCCTACGGCCAGTGGAACGCCGACTACAACATCCCGTTCGGCCCCATGAACTTTGGCAACCCGGGCTGGAGCGCCATCGGCAACCTCACCACCATCATCAACCCGACATTGACCAACGAGTTTATCTTCGGCTCCTCCAAGAACGTGCTCAACATCGACCCGGTGGACAAGGCTTTCGACCGCAGCAAGCTGAACTTGAGCTACAAAATGCCGTTCACCTCTGCCGACACTCTCGGCCTGGTGCAGAACTGGCGCTTCGGTGGCGTCTCCAACGCCCCGTTCACCAACTTCCTCGGTACCCCGTTCCGGAACTTCAACAACACCTGGGACATCACCGACAACATGACCAAGGTTTGGCGTCAGCACACCTTCAAGGCCGGCATCTACATGCAGTTGAGCCAGAAGGACCAGACGGCATTCACCTCGATCAACGGCGATATCTGGTTTGACCGTGACAGCTCCAACCCGGGCGACACCAACTGGGCGTTCGCCAATGCGCTGCTGGGCAACTATCAGCGCGTCGCTCAGTCCAACGCGGCCTTGAACGGCCAATACCGCTACTGGAACATTGAATGGTTCGCCCAGGACTCCTGGCGCATCAACTCCAAGCTGACCATCGACTACGGCATGCGCTTCTACTGGATCCAGCCGCAGTTCGACAAGGCGCTGCAGACCTCCTCGTTCAACCCGAATCTCTACAACACCGCCCAGCGCGCGATTCTGCGTCAGCCGGTCCGTGTCAACAACGTCAACCAGTCACTCAACCCGCTGACGGGCGAAGTTGGGCCGGCCGCGCTGATCGGTACCATCGTCACGCAGAACAACGCGGCCTTCACCGGACCGCTCTATTCCAACGGCATGGGCCGTGCGGGCCAGAACGGCTATCCGGCCGGACTGATCAACGACCGCGGCATTCACTTTGCGCCGCGTATCGGCATCGCCTATCAGCCGTTCTCGAAGACGGTCATCCGCGCCGGCGCTGGTGTCTTCTATGATCGGTTCCAAGGCAACCCGGTCTTCGACATGTTGCCCAATCCGCCCTCCACCACGCGCCCGACTTTCTTCTACGGCAACCTGGGCAGTATTCCTCCGGCCAGCGCCGGTGTGTTCGCCCCGGCTGGTGTCAATGGGTTCGACATCAACGGCAACGTACCCACCACCTACAACTGGAACTTCTCCATCCAGCGCCAACTGCCGGGCAACATGCTGCTCGACATCGGCTATGTGGGGAGCCGCAGCCTCTACAACATCTACCGGACCAACGTGAACTCGGTTCCATTCGGCAGCGCCTGGCTGCCGGAGAACCAGAACCCGCTTTCTACGACGCCGGCGTTTGATGGGTCCACCACCAAGGCCGTCAACCTCTATCGCCCGTTCCCGGGCTACGACAACGCCAACGTGTTGAGCTTTGGCGCGCCCTCCAAGTACCACTCGCTGCAAGTGGCCCTCAACCGGCGCTTCAGCAGCGGTCTGACGTTCGGCTTGGCCTACACCTGGTCTCGGACCATCGGCTTGGTCTCGGGTGACGGCGACTTCGTGCACCCGGTCAACGCCCGCTTGACCAACTACGGTCCGCTCACCTTCGATATCCCGCACGTGTTCGCTTTGAACTGGGTCTACGATGTGCCGAAGCTGGCCAAGGGCAGCAACTTCCTGGATAACCCCGTCGGCCGGGGCATCTTTAACGGGTGGCAGGTCTCCGGCATTTGGGAAGCCCAGCCGGTTGGCCGGCCCGATAACTTGAGCTTCTCGATTGACGGCGTCGGCAATATCAATGAGCGCTATACCGGCTCAGTCAACATTGGCCCGCGCGTCTTCATCGACAAGAATCCGCAGGCCGCGGCCAAGAATCAGTTCGCCCAGGTGGATGCCACGGCCTTCCGCCTGCCGACGCTGAAGGGTGCCACGGGTTGGGAGCACGGCAACTTCCCCATCCGCCGCCCGGGCTTCTACAACGTAGACGCTTCGATCTTTAAGAACATTCCGCTCGGCAGCGAATCGCGGTTCCTGCAATTGCGCGTTGAAATGTTCAACGCGTTCAACAATGTTCAGTTCACTGACTTCAACCGCTCCATGACGTTCAACTCCGCCGGCCGGATCATCAATCTGCCGACGGCGCTGGGCGGAAACGGCGGACGCTTCGGCTTCGGCGCGCTCTCGGCCACCCGCGACCCGCGCATCATCCAGCTGGCGGCGAAGTTCTACTTCTAACCGCTTGCTGATCACTCTGATCCTCATTCTGGCCGCGGACGATGCCCTCGTCCGCGGCCAGCGTGCGTTTCAAGCCGGAGATTTGGCGGCAGCGGAAAAAGAGTTCCGGGCGCATCTGAAGGCCTATCCGCAGTCCGCCGAAGCCACCTCGAACCTGGCTGCCGTGCTCGCCCGGCGCGAGCAGTTGCCGGAAGCAATTGCGCTCTACCAGAAGGCGCTGCGGCTCAATCCCAAGCTGGTCCAGGTCTACTTCAACCTGGGCGTCACCCAGATGCGGACTGCCGATTTTCCCGGCTGCGTGGCCAGCTTCGACCGCTTCCTCAAGGCCTACCCGCAAGAGAACCGCGCCCGCCAGTTGCTTGGGCTCTGCCGTCTGGAAGCGGGAGATCTGCCGGGCGCCATTGCGGCGCTCGAAAAAGTCCCCGCCGATCCCAGCGTGCTGTTCTCGCTCGCCATGGCCTACGCCCGCTCCGGTGACGAGAATCGCGCCACCGCGATGCTATCCAAGCTGGAATCGACGCCCGCCCAGGCCCGGTTGGTAGAAGGCCTGATCGACTACCGCAAGGAGCGCTACGCCGAAGCGCGGCCCAAGCTGGAAGAGGCGCTACGCCTGGACCCCGGCCTCACCCCCGCCCTAGTGGCCGTGGCGCGCCTGAACCTCCTGGAAGGCCAGAACGATGCGGCCATTCCGCAGTTTGAGCAAGTGCTGGCCCGGACGCCACAGGACGCGGAATCAACGTATCAGCTGGGCGTACTCTATGACCGCGTCAACCGCTCTGCCGACGCCCGCCTGAAGCTCACCCGCGCCCTTGCCCTGCGCTCCAACTATGCTGACCCGCACTATCAATTGGCCCGCATCGACTTCCGCGAGCGCAAGTTTGCTGAAGCTCTGGCCCACTTGGATATCGCCGTAAAGATCCTGCCCAAGCAGGAAGCCATCCACTTACTGCTCGCGCGCACCTATCAAGCTCTTGGCCGCAAGGCCGACTCCGAACGCGAGTTTGCGACGGTGCGGCAGCTGAAGCAGGAGACGACGGAGCGCCATCAGCTGACGCTGATTCCGTAGCCAGTAAAAACTATCTCACCGTTCGCTTGCTGCATTGGTCCCCTTCTGATATGGTTTGCGTGGCCATGCTACGGGATCTATCTGAATCTGACTTTCAACGCTTCTGGCGCCGCTTGCAGCAACTAGGGCTAAATGCGTATGAATCCCGCAGCTACCTGGTGCTGATCGGCCACCCGCGTTTCAAGGCGCTGGAACTGGCTGCCCGGGCCCAGGTACCGCGGCAGAAGATTTACGAAGTGCTGGATGCGCTGGTCGAGAAAGGCTTCGCCCAGGTAGTGCAGGAGAAGACGAAGCTCTTCTCCGCGGTCGACCCAGACTTGGCCATCCCCTCCTATATCGAGCGTCGCAGCCAGCAGTTAGCACATGAGCTTTCCGCCCAATCACGGGTCGGCGATTCGTTGGTGCTCGACCTCAAGGCGGCGCATTCAGAAGGTCAAGGCGGCCGCGGTACGCTCGACTATCTGCGTATCGTGAGCGACTCCGCCCAGACCGCGGCGCACTACCGCCGCTTACTACGCGATGTGCAGGAAGAGTATCTGGAGTTCTCCCGGCCACCCTATGCGGTTGATCCGTTCGACGAGCGATTGGTGAAGCTGGCCCGCCAGCGCGGCGTCCGCTGCCGGCTCTTGGTGGAAGCCGGTACGCTCGATGAGCCGCACCGCCTCCGGTTGGCCGAATACGCGGCAGCGGGCGTCGAGGTTCGGGAGACGGCGGTGCTGCCCTTGAAGCTGGCTCTGTTTGATGGTGTCCAAGGCATGGTGGCGCTGCTTGACCCCGTGCTGACCAAACCCAGTTGGACCTCCATCATCTTCGACCATCGCGGATTCGGCGAAGCCATGAAGGGTCTGTTTGAGGCCCACTGGCTGAGCGCGGCGGATGAGGTTGTGCCCGCGCCGGACCAGTAGCCACGAAGTCCGTTTGCGAACAAGCTGCCCGTTACAATAGAGCTAATGGGACGTTTGCTTCTCCTTCTTGCGGCTTTTGAGTTGGCGACGGTGTGCGCGTGGGCGCAGTCGCCATTGGCGACGGTGACGGGTCTGGCCAAGGACCCCAGCGGGGCGGCGGTTCCCGGGGCGACGGTGAAGTTGACGAATGAAGCCACGGGCGTGGAGCGATCACTCTCCACCAATGAAGCCGGTGCCTACACCTTCGCCAATATCCAGCCCGGCCGCTATCGCCTGGAGGCCACCGCCAAAGGCTTCCGCGATCTCGCCGTCACGGCCCTTGAAGCGGCCGCGTACCGCACCATCCGCCAGGATCTGCCGTTTACCGTGTCCGATGTTGGCACGCAGGTGTCGGTGACCGCCAGCGGTGCCATCGTGACGGAAACCCCGTCCGTCGCCGTCAGCTTGAATGCACGGCAGCTGCTGGAGCTGCCAACGAACCTCCGCAGCGTTTATAACAACTCCGGCGATTCCGGCCTGATGGCGCAGATCATGCCGTTGACCATTCCCGGTGTCCTGCAGGTGGGCGCGGGCGCGGCCTGGATTACACCCGGCGCGGGTGCCAATTCGGTGAAGGTGAAGGTAGACGGCATCGAAACCAACTTCGGCAACTTCGGCACGGCCGACCCGGTCTCGCAGCCCTCCATGGAATCGGTGGAAGAGTTCACCGCCAACATCATGACCAACCGGGCCGAGTTCGGCGGCATGGGCGCAATCACCTCGGTCACCAAATCCGGCAATAACGGACTGCATGGCGGCATCTTCTGGTTCGGCCGCAACTCCGCGCTCGATGCCCGCAACACGTTCTCGACAGCCAAGCCCTTCCAGAACATCCACAACTATGGCGGCACCATTTCGGGCCCGGTGAAGAAGGACAAGACGTTCTTCTACGCCAACTTTGACGGCATCCGCGGCTCTCGCGCTTATCTGTTCTCGCCGAATGTGCCGACGCTCGCGATGCGGGATGGTGACTTCACCGGCGCGGCTGCGCTCCGCAATCCCTTCCCCGGCCAGACGCCCTTCCAAGGCAACCGGATCCTGCCGCAGTTCTTGAGCCCGCAGGCATTGCGCGCGCAGGAGCAGTTCTTCCCGCTGCCCAACTTCGGCGCCGCCAACCTGACCGCCGCCAACTACCGCGCCGCCTTCAACGGACCCGAAGAGCACCGCATCTTTGAAGTGCGCCTGGACCACAACTGGTCCTCCAAGCACCAAAGCTTCGCTCGTTATCAATACAAGAATTCTGACTACATGATCCCCGGCGCGCGCACCGCGCTGCCTCCCCAAAGCGTGGGCACGTCGTCCAACTGGCGCACAGTGAACTTCTTCACCCTGGGCGATGTCTATAACCTGTCGCCCACCATCGTCAATGAGTTTCGCGCCGGCGGCTTGGCGCTGGGCTCCAAGTCCGATGCCGATCTGCGCGGGCAAACGGCGCTGACCAAGCTGGGCATCACAGGCCTGCCGGACCGGACCGGCATCAAGGGCTTGCCCGTGTTCACCATCACCGGCCTGTCGGCCACGGGGCAATCACTGCTGAACCCGGTCAACGATGGCCACTGGCAGGTCTCTGACAACCTCACCTGGGTGAAGGGCCGCCACACGATCAAGACCGGTTTTGAGGTCGTCCACTGGTTCGTCAACCGGTACCTCACCACCGCTGCCGGCCTGTTCGGCGCCTATGACTTTACGCCGCGTTACACCGGCAACGCCTACGCCGACTTCCTGTTGGGATTGCCCACCACCGTGACGCGCCTCGACCCCTTTCCGGTCCAATACAACCGCTGGACCGACTATGCGTTCTACATCCAGGATGACTGGAAAGTCTCCTCGCGGCTTACCTTGAGCTACGGCCTCCGCTATGAGTACAACCAGCCGGTGACCGCGCGCGACGGCAACATTTATTCGTTCGACCCGAAATCCGGCAGCGTCATCATTCCGGACAACAACGCCCGGCGCCTCTTCAGCCCCGCCTTCCCGTTTACCGTGCCGATCATCACGGCTGATTCCGTGGGCCTCCCGGCCAGCCTGCGCAAGGCAGACAAGAACAACTGGGCCCCGCGCTTTGGCTTGAGCTATCAGCTCAACCCCAAGACGGTGATTCGCGCCGGGTGGGGCACGTATTGGGCGCATTACTCCGGTGTGATTGCCGCCGCGTTGGCCAGCGGCCCATATGCCTTGACCAGCACGATCAACAATCCGCCTGCCGCGCCAGCCTACACATTGGCGAATCCGTTCGGGTCCCCCTCCGCTCCGGGCACGATCAACTTGAACGGCATTGCCGGTGACCTGCGCAACTCCTACGCCATGCAGTACACGCTCACAGTTGAGCGCGAAGTGCTGCGGGATCTGGGCCTGCGCGTCAGCTACATCGGCTCCAAGGCCTCGCAGTTGCCTTATCAACGCAACTTGAACCAGCCGGTTGCCTCCACCACGGCCTTCACCGCCGCCCGGCGACCCTACCCGCTCTACAACAACGTGATTTTCGCCGAGAACGGCGCCAACTCGCTCTATAGCGGCCTGCAGGTGCAGGTGAACAAGCGCTTTAGCCAGGGCCTCTCGTTTTCGTCGGCCTGGACCTGGGCCAAGCAGTTGTCTGATGTCGATGACACCGGCAGCGCGGAGCTGAACACCACCATCGAAAACAGCTACGACCGCCGCCGCGATCGCGCGAACTCCTATAGCGTGCCGCGCCACCAATGGATGAACCAGATCCTCTATGAGCTGCCCTTCTTCAAGGCTCCGGGCCTGGCGCAAAAGGTGCTGGGCGGCTGGCAGACCAACGTCCTGATGAACGCCTCCACCGGCAACTTCCTGACGCCCGTCTTCGCGGGCAGTGACCCGTCGGGCACCAACACCATCGGCGGCCGCCCCGATGTCGCCTCCACCGTCAGCTACACGAAGTCGCTCACCAACTGGTTCGACCGCACGGCCTTCACGGTCCCGCCCACCGGCTCCGGCCGCTTCGGCAACGCCGCCCGCAACAGTGTGGTGGGCCCCGGCTACGTCATCTTCAACTTCGGCGTGATGAAGAACATCAAGATGGAGCGCGCAGGCAACGTCCAGTTAGGCGCCTCGTTCCAAAACCTGTTCAACCACGTCAACTACGGGCAGCCCAACATGACCGTGAACAACGTCAACGGCGGCGTCATCACCTCCACCCACATCTTCCCGCCCGCAGGCAGCGCTCGGACGGGGCAGTTGAGCTTGCGCTGGATGTTTTAGGGCTTCCGCAGCCGCGTTAATCCTGCCCCCGCTGTATGCCTCCGGTATACTTAGCTCTACCCATGCCCGAGACCCTTGCCGGCCAGCGGATTAGCCAATATACCGTCGCCGAAAAGATCGGCGAAGGCGGTATGGGTGCGGTGTGGAAGGCGCGGGATGAGAAGCTGGGGCGCTATGCGGCGCTGAAGTTTCTGGGCCGCTTGGATGACGCGGACCGGCGGGTCCGCTTTACTCTCGAAGCCCGCGCGGCCTCCGCGCTGAACCATCCGGGGATTGTCACCATCTAGGACATCCTGGAACTTGACGGTCGCGCCTACATCGCCATGGAGTATGTCGAAGGCCAGACGCTGGGCAAGGTGATTCCAGCGGGTGGCTTGGCGGCCAAGGAACTGCTTTTACTGGCCATCCAGATGGCGGACGCACTGGCGGCGGCGCACAAGGGCGGCGTGGTCCACCGGGACTTGAAGCCCGGCAACGTGATGGTGACTCCGGAAGGCCGCGCGAAGCTGCTCGACTTTGGCTTGGCGAAGCTGGCGGAGATCATCGGCTCGGAAACAACACTTCGAAGTTCTTAGCACCAGCGGGTCTTGACCCGTTTCGTGGCCCGGGGGGGAACCATCTACTCGGGTGCCACGATGGAGTACTGGAAGAAGAAAGTCGAAGCCGGGCTGTGCGGATCAGAACGTAAAGCGCGTCTGCAACTCCAACCGCCGGTTGTTGGCGGCCTCGGAGAAGCCACCCCCGCCACCGCCGCCCGCCATCTGGTTGGCTCGTCCAAACAAGGGCGACGTGATGTTGCCGATGATCGCCCCGGGATTGGTGTGGTTCAGCACGTTCCGGATCGACATCGACAGGATGATGTTGTAGCGATGGCTGGTCTTGGCCGGGGCACCACCCGCTGCGCCACCCGAGCTGAAGACGCCCGCGTTAGCCGACCGTTGTGGCCCGCCGCCAGGAATGTTGGTGGGGGCGTCCTGCCCTTCGCCATGGCCAAACGAGAACGTCTTGCCGATCCGGAGATTCAGCATGATCGATCCTGGCCCGCGGCCAAAGTTGCGGCCCACGCGGGGCTGATCGGGCGCGGGGTTGGGGTCCAGCAAACCGTAGGACGTCGCGACCAGACCGGGTTTGTTCGGGTTGGTGGCAATGCCCGGGCGTCCGTTGAACAGCGTCGTGCCATAAAGGTCGCGGCCGACGGTCAAATCAAAGGGCGGGCCGGAATCGATGACGAACAGCGGGTTCAACCGGATGTCCCACTTGGTATTGATCGCCCCACCCAGCGAGCCGCGATGCCGGATGTCGGTCGATGCCGGGCCGTACTCGCCCGCAAAGCTATACGGGTTGGCCGGGAAGGTGCTCAGGCCATCGGTGTTGCTCAGCGCCTTGTTCAGCACATAGGAGCCAAACAAGGAGATCTTGCTGTTCACCTTCGTGTTGACGTTGGTGATCAGCTGATTCTGGTTGTAGAGGCCCGCCGATTCCATCTGGAACAGTGGCCCGGGCCGCCCCAGCGGATACTGCGCATTGGTGGGAGAGAGCGGATCAAACGTGCCGGGGAGCGGCGCGTTCAAGTCGCGGGAGCGCAGGATATGCAGCCCGTGCGTGTTGGCATAGGTGACCGCAATGGTCGAATTCAACGGCAACTGCCGCTCAAAGCTCAGCGCCGACTGCATCACATAAGGCGCGCGCAGGTCACTGGCCACTCGCTGAACCGTTTGTGTCGAGCGCAGGCCTGGCAGCGCGGAGGCATCCGGGATGGTGGGGTAGAAGTCCGGGTTGGTGACCACGTACTGCTGCTGGAGCAAGCCGTTGTAGCGTTGGGCTGTGAAGGTGTTCGATAGGGCGAACCGGTCATAGAACATCCCGAAGCCGGCGCGGAGCACGGTCTTGGGACGCGCCTTGGCGGCCGCCGCTCCTGGGGCCCAGGCGATGCCGATGCGTGGGGCCAGGTTGCGCCAGTCGCTGATATTGGTCTGATACTCATAGCGCAGTCCCGCGCTAATGGTCAGGTTGGAACGCGCGCGCCAGTCATCGCCCAGGAAGAAGCCGAGATCGGTCTGGCTGCCGGAGAGAGCCGGATTCCCCGCGTTGAGGCTGAACTGCGTTGGGCCACCACCGAGGGCTCGCATTTGTGGGACCGTCAGGCCGAGGCGGCCCAACAGCAGGGTTCGCCGGTAACGCTCGATTGAATCAATGGTGATCTGGACGGGCTGGCCATTGGGGCCCAGCACGGGGCGATTGCCTGAATCAAGTTGTGGTGCCAGGCCGCCGCCAAAGGCAAACGATCCACCAAAGTTCACTGGCGACACCGTGTCCAGCGATTCCGACCGCACCCGGAGGCCGAACTTGATCGAATGTGCGCCGCGGAGCAGGGAAGTGTAGTTCTGAAGCTCGTAGCTGTTTGATGTTTGGGCGGACCGCCCCACCTGCGCGCCTCCGCCCGTGAAAGCGCCGATCACTTGAATGGCCGGTCCCGGATCGTTGGCCGTCGCGGTGGAACCGAGGCGGAAGAACTGGAAGCGGAGTTCGTTGATAGCGCGGCTGCCGAGTACGGCCGTCTCGGTCACTTGCAGGGTGTTGCTTTTGGTGGCTGCATCGATCCCGCGCGAAGGCAGGTTGAAGCTTCCAATATTCGATTGCGGGATGTCGGTGCCGTTGTAGGAGTACCGGATGGCCAGCGTATGGTTGGTGCTCAACTGATAGTCCAGGCGCGGCCCCAGAGTCACCCGGCGCTGCGGCACCAGGAAGACTTGCGTGAACGGGTTCACCACCGCCAGCGTCGCCGGCTCCAGGACGGTGCCGTTGATGATGGCACCGTTGTCGATGGCGTCGCGCCGCACATCAAAGAAGAACGATGAGCGCTTGTTGACCGGACCGCTTAAGCTACCGCCATACTCAAACAACTCAAACGGAGCTTTCTGTGCCGCGTAAGGGTTCCGGGAGTTCAAGGCGTCATGGGCGTAGTTATAGTAAGCCGCGCCCTTGAACTTATCCGACCCGGGCTTGGTAAAGATCTCAATGCGGCCAAAGCCTAACTTGTCGTACTCCGGCGAAAACGGATTCTGGTTAATGCGGATCTCCCGGATGGATTCCTTGGACGGCAGCTGGCCGCCACTAAAGCCATCGATAAAGATCGAGCCGCCGTTGGGTCCGGCGGACGGCCCGGCCAACGCTTGCAGGTCCGCCGCCAGATCCGTCGGGTCATCGGCGAGCGCTTGCAGGTCTTCGCCGCGCAGCACTAGGGCGCTGGCGTTGTTTGATACGTCCGTGGAAACAGTTTGCCCGGGTGCGGTATCCCCAACGGTCACTTTCTCGGTGACGGCCGTCAGCTTCAGCACCAGATTCAATACCTGCCTCCCCGAGCTCAGCGTGGTCCTTGCTGGTTGAACCAGGGCCAGTCCTGGCGCTGATACTGCTACCGTGTAGTCACCTGCCGCTAGCCCATTGAAAAAATAAGCACCCTGACCGTTGGCGCGCGTCCGCCGGAGGGCCCCGGCGGGGTCCGTTAGCGTGACTGATGCCCCTGGCACGACGCCCCCGGATTCGTCGCTGACCACTCCTGTCAAGGCAACGGTCTGCCCGAAAAGACTTGAACCGGCCAGCGCGAGCAGAATGCCCACGATTTTTAAATAGTGCGCCATGGGGCTATAAGCAAAGACGAATGTTCCAGGTAAACGTTACCGCCCCTGGCTCCCCGGCGGGAGCGCGGCGAGTGGAATTTACGTTCTTCACAAAACCGGGAGCGGGTTCTCGAAACCGAATCGCCACCCGGGCTCGTCTATATGGCTGTGAGAAGGAGGACTAACCCAATGAAACTCACCAACCAGATTCTGGCTGTTGTCCTCGCGACCATGCCGGTCGCGATGTTCGCGGCCCCCAATAACCAAGCCCCGGCGCTGACGAAGACCGAAAAGCAGGTGCGGCACGAGTTACTGATGCTGCCTTTCCTGTCGATTTACGATAACGTCAGCTTCCAGGTAGATGGCGATAAAGTGACCCTGTCCGGCCACGTCATCCGCCCGACGCTGAAGACCGATGCGGAGCGCGTCGTGCGGCGCCTGGAAGGTGTCTCTTCCGTCGAGAACAACATCGAGTTGTTGCCGCTGTCGCCCTTCGATAACGCGCTGCGGCTCCGCGTGGCCCAGGCCATCTATGGCTATGGCCCCTTGAACCGTTATGCGCTGGGGGCGCAGCCGCCCATCCGGATCATTGTCAAGAACGGCAACGTCACCCTGGAGGGCGTCGTCGGTAACGCGATGGACCGCAATCTGGCCTTTATCCGGGCCAACGGCGTCAGTGGAGTTTTCTCCGTCACCAACAGTCTTGGAGTGTCCGCCTCCTAATCAACTCAGGCGTCGGACTCTTCTTGTGAAACCGGGCTGCCCGCGGGTGGCCCGGATTTTTCTTTTTGGGGTCCAGTTACATGCGATAGAATTTGGCCATGGATCGCCGATCATTTCTCCAGACTTCTGCCGCGCTGGGTGTCAGCGCCTCCGCGATGGCGGCTACGGCCGACATGCCAATGACCACGCTGGGCAAGACCGGCTTGAAAGTGTCCCGCTTCACCCTGGGCGGCGCGCACATGCGGATGCGCGGCGAAGAGAATGCGATCAAGATGATCCACCGCTCGCTGGAGCTGGGCGTGACGTTCTTTGATAGCGCCGCCAAGTATCACAACGGCGACAGCGACGTGGCCTATGGCAAGGCTCTCGAAGGCAAGCGCCAGCAGGTGCTGCTGATGTCGAAGGCCGAGAATCGCACCAAAGAAGGCGCGATGGCGCAGCTGGAAAACACGCTGAAGCGCATGAAGACCGACTACCTGGATTTGTGGCAATGCCACGAAGTGGTCCATCACTGGGAAGTGGACAAGATCTTTGGACCCGGCGGGTCACTGGAAGCATTTGTGCTGGCCAAGAAGCAGGGCAAGGTGCGCCACATCGGCTTCACCGGCCACGCTGACCCCTCCGTGCACCTGCGCTTGCTCGAAGGTTTCGACGGCTGGGAGACGGTGCAGCATCCGGTGAACCTGATCGACCCGCACTACTTGAGCTTCACCTACAACGTGCTGCCGCGCGTGAAGCAGAAGGGCCTGGGCACGATCGCCATGAAGTCCAACGGCATGGGCGCCATCGGCAAGAACAGCATCGCCCCCATTGAAGAGTGCCTGCGCTTCACGCTGACGCAAGACCCCGACACCATCGTCTCCGGCCCGGAAACCATCGAACAGCTGGAACAGAACATCGGCGTCGTCAAGGGGTGGCAGAAGTTCACGCCCCAGGAAGTTTCGTCCATCCTGGACCGCACGCGCCGCGGCCCCATTGGGTCAAAGATTGAGCGCTACAAGAAGGCGGAGCCGTACTTGGCGGGCATGGTGAAGCCGCACGTCGACGGCGAAGCGGATTAGCTAGGCCTAGTCTTCAGCGGGCGCGAAGATCTCGTCCACGGGAAGCTCGCCTGCCCCAAACAGCTCTCTCAGATCAATCGCACCGCCAGAGCCGGCGCGCAACCGTGTCCCACGGCCGCTGGAAACGAACACGCAGCGTTGCGCGGCGTCCACTTCCCAAAATTGCAGCGCTCCATGGGTGAGACAGAGTGAGGCCTTCTCCCGCATCTCCTTCCGGGTGTTGGAAGGTGAAAGAACCTCGATCACCAATTCCGGTGCCCCGGCGAGATAATCACCCGCCATCTGTTCCCGGCGGGAATGGGAAATGAAGGCGACATCCGCGGAGCGCAAATCAAACTCCGGCATCACCCGGAACGGATACTCCATCCGAACGACACCCAGGCCGCGCGCGAAAGGACGAAGCAGTTGTACCAGGCTGTGCTCGATATCGTTGTGTTCGGGCCGCGCGAAAGTCACAAAGACAAGCTCTCCCAAGTGCAGTTCATAGCGCCCACCCGGGGGGTCCGGAATGGACTGAAACTCCGCGACGGTCATCAGTTCCGAGGCTGTCACCATTACCTCTTGAGTGTACGGCAACCAAATCGCTAAAACGTCTCCCGCCACAGCCGCGCCATGTCTTCGCGGCAGTCGTCGAGCGCGCTTTGCGTGGCTGAGTCGTTGATCAGATTGCGGACTTCGCCGGGGTCGCTGGCCAGGTCGTAGATCTCGTCCATGCCGTCGATGTTGGTGTAGCGGATGTACTTCCAGCGCTCCGTGCGGATGGCCTGCCAGGACGGGATGCGGGGGAAGGCCGGCTCTTCGAAATACTCGCACAGGAAGCTGCGGCGCCAGTCGCGGGCGCGGCCTTCGAGCAGCGGCACTAGCGAACGGCCCTTCATCTCCGGCACCGGGTTGGAGCGCGAGATCTCCACCATCGTCGACGCCAAGTCCGTATTCAGGACGTAGTTGCGCAACCGCGTGCCCGGGCGGATCAGCTTGGGGTAGCGCATCAGCAGCGGGATGCGGATCGATTCTTCATAGGCCGCGCGCTTATCGCTCAACCCATGTTCTCCCCAGAAGCAGCCATTGCCGGAGGCGAACACGATGAGCGTGTTGTCGATCTGCCGCGTTTCTTCCAGTGCGGCGAAAATGCGGCCCAAGCCCTCATCCACACTGGTAAGGCATTGCAATTGCTGCCGGATGGATTCATCGGTCGGCGGACGCAGTGCCTGCGCTGTGCCTGGTAGCGTGCGCCGCAACGCCGGCTTTCCCTCCAACGGGTCGGCTGCGCTGGCCGCGCGCCGCACCACCTCACTGGCGAACAACGTGCGGTGCCGTTCGGGCGCGATAAACGGACCCTGCACCGCCTTGTGACTTAAGGTCAGCGAGAACGGCTTGCCGCGGCGCTTGCGGACAAACTCGACCGCCTGGGCGTTCAGGACATCGGTGACATAGCCCGCCTGCGGCCCGCTACGGCCGTCGATGTTGAGTACGGGATTCACATACTGGCCCTGACCGCGGAAGCTCACCCACCGGTCAAACCCGGGGCGCGGCGAGTCATCCGAGCCCATGTGCCACTTGCCGATAAAGGCCGTCTCGTACCCCGCTTGCTGCTGGAGCAACGGATACGTCTTCAGCCGCATGCTGGTGGGGCCATTTTCGCCGTTATTGCGGATCTCGTGCTGGTGCGCCCACTGCCCGGTGAGAAAACTGGCGCGTGACGGTGAACCCAAGGGCGTGGTGGCGAACACGTTCTCGAATCGCGCTCCCTCTCGGGCGATGCGGTCGATGTTTGGGGTCTTGACGAACGGGTGGCCCGTGCAGCCCAGCGCGTCCCAGCGCAGATCCTCCATCAGGATCACCAGCGTATTGGGGCGCGTGTCCGGCGCGGCCGTGCGTGCGGCAACAGCTCGAGGGTTCTGGGCGGCGGAAGCGGCCACGGCCTCCGGGAGAGTGCCGGCAGCCAAAGCCGCCAGCATCTGCCGCCGGTCAAGCCTAGGCATGGATCATCTTTCGCAGCGGCCGCCAGTAGAGATTACGGAACGCCACCGGGCCGTGGTCGCCTTGCAACATCAGCGGATTCTGCGCGGCCTCCGCAATCGGCAGATGGGCCCGCGTGCCACCATCGATCTCGACGTTCTCTTGCACGGTGATGCCGTTTTGCAGCACCTTCAAAAAACGAGCGTTCTCCGTCTTCTTGCCCGCGGCGTCAAACCGGGGACCACGGAACCAGATGTAGTAGCTTTGCCATTCGCCCGGACGACGGTTGGCGTTGACGCGCGGAGCGGAGCCACCCACGCCCTGCTCATCGATCCAGCGGTGATAGATTGCGCCGCCATCGACAACGCTCATCGGCTCCCAGGAGCCGTAGCTATCGAAGATCTGTACCTCGTACAACCCATGCAGATAGACGCCCGAATTGGACCCGCGCGGCACCATAAAATCCACGTACAGTTCCATGTCGCCAAACTTCTGCGTGGTGTTGATGTTGTTCACATAGCCGCGTGCGGTGTTCACGATCGTGCCGCCCGGTTCACTGCGAACGCCCAAGTGCTGCGGATTGCCGGTGCGATTCCACCGCACGGCCTTGGTGGTGATCCACTGCTGCGGCTTGCCGCCGGAGGCTTCCCACCCGGCCATGTCCGTGCCATTGAACAAAGGCGTCCAGCCGGGCTCGATCAGATAGGGCGGGTCGCCGTGGGCTTCTCCATCGGTAAACCGCGATTGCGCTTGCGCGGCGGGCAAGGCGGCGGGCAGCATGGCCAGCAGCGAACGGCGGGAAATCATGAAGATATCGTAACTTAATGCGGACGCGGGTGCGCTGGGCGCTTATAATAGCGGGTTCCATGCCCATTGACTGGTCGCCTCTCTGGCTCAGCCTCCGCGTGGCGGCGATCTCCACCCTCGTCTCCGTTGTGCTAGGCGTTGCCCTGGCGTGGCTGCTGGCGCACAGCCGCTTCCGGGGCCGCGATTTTCTGGATGCGGCGGTGATGTTGCCGCTGGTGTTGCCGCCGACGGTGCTGGGTTATTACCTGCTGGTGTTGCTGGGGCGCGAGTCTGCACTCGGGCATCTTTATGAGATGTTGTTTGGCCAGCCGCTGGTGTTCACCTGGCAGGCCGCGGTGGTGGCGGCGATGTTCCACTCCCTGCCGCTGTTGGTGAAATGGTCGCGGTCGGCACTGGAGAGTGTCGACCATAGCTACGAATGGGCGGCCCGCAGTTTAGGCGCGTCGGAGTGGCGCACTTTTTGGCGAGTCTCGCTGCCGCTCGCGGGGCGCTCCATTGCCGCCGCAGCGGCGTTGTCATTTGCGCGCGCGCTCGGCGATTTCGGCGTCACCATCATGATCGCGGGCAACATCCCGGGCCAGACGCAGACGGTCTCCGTCGCCATCTACGACGCCGTGGAATCCGGCAACGGAGCACTGGCGCGGACGCTGGTGGTGGTGGTGTCGCTGGTGGCGGTGGTGATCTTGACGCTGGCCAATCGCATCAGCCGGCCCGAATCGGCCGAGGCTGCAAAGTGATGCACCATCAGAGGTCAACGCGATGATCAAGGCCCGGATTCGCAAACAGTTGGGGAGCTTTACGCTCGAAGCGGAGTTTGAGGCCCGTGCTGGCGTCACCGTGCTGTTTGGTGCCAGCGGAGCGGGCAAGACGCTGACGCTCGATTGCCTGGCTGGATTCCGGCAACCCGACGAGGGGCGCATTCTGCTGGACGACGCCATTCTCTACGATGCGGCGGCCAAGGTGAATGTCCCGCCCCGCGATCGGCGCTGTGGGTACGTCTTCCAGAACTACGCCCTGTTCCCGCATATGACGCTGCGCCAGAACCTGGAGTTTGCGGTGGAGCCATTGCCGCGCCTGGAGCGTCACCGGCGCGTCAACGAGATGATCGACAAGTTCAAGCTGGGCGATGCCGTGGCGCGGCGTCCCTCGGAACTCTCCGGCGGTCAACGGCAGCGTGGGTCGATTGCGCGGGCGTTGCTCGCCTCCCCCAAGTTGCTCCTGCTTGATGAGCCAGCGCGGGGTCTCGACGCGCCGTTGCGGAACGATCTCTATGAGGTGCTGCGCCAGGTGCGGGCCGAGTTTGCCTTGCCCATCATCCTGGTGACGCACGACCTGGACGAGGGCTGCCAACTGGGCGATGAGATGCTGATCATGAATCACGGCCGCCTGGTGCAAAGCGGCCCGCCGGCCAGCATTGTCGCCCATCCGGCCAGCTTGGATGTGGCGCGGTTACTGGGACAGTACAACCTGCTGCCCGCCGAAATTCTCCAGTTGGACCCGCAGCGCGGCACCAGCGTACTCC
This sequence comes from Acidobacteriota bacterium, assembly GCA_026394075.1. Taxonomy (GTDB): domain Bacteria; phylum Acidobacteriota; class Terriglobia; order Bryobacterales; family Bryobacteraceae; genus JAPKYZ01. The sequence continues at coordinate 35,355 of JAPKYX010000291.1, forward strand.
GCGTGCTGGACCGCGAAATTCCAGGCCGCTACTATCCCGGCCACTTCAAGGGCGACCGCGTGTGGCTGTGCGTTCGTCATTCCAGCCTCACCGCCCGGCCGCTGGACGGCCGCCTGGGGCCGCACGAGATCCCAGCCACTTTGCAGCGCACCTCGACACGCGCGCGCGGCGTGCTGCTCGAATTCGAGCAGGGGCTGGCAGTGGAAGCGGCGGAGGCGGACAATTGGAAAGAGTGGGCGGTGGCATTTCCCCCGTCCGCGTTGCATGTCCTGTCAAAGTAGGCTGCCATGTTGACCTTTGCCGAGTACGAACAGTTGGCGGCCCAACGCGGTGCTTGCCGTTGCGCCGGGCACATTCTGGGTTTGCGCCTGGCGATTCGCGGTTTGAAGCTGCTGGGGATCGATGATCCGCTGGGGGCAGACCGCAAGCGGCTGATCACCTACGTCGAGATCGACCGCTGCGCGTCGGACGCCATCTCACTGGTCACCGGCTGCCAGTTGGGCAAGCGCGCGCTGAAGTTCCGCGACTTCGGCAAAATGGCGGCAACGTTTTGTGACCTTCAGACCGGCCAAGCGGTCCGGGTGCTGGCCAAAGAAAGCTCCCGCTCCCTGGGCGTGGACAAAGCCGGACAAGCGGAGGCCTACCGTGTGGCCGATGACGCCCTGCTGTTTGATCACGCCTGGGTAAAGGTGGAGATGGCAGAAGAAGATCTGCCCGGCAAGCGCTTCGGCCGTGTCGTCTGCGCCGCCTGTGGTGAGCACATCAACTTCCGCCGCGAACTGGTGGTGGATGGCCAGACCCTGTGCCGCTCCTGTGCGGGGCAGGGCTACTACACCGCCCTCAGCTGAACATGGCAGGTCTGGTCCATCCGATTGTCGACCGGGCGCGAACCCTGAGCTCGCCCGGCATCGTCCACCTCCGCAACAAGCAAATCGACGCGGCCGAACTGTTGGGCGTCGTCCGCCACTACCAGGTGCAAGGCCGCACCGTGCTCATCAATTCGCGCGTCGATGTCGCACTGGCTGCCGGAGCCGCCGGTGTCCATCTTCCCTCGGATTCCATTGCCCCGTCGCGCTGGCGCGAGCTGGTGCCGCCGGGCTTCTTGATCGGCGTCTCCTGCCACAACCGCGACGATCTGGAACGCGCCCAAGCCGAAGGTGCCGACTACGCCTACCTCTCCCCCGTCTTCGCTCCACTCTCCAAGCCCGATGACCGGCCGCCCTTGGGGCTAGAAGGATTTCAGCATTTGATCGCCGGGTTGACGATGCCCGTGCTCGCGCTGGGAGGCATCACCTGGGCGCACCAGCAGGCTTGCGAAGCTGCCGGCGCGGCGGGCATCGCGGGGATCAGCTTGAGCGAGAATATGGATGAGGCACGGCGAGTTTCATGAGCACGGCAACCAAACTGCTGACAGTGGAAGAATTCGACGCCATCCCGAACCCTCCGGGTGGCGTGTATGAACTATTCAATGGGGAGTTGGTTTTTGTGGGCTATCCAGAGATCGGCCAGACACGTTGCCAGCGCCAGTTGCGCACCATACTGAGCGGCGTGGCGGGGAACAACTGGGTGGTTGACGTCGAGTGGCCGTATCGTGCCGAAGCCGAATATCAGATGTGGGCGGCGGATGTGGCGGTGATCTCGGTAGAGCGCTTTCGCCGCATCCGCCGCTGGCTGGAAGGCGCACCAGACCTGGTCGTCGAAGTACTGTCGCCCTCCAGTGCGTTTGCCGAGATGGAAACCAAGGCGGCTCTCTGTTTGGCCAACGGCGCCAAAGAGTTCTGGATGGTCAACCCGGACCGCCGGTCGGTAACGGTTTACGGCCCCGGCATGCAGTCCAACCGTTTCGTCGAAGGGCAATCGATCAGTTTGGCGGGCGCACTGGGTGGCGGCGAACTGGCCGTCAGCGCCATCTTCGCGGCGGAGTAAGTGTTCTCGCTGCCTGATTCGGCTGTCGATCTCTTGCGGGTGAAATACTGGGTCGGACCTGTCGGCGGTAGCCCTTGTACTTGGCCTCAGTGCAATCGTCTGCTGCTCGCTGATGCTGGCAATGATTGTTCGCAATGGATTGGGTCGTTGAGTGTTAACAGCCTGTGGCGAAGGTTCCCCACACCGCTTACTGACGTGCGCGGCTCTGTAGAATCCGTATGTTACAGAGCCGCGACCGCAAGGGAGCGGGGATTGCCACTGGGCTGTTAACGACAATTTGTCGCAAACGCATCGAAAACCGTTGACAAATGTAGGGGGGGGTAACATCCTGGAATGATCAAAACGAGGATGTTTGTCTTCCTGCTGTGCCTCCAAGGCTGCTTCGGCGCCTCCCTGCGTCAGGCTTGGCTTTACGCTTCGAACGATACCGGTCAGTACACCTTTGGCGGTTACGATACGCTCGGAGGGACGTATGCGATCAACCTCTATTTGGATACTGGGGGGCCCATTCTAAATCCGGGTAACGGAGCTGCCGTCATGCCCAACATCCCCTTGGTGATCGGCTCGAATACAATTAATCTCCGGGCAGCGTACTTCCCGCTGACTCAGTTTACGCTGCAGCTCATTTTTGACAGCACCGATACGAAACTTGCCCCCCATATCTCTGCCGTCAACCAGTGGTTCTCATCAAGTGCGCCACAGCCAGCGTCTGGCCTGGGGATTAGCCACGGCTATAACGATTCCGTCCCCAATGCAGGCTTCACGTACATGGATGGGCCACTGAAGATCACTCTAACGGAACTGTACGTCGCCTATGTGCCAGGGGCTGCCTCGAAGGTGGGCGGCTACGATGACAAAACACCGGGCGGTAATTCTGATCTGGTTGGAAAGTTTACCCTTGAAGTCACAGATACTTCCGCCGTGCCTGAGCCGTCCACGTTGGCCTTGACAACTGGGCTGGGTGTGCTCATGGGCATTCGCCGGATCTTGCAGCGCGCCTAACGCGCGCGCTGCGGCTTGGTTACAGATGCCGCCAGCGCAGCGACGGGCTGAAGCGGGCAAAGTCAGTGTCGGCCGTCACCCACTCGCAACCCAGCTCAATGGCGAGCGCGGCATGGGCGGCATCGGCAATGAGTTTGCCACGGACGTTGGTAGATTCGCAAAGTTGCCTGAAGATGGACCAGTGGCGTGGACCAGGCCGAACGATCCTTGCATGGGGGCGGTTCGATAAACGGTCCAGAAAGCCAAAAGCCTCGGTCAAGGTTGAGGGTGGTTTGAACGGGCTAGGGGCGGTGACGATGCGTAAGAACCCCGTCATCACCAGTTCCGACAGAGCAAACGGCTCATCAGACTCTGCCAACTCGCGCAGCCATATTGCATAGCGGGTATGGTCGGTTGATTCCGCACGATGCGCATAAATCAGCACATTCACATCGGGCATCAGCATTGCTTGGGCCGGTAGAAATCCAGTTCCTGGTCCAGCAGAATCTCCGACGTACGGTCCAGGTTGACAGCCGGGTCCAGCGGCGCTCCGCCCACTGTCAATAGTTGGAACGGCTCACGCGGGGGCGATGGAGCCGGCTGCAGCACCAACAGCCGCACGGCGTCTTCGACAAACTCGCTTAGCGTTTTGCCCTTCTCGCTCGCATGCTGCTTGGCCAGCTCGAGCAACGGATCGGGAAGCGAAATTGTCGTCCGCATGTGCTCATCGTAGCATCTGGCGCTGATGCATGCGCATCAACGCGTGGTTCCCGAAGACAGGTGCAGCTGCTACTCGGCCGCACCCATCCCATGGATCTCCTGCAAGCTCCACACCCGCACCGGATCCCGGCGGCGGGATTCGATGGCTTGCACCGCTGCCTTGGCACCGCTAATCGTGGTGATGCAAGGCACGCGGCTGGTGATCGCGTTGCGGCGGATGGCTTTTTCGTCGCTAAACGAGGTGGCCCCGGCGGTGGTGTAGATCACCAGTTGCAGCTTCGATGCCTTCATCAGATCGACGGCGTTCGGGCGGCCTTCGTTCACCTTGAAGACGGTCTGCACCTTCAGGCCTGCTTGCTTAAGAGAGGCCGCCGTACCCCGGGAGGCGGCAATCGAGAAGCCCATTTCGACAAAGCGTTTGGCCAGCGTCACGGCCTCTTCCTTGTGCCGGTCATTCACGCTAAAGAAGACCGTTCCCTTGTCCGGCAACGGTGCCCCGGCACCCAACTGAGCCTTCGCAAACGCTTCGCCGAAGCTCTCTCCGACCCCCATTACCTCACCGGTCGAGCGCATTTCCGGACCCAGTGCCGGGTCGACGCCCGGGAACTTGTTGAACGGGAAAACCGGCGACTTCACGAAATACTTCGTCACCGGCAGCACGCCGGACGTCTGGCCCTTGGTGAGATAAGCCAGTTCCGGCAGTGTCTTGCCCAGCATCAGGCCCACGGCCACCTTCGGCAACGGCACGCCGGTGGCTTTGCTGACATAGGGCACCGTGCGGGACCCGCGCGGGTTCACTTCCAGCACAAACACCGTCGAATCCTTGATGGCGTACTGCACGTTCATCAACCCGATGACGTTCAGCGCCCGCGCCAGCTTCACGGTGTAATCCTGGATGGTCGCCAACTCGCGTTCGCCAATTGAGATCGCCGGCAGCACGCAGCTGCTATCGCCGGAATGCACGCCCGCTTCCTCGATGTGCTCCATGATGCCCGCGATCAGCACGTTGTTCGTGTCCGACAGCGCATCGACGTCCACCTCGGTGGCGTCTTCCAGGAACCGGTCGATCAGCACCGGACGCTCCTGCGAAAACAGCGTCGCTTCCTGCATGTAGCGCCGAACCGTGTCTTCGTCGTAGGCGATCACCATGGCTCGGCCGCCCAGCACGTAGCTCGGACGCACCAGCACCGGGAAGCCCAGCCGCTTGGCCACCGCGCAGGCCTCTTCCACATTGGTGGCGGTGCCGTTGGGGGGAGAAGGAATGCCCAGATCATCCAGCAGCTTGCCGAACAGTTTGCGATCTTCGGCCAGGTCGATATTCTCGGGCGCAGTGCCGATAATCGGCACCCCATTGCGCTTCAGCGGCAGGGCTAGATTGAGCGGCGTCTGACCGCCAAACTGCACGATTGCGCCGTCCGGCTTCTCGGTGTCGTAGATGTTCAACACCTCTTCCAGCGTCAACGGTTCAAAGTAGAGCCGGTCGCTGGTGTCGTAATCGGTGGAGACCGTTTCCGGGTTGCAGTTCACCATGATCGACTCGACGCCAAATTCGTCTAGCGCATAAGCGGCGTGGCAGCAGCAGTAGTCAAACTCAATGCCCTGGCCGATCCGGTTGGGGCCACTGCCCAAAATCATGACCTTCTTGTTCGAGGTCGGCTCCGCCTCGCATTCACTCTCGTAGCTGGAATAGAGGTATGGCGTGAAGCTCTCAAACTCCGCCGCGCAAGTGTCAACCCGGTTGAACACCGCGGCAACCCCCAGTTCCTTGCGGCGTGCCCGCACGGCCAACGGATCACTGCCTGTCGCCCGGCCGATGTGCACATCAGAAAGACCGTTGCGCTTGTGGGTGCGGAACTCAGTCGCCGTGACGTCAGCCAAGGCGCGGCCAGCCAGCGAGAGTTCGCCGTCGATCGTCTCTTTTACCTGGGTCAGGAACCAACGGTCAATCTGCGTCAACTCCCACACCTGCTCCACCGTCCAACCCAGCCGGAAGGCGTGCCGGATGTAGCCCAGCCGCTCCGGGTTGGGCGTGATCAGACGCGTCGGGATCAGGCTGTCGTCGTAGACCTCAGCCGCCGTCTTGCCGGTCTCAAGCGACCGCAGGCCCTTGCCCAGCGCCTGCTTGAACGTGCGGCCAATGGCCATCACTTCGCCCACCGACTTCATCTGCGTGCCCAGCACCGGCTCCGCGCCCGGGAATTTTTCGAACTGCCAGCGCGGAATCTTGGCCACCACATAGTCGATCGTCGGTTCAAAACAAGCCGGCGTCTTCAGCGTGATGTCATTCGGAATCTCGTCCAGGCGATAGCCCACGGCCAGCTTGGCGGCGATCTTGGCGATCGGGAAGCCGGTCGCTTTCGAGGCCAGCGCGGAGGAGCGCGACACGCGCGGGTTCATCTCCACCACCACCATCTCGCCCGTATCCGGATTAATGGCGAACTGCACGTTGGACCCGCCGGTATCGACGCCAATCTCGCGCAAGCAGGCCAGCGCGCCGTCGCGCATCATCTGGTACTCGCGGTCGGTCAGCGTCTGCGCCGGGGCTACTGTAATGGAATCGCCCGTGTGGACGCCCATCGGGTCAAAGTTCTCAATCGAGCAGACGATGATGCAGTTGTCGGCCTGATCGCGCATCACCTCCAGCTCAAACTCTTTCCAGCCCAGTACGCTCTGTTCCACCATCACTTCGCCCACTGGCGACAAGTCGATGCCGTTCTCGAGAATCGTCACCAGCTCTTCGTGGTTGTAAGCAATGCCGCCGCCGGAGCCGCCCATCGTGAAGCTGGGCCGCAGGATCAGCGGGTAGCCCAAACGGTCCGCAAACTTCTCGCCCGCCTCCACAGTCCGACAGAGCTGTGATTGGGGCGTGACGAGGCCGATCTTCCGCATCGCGTCCTTAAACAACAGGCGGTCTTCGGCCTTCTTGATCGATTCGATCTTGGCGCCAATCAGCTCGACACCGTACTTCTCCAGTACACCGGCTTCCGCCAGCGCCACCGACAGATTCAAGCCGGTCTGCCCGCCTACGGTCGAAAGCAGCGCATCGGGCCGCTCCTTGCGGATCACTTCCGTGGCGAACTCGACGGTCAGTGGCTCAACGTAAGTGCGGTCGGCCAACTCCGGGTCCGTCATGATGGTGGCCGGGTTGGAGTTGATCAGGATCACCTCGTAGCCGTCCGCCTTCAAGGCCTTGCAGGCTTGGGTGCCGGAATAGTCGAACTCGCAGGCTTGGCCGATCACAATCGGGCCGCGGCATTAGCGGGCACCTCCCTGGTGGGCGGTCATCATCGCCACAAATTCATCAAACAGGTAATGCGAATCATGCGGCCCCGGCGCGGCCTCCGGGTGATACTGCACGCTGAACACCGGCAGTGACCGGTGGGCAATCCCTTCCAGTGTCTGGTCGTTCAGATTGATGTGCGTCAGGTCGACGTCGTTCATGTTCAACGTGTCCGGGTCGACAGCGAAGCCATGGTTCTGGGCCGTGATCTCGACGCGCATCGTGCGCTTGTTCAACACCGGATGATTGCCACCACGATGGCCGAACTTCAGCTTGTACGTCTTGCCACCCAGCGCCAAGCCCAGCACCTGGTGCCCCAGGCAGATGCCGAACACCGGCATCTTGCCGATCAGCTTCCGCACCTGCGCGGCCTGATATTCCAGCGGTTCCGGATCACCCGGGCCGTTCGACAGAAACACCCCGTCCGGCTTCAGCGCCAGCACGTCTTCCGCGCTGGTCCCGGAAGGCACCACCGTCAGCGTGCAGCCACGATGCGCGATCTGACGCAAAATGTCGCGCTTGATCCCAAAGTCGTAAGCCACCACATGGAACTTGGGCGCCTGCGGATTCTTCATCAAGTCCGAAGGGGAGCACTTGGGGACGCCCTCGGTCCACTGGTAGCGCTCCTTCACCGAAACGCGGGTGGCGAGATCGAGGCCCGCCATCGAAGGTGCCTTCCGCGCCCGCTCCACCAGATCCTGCGGGTCGCCTCCCTGGGTGGAAAGCGTCCCGCGCATCACCCCGCGCATCCGCAACCGGCGGACCAGCGTCCGCGTATCAATGCCGGCTTCGGCGCCATCAAGCTCGCGTGCAAGCAGCGCGCTGAGAAAAACTTCGGCGGCTTCGGCCGAGGCGCGCG
>JAPKYX010000198.1 GCA_026394075.1 Acidobacteriota bacterium
TTGCCGCCCAGGATCACAAACACCGCATCGTTGCGCACGGCCGCCGATGGCACATAGACCACCGGCTTGGCCGCCACGGCAGGCGCATCGGATTTCTTTTCTTCGCTCACAAACGCCACGCTGGCATTCATGTCCGGTCGCAGAAAGCTATCCGGTGCCAGCACCTTCACCTTCACTTGCACCGTGGCCTTCTGGCGGTTGGCTTCGGGCGAGATTTCGGCGATGACGCCATCGTACTTACGATCCGGGTAAGCATCGGTAGTGATTACGCCCTTCTGTTTGGCGGTGAGCCGTGCGAAGTCGTTCTGGTTGATGTCGAGCTCCACCTGCAGATCATTCAGATCCGCCAGCGAGACCACGTAGCCTTTAGCCCCGCGATCGCCCACGAAACCAGTGGTGACAAACTCGCCCTTCTCTACATTGCGCTCCAGCACGGTACCGGCGACAGGTGCCTTGATCACCGTATTCGAAAGCTGCGTCTGGTAGAAAGCCATCCGGCCCTTGGCTTCCTCGATCTGCCCGCGCAACGAATCGATAAACTCCCGGCGCGGCCCCAACTTCACCACCTCAAACACTTTCTCGAGCGACACCACCCGCGCCGCCTGGGCATCGCGCCGTGCCACGGCGTCGTCCAGCAGCTGCGCCGCCTGCACCTTCTGCTCCACCAGCATCCGCGTCCGCTTCAGCGTCACTTCGGCGTTGGCCAGCTCCGCCTTCGCTTGATCAACATTGGCCCGGGCGGAAGCGATCTCTTCCGGGCGCGAGCCGTTCTGCGCCTCCTGCAGCCGAGCCTGCAGCGTTTGCAGCTGCCCTTGCGCCTGCTGCAGCTGCGCCTTGTATTCGTCGTCTTCCAGACGCACAATGGTCTGCCCCTCGGTGACGCGATCGCCCTTCTCCACCCCAATCCACTGCACCCGGCCGATCACCTTGGAGGCCACCTGGATCTTGTGATGGGCGACGATGTAGCCGGTGGCATTCAAGATCACCGTGCCTTGCGCCGCCGAAGCAGTGCTGGCGGACTTTACGCGATACAGGTCCACCTCAGTTGATGCATTCAGCTTGCCGTAGATCAGCCGCGCTGCTCCAGCCAGTACAAACAAGAAAACGCCGGCAATGATAAACCGCCGCGCCCAGGGAGAGCCTTCCTCCGTCATGACTTTCTTGCTGCGGTCAATCCGCAAGCTCTTCAGATCCGCGTCCATAGTCTCCTAGATGCCTGTCCACCAACCGCAAGCTAGACCTCGCGCAGCGCCGTCAAGATCTCTTTGCGCGCCGCGTTCCGAGCCGGGAACAGGCCGCCGACGGCACCCAGCACCAGTGCGAACGTCAGCCCAATCGCCATGATCGCCGGCGTCACTGAGAAGTTGAACGAGATCTCGCTAAAGGTGACAAAGCTGCCGATCCCAGTCGACAGATTGTTCAGCGGCAACACCAGCAGACAGCCAAACAGTCCGCCCAGCAGCGACAGCACCAGCGACTCAAAAAAGAAGCTGGTGAGAATACTCAGCCGCGAGAAGCCCAGCACCCTCAACGTCCCGATCTCTTTTGCGCGTCGCGCCACCGCCGCGTACATCGTGTTCATGGCGGCAAAGCAGCTGCCGACGGCCATGATGATGGAGACGAACAGGCCCAGCGCCTGCAGCGGGGCGGCGGAGACGGTCTGGGCGTCGAAGTACTCCTTTTCACTTTGCGCTTTCACGTTCAGCTTCTGGTCGCCATTCAAGTCGTTGATCAGCGCTTGCGCGGCCACCGGGTCCGCCGCCCGGATCAACGCCGAACTCAACGTCTCGGAGCGGTTGTAGTCCGAGGCCGCCTGATTGAGGTCGGCCCAGATTTCGCTATTGACGCCCGCCGCGCGCCCGCCGTCCATGATGCCCACCACTTCCCATTCGCCCCGCGCGAAGCTGATCTTTTTGCCCAATTGCGCATCGGGAAACCGCCCGGCAATGCCCTTGCCCACGACAATCTCCCGCCTTCCGGTCTGGAACCAGCGGCCCGATTGCAGCTTCACCTGCTGGCGGAGCGACGGCCCTTCGGGCGATAAGCCCCGGATGGTGACGTTCATGCCTTCCGGTGAATCCAGGCGCGGCAAGTTCAGGATCTGCACCATCTCCAGCGACGCCTGCGGCTCACCCTTCGCATTGCGGGCAATGCCAGCCTTAAACTTGAGCTCCTGGAACGTGGCCCGGGCGAAATTGCTGTTCAACTCCGCGGTCGAACCTTTACGCATCACTAGAATGTTCAGCGGATCGCCGGAGGATTCGAAGGCCATCTTCAAGCCCTCCACCATCGCCAGCACACTCAGCAGCACGGCCACGGTCAGGCCCACGCCCAATGCGGTCATCAAGGTGGTGGTGCGCCGGACCACCAGGTTGCGGATGTTGTAAGAAAGTGGGATCGCCATCAGAGTTAACCCGTGTACCGCATCGTGTCCAGAATCGGTGTCCGCGAGGCGTTCCAGGCCGGCACGATGGCCGCCAGCAAGCCCACCAGTGCACCGATCGCCAGCGTCAAGGCCGTAGTGACCGGCGTCAGGCCCAGATCACGCAACTGCGTCGCGAACGACCCGGCCGCCGCCCCTACTCCACCCGCCACCACGGAAGCCAGCACGCAGCCCAGCGCCGCCCCCATCAGCGAGATCGCCATCGCCTCACCCAGCAAGATGCCCAGCAGCGCCCCCTGCGTGAAGCCGAGCGTCTTCATGATGCCCACTTCCCGCACACGTTCCCGCACCGACATCGCCATCGTATTGGCGGA
>JAPKYX010000123.1 GCA_026394075.1 Acidobacteriota bacterium
GAGTGTCAGCAAGGGGACGACACGGAAACGCATACCGCTATCGTAGCGAGACCAGGACGCCGGTGAGCCGGCTCCGCGGAGACCGTCTAAAGGCCCAGTTCCTTCAGCAGCCGCTCCGCCCGGTAGATCTTCTGCAACGCCTCGATAATCCCCTGGCTGGCCACATGGACGCTGCGGGCGCGCTGTTCTTCAAAAACGTACCGGTTGGGGAGGCCTTCCAGGTTGCCGTCGAAAACAATCCCGATCACTTCGCCCCGCGTGTTCACCGTGGGCGACCCGGAATTGCCGCCGTGGATATCGGCCGTGGTGACAAAGTTGAAGGGCCGGTTTAGGTTCAGTGCCTTCCGCGCCGTAAGCCATGATTTGGGCAGCGCGTAGGGCTCCTTGCCGGTCGCATGCTTGAAGGTGCCGCCAATGGTGGTGGTCCAGGGCACTGCCTCACCCTTGGCGTTGCGATAGCCCTTCGCCGGGCCAAAGGTGACCCGCGGCGTGAAGGTGGCATCGGGATACTCAGATGCACCGAAGACGTCATAGCGGGCCTGCGCGATCTTGCCCAGGTCATTGTCCAGCACCGCCTTCACGCCGTCTTCGTATTTCTTGCGGTACTCGCGCGCGGCCGATTCCAGCAGCCGGACATAGCGCAGGGCACCGTCGCCCGTGATCGCCTTCAGGGCCGCCGGGTCAGCCGCCAGCCGCTTGCGTTCCGCCACGTCCATCAGCTTGGTGCTGGCCACGGCCTGCTGGGCAACCTGCCGCGGCGTCTGGCCGTTCAGCAGCGCCTTCACCACCGGGTCGTCCGCGCCCAGCTCCGCCGACAGAAAACGGAGATTCTCCTCGATCACGGCCGCTTCCAGTTCGCGATAAACCGGCGCGCTGGAGAACAAGCTGGATTCCAGTGACGGGCGCGCGCTATCGGTGTATTCCGGCAGTCGCTCGCCGTTGGGCTTGGCGCTCTCCACCGCCAACCGCTCCAGCGTGCGCGCCACCCACAGCAGTTCGCTGCCGCCGGTGGCGATCATCTCGTAGCCGTAGTAACGCGGAAAGTGGGGCCGGATGTCGCGGTACGCGGCCGCCAGATTGCCCCAAGCCGCGCCATACTTCTGGCTCTTGGCCGCGTCCGACATCACCCTGTCCCGCAGCGTCGCCTCATCCTGCCGCTTCTTGTCGATCAATGCCGCGTCCCGCAACCCGCCATAGAAGCCCAGGCTGGCCTTCTGGCTATTCTGCGCGCCAAAGTAGAGATCGTTGATCTGCCGCCGCTCCTCCGTGCCCCGGCGGCCATAGCTTTCCAGCGCGCCGATCAGCGTCTCCAGCCGCTTCAGTGTCAGTGGCATGCTGACGTCGCGCATAAACTCCAGTTGCGCCACCGTCGCCAAGCGTTGCGTGGTGCCGGGATTGCCCGCCACAAAGGTCAACTCTCCTTCCCGGACGCCCTGCTTGCTCCAGGGGAGGAAGTTCGGGGTGGCCACGGGTTTGCCGTTCTCCCAAACGCGGAAGAAGGTGATGTCGAGGTCGAAGCGCGGGTACGTGAAGTTGTCCGGGTCGCCGCCAAAGAAAGCGATGCTGAACTCCGGCGCGAACACCAGGCGGACGTCGGTGTATTTCTTGTACTGGTAAAGGTCGTAGCGTCCGCCGGAGTAAAGCGGGACGACGTCACAACGGTTCCCGGTTTCGGCGCCGCAGGATTTCTCCAGTGCCGCAATGTTGGCCTTGCGCTTCCGGTTGGCCTCAGCCGGAGCATCGGCCGGGGCGATTCCCTCTAGTACTTTGGGTGTCACCTCGGTCAGCTTTAACAAGACGTTCAACTCCAGATCGGGGCAGGCTTTCTCCTCTTCCAGGTTCTTGGCGCTAAACCCGTCCTTCAAGTAGTCGTGTTCCTTCGAACTGATCTTCTGGATGCAGTCGGCGGCCACATGGTGGTTGGTAAACACCAGTCCGGTGGCGGAAACGAACGAACCCGACCCGACGCTATTGAACCTGACCGACGAAGACTGGAGGCGCCCCAGAAACTCCGGGGTCACGACGAAGCCGTGCTTCTGTTTCACCAATTCGGTCGGGAACTGATTGAAAAGCCACAGCCCTTCGTCGGCCGAAACGTTCTGTATGACGACGGCGAACGCCGCGCAGGCGATAAAAAGGCGAAACTGACAAAACCTCATGAAATTCCTTAAGTCATTGATCTGTAGAGGCTTAGCGGCCGACACTCCAGTTGTGACATTTTCATTATTGCATTTCATGTGCCATACTGAATTCAGAACTATCCATGAGTGTCAGGCAGTTGGGTGAGGCGATCACCCGGTACCACAAAATTCTCGAGTCCGATGCCTATCGTGATCTGGGCTGGGCCGAGGCTCTGCACGAGAAGATGCAATCTCTGCGCCTGACCTCCTCCGGACGCGTAATTTCCCCTTTCCTGCGCCCGCATTTCCTCACCCGCAAGCAGTACGAACATCTGGTGAGCGCCTCGGAAGCACTCTACGCCGCCATCGACCGCGTGAAGCGGATGACGCTGGCGGATCCGGTGCTGCAGACCCGCATGGGCTTGTTGCCGGCCGAGAAGATGCTGGCCCAGATTGACCCTGGCTATTCGTTTTTGGCCGTCACGTCGCTGCTGGGTACCCATATCCACAATGGTTCGATCCAGGTAACGGAGTATAACGCCGAAAGCCCCTCCGGCGTGGCGTATGGCGAGTTGCTGAGCGACGCGCTCTACGATGCGGCTCCCGTGAAGGAGTTCCGCAAGAAGACTCCGCTCGCGAAGATCGGCGGATCAAAGTATTTCCTGCAGGCCTTGCTGAAGTCCTACAAGGAGTTCGGTGGCAAGAAGCAGCCCAATATCGCGATTGTCGAGTTCAAGCAGCCATTCCAATCCGCGGAGTCAGCGGAATTCTCGCTGATGGCGGAACAGTTCCGGCGCCTGGGCCATCCCACTGAAATCGTAACGCCGGACCAGATGGAATATCGCAATGGCGTCCTGCGCCGGGGCGACTTCGCCATCGACCTGGTCTACCGGCGCGTGGCGCTGCAGGAGTTCCTGATCCGCTATGACCTTTCGCACCCCTTGGTGCGGGCCTATCGCGAAGGCAAGGTGTGCGTCGTCAACAGTTTCCGCACGGAGCTGGCGCGCAAGAAGGCGATCTTCGACCTGTTGACCGACGACGCCGTCACCGCCAACTTCCCGGCGGCGGAGCGCAAAGTGATCCGCGAATATCTTCCTTGGACCCGCGTCGTGAACAACGCGAAGACCACGCACGGCAACGATACGGTGGATCTGCCGGCGTTCATTTTGAAGAATCGCGAGACGCTGATTCTCAAGCCCAACGATGAAAACACCGATTCGCCCAGCGTTCGAGGCTGGGAGACCGATGATTCCGGTTGGGAGAAGGCGCTGAAGGTGGCCACCCGCACCCCGTACGTCGTCCAGGAGCGCGTGGCTGAAACGCCTTCGACGTTCCCGGTTTACAACTGGGGCTCGCTCGACTACCGGGAGATGAACGTGGACGTGCAGCCCCACTTCTTTCTGGGCAAGGTCCACGGCTGCTCCACGCACCTTAGCTCGGCCACGGGTTTCTCGTCGACGGCCGGTCTGGCGGCGACGTTCATTCTCGACACCAAGTAGATGCTGGCGGCGGTGGCCACCTCCACCCCGACGGCGAATATCGGCAACACTCCAGCCCGCTGGTGGGCGATAGTCCAGGCTGGACGATATAATGGAAGGTGATCATGTCGTCCCTACGTCGGTTCCTCCGTTTCTCTGCGCACTTGCAGCTACTGCCCGCTCTTGAAAGCGGGGAAGAGACGCTGGTGGGCGGCCAGGCCGTCATGGAAGGCGTCATGATGCGCGCCCCCCACAGCTATTCGGTGGCGGTCCGCAAAGCCTCCGGCGAGATTGTGACGGAGACGGCCCCCCTGGGTAAGGTCAGCGAGAAGTATCCGCTCTTCAAGTACCCGTTTCTGCGAGGCATTGGAACGTTGGGTCAAGCCATGTGGCTGGGCGTGCGGGCACTGAAGTTTTCGGCCAACGTGGCCATGGAAGAAGAGCAGGCCGCCGCGGCGGCCAAAGGCACTGAAAGCAAGCCGGCCAAGAAGGAGTCCTTCTCCGATTGGGCGATGATTCTGAACCTGGTCTTCAGCTTGGCCTTCTTCATCTTTCTCTACAAGTTTGTACCGCTGTTCCTGACGCGCCAGGCGGAGCAGATTTTCCCGGTCATTCACAACCGGATCCTCTTCAACCTGGTCGATGGCGTCATCCGGCTGAGTATCTTCCTGGGCTTCCTCTGGATGATCTCGCGCTTCAAGGACATCCATCGCGTGTTTCAATACCATGGGGCCGAACACAAAGTGGTCTTCAACTACGAGTCCGGCCGGCCGGTGACAGTCGAAAATGCGCAAAGCTTCGTCACCTGGCACCCCCGCTGTGGCACCAGTTTTCTGATCGTGGTGATGATCATCTCCATGCTGGTGTACATGCTGCTGCCGTTTGACGGGTTCCTTGAAAAGTTTCTGTCGCGCATCGTGCTGCTGCCGGTGATCGCGGGCGTCAGCTATGAGGTGATCCGCTTCGCGGCCAAGCACCCCGGTTCCTTGATGACGCTGATGACGACGCCCGGCCTGTGGCTGCAACGCATCACCACCCAGACCCCGGATGACCAGCAGGCGGAGATCGCCATTGTGGCCCTCCAGCACGCCATGGACCTCGAAAAACAACAGGGCGGGGAACTGGTCATCGCCTAACAGCCTGCCATCGCCACCCCAACCGCGGAACCCCCGTTCCCAGCGGTGCCCGGCGGTCCCGTAGAAACGAAATCGAATGCAATACGCTGACAAATTAGAAGCTCTCGAGACGAAGTTCAAAGAGCTTCAGGCCCAGATGGCAGACCCCGACGTCATTTCGGACCCGGAAAAATACCGCAAGACGGCCAAGAGTGTTTCTGAACTGGAAGAAGTGGTCACCGACTTTCAGGACTGGAAGTCGGCCAGCCGCAACCATGCGGAAGCCAAGCAGATGCTCACTGAATCCGACGCGGACATGCGTGCCATGGCCGAAGAGGAAGTGGCGCAGCTGGAGCCGGAGATCACGCGCCTGGAAGAGCGGCTGAAGCTCCACCTGCTGCCCAAGGACCCTAACGACTCCAAAGACATCGTGCTCGAAATTCGCGCCGGTGCCGGCGGTGACGAGGCCAGCCTGTTTGCGGCGGAAGTGTTCCGCATGTACACCCGCTACGCCGAAACACAGCATTGGAAGGTGGAAATCACCTCCATCAGCGAATCGGAAGCCGGCGGCTGCAAGGACGTGCAGGCGCTGATTTCCGGCAAGAAGGTCTATTCCAAGCTGAAGTACGAATCCGGCGTACACCGCGTGCAGCGCGTACCGGCCACGGAAACGCAAGGGCGCATTCACACTTCCACCATCACGGTGGCGGTCTTGCCGGAAGCCGACGAAGTGGAAGTCAAGATCGAAGCCAAGGACATCCGGGTCGACACCTTCTGCTCCTCCGGTCCCGGCGGCCAGAGCGTCAACACCACCTATTCCGCCGTCCGCATCACACACCTCCCCACCAACACCGTGGTCAGCTGCCAGGACGAAAAGTCACAGATTAAGAACCGCGAAAAAGCCCTCCGCGTTCTCCGCAGCCGCCTCTATGAAGTGGAGATGGAAAAGCAGATGTCGGAGCTCGGTGCCCAGCGTAAGAGCATGGTCGGCACCGGCGACCGCAGCGAAAAGGTCCGCACCTACAACTTCAAAGAGAACCGCGTGTCAGACCACCGCATCGGCCTGACCCTCTATCAGTTGGCCCAGATCATGGAAGGCGGCATTGAGCCGCTAGTGGATGGCCTGACGGCGTTCTACAACGCCGAAAAACTGAAAGAGATGGCCGGGAACTAGGGCGATGTTCCGCCGGTTGGCTCTCTCTGTAGCCCCATGTGTCAGCTTGAGGCTTCTTCGGGAGCATGAAAAAGCCCCAAGCTGACGCATGGGGCTATGCGGAAGACTGTGCGGTCCGGGCGCTAGTTGCCCATCCGGATCGGGACCTTCACCAACAGGGGCTCACCCGGCTTGGATCGGACCCGGTACATTGTCTGCGGCAGCGGGTCATCGCGGGTCAGCAGCTTGGAGCTGTCGCCACCGGAGGCTTTCTCGGCCGCGGACAGCGTTTGGCCGGAGCCGCCGTCCATTTCCAGATGTTCCACTTGCAGGCCGTACTGCGCTTCCCACTTGCTGAGTAACTCGTCGTCAATGATGGCTGGCTTGCGGCTGTGGGCGTTGATGTTCTTCAGCGGCTCTGGGGTCACCAGCACCACCAGCACTTCGCCTACATGGTCGGCCCGGCTCTTCACCAGCTTGAAACTGTTGATGCGGTCGCGGCGATCGGGAATCTCAATCTGGCGACCCGAGGCGACTTTGTTGTCGTCGGGGGGCGTCTGGAAGTTGGGGTAGATCAGGTTGGCCGGGCCCAGTTTGCCGCCCTCGAACTGCTCGCGATCGATGACGTAGAGATGTCCAGCGCGCGGCACTTCAATCGACAACCGGACACGCTCGCCCGGCTTCAGCGGGGAGCCTGCTTCAATTCGCTCCGGCACCTGTTCGATCTCGGTGCCGGCGTCTTCGTCCAGGATCAACAGTCGCGTATTGGGGTCGTCCTGCGGCAACGGCCGCCGGAGGCGCCAAAAGGTGATGCCGACAATGGTGTCGTCCGAGGAACGGGGCGGGGAAAGCTTCGGCGTGAGCTGATCTTTCACCGCGCGGTAAGTCACCGGTCGAATTGGAGAGCCACTGCCCGCCGGACGCCGTTGCCGGAACGCTGAGTCCCACAACTCGCGCGTCGCGTCCTCCTGGGCTGTTAGCGTCATCGCCGCCAATACCGCTGCCGCAATTGCCATAAGCTGCGCCGCCTTCATCTCACTCAATTATGCGCAGGACAGGTGCGGAAAGACATCAGGGGTCGTGAAACAGAACGCCCTCGCCTCAGCGATGGGTCAACGGAATCATCGAGACCAGCCGCGTTCCCGGCGTGCTGATCACCGTCCGGCCCGCCCCGGCGCTGGTTTGGCCATTCGGGGTCAGCAAATGCTTCACCTCCGCCGGAGGCGGAATGGCCCGGGCATTCTGCCGCGGTAAGGCCGCCAGGTCCGGCAGCGGAAGCTTGCTCCACACGATCCACAACCGCTCTTCGCCATGCTCCCGCGGGTCGAACCAGATATCTCCCATGGCCGGTAGGCGCACGGTGGCACCGCCCAACATCGGGTCGCCCACCTGCGGGTAAAGCAGCTTTACCCGGCCATCAGTGGTTTCGTCCACGGCGTAAAAATAGCCATGTCCAGACAGTTCGATGTCGAGGACAATGCCGTCCTCATCCGCAAAAACTACCTCGCGCGCCAGCCGGAATGGCGCGCCGAAAGGCTGGCCGCTCCGGTACCGCTGGACTTGGATCGAATAGGAAAGCGCTCGCGTGGCCCGCACCGGAACGGGAGCGGCAACCGGTTCCAGCAGCGGCCATAGTGCCCACCCCAGCACTGCCGCCGCCGCGACGAGGCCCGACAGCAGGAGGCTCCGTCCAAGGTGGCCCGAGAACCAACCACGCTTCGATTTGTTCTCCGCGACGGGTGGTGGTTCGGGTAGCGGTGACGGCGGTTCAACAATGGTGGGCTCCCCGGCCGGGGCTGCCAGCAGGGCACCAGACAGAGTGTCAGCAAACTCACGGATCCCGTCTCCGCGTTTGGCCGGGTCGAATGAAAGCGCCCGCAGCAGCACCTCCTGCGCGGCCAGCGGCACCGAGGGGCGTAGCGTGGCGATCTTAGGCCATGTGCCTTCGCGCTGCATCAGCATCAGCTCAAACATCGGCTTGCCCTGCGAAGGCGGCGCACCGGCCAGCATCTCAAAGGCGATGATCCCCAGCGAATAGACGTCGCTGGCGGCCACGGGCTGCCCGTCGAACTGCTCCGGTGCCATGTAGGTAAACGTGCCGGCGACCTTGGTCTTGGCCGGCGACCGGTCCAGGCCGGTGTGAATGCTGGCGATGCCGAAATCGATCAGCGTGATCTGCTCATCGCGTGTGCCCGGGGCGCGCACCATGATGTTTTCGGGCTTGAGGTCGCGATGGATGATGCCCTGCGCATGGGCCGCGGCCAGGGCTTGACCGGAAAGCTGCACAATCCGGGCCACCCGCTCCAGCTCCAACCCGCCCAAGCGGATCACTTGCCGCAGCGTGACGCCCTCAATCCACTGCATCACCAAGAAGGGCGTGCCCTCGGGCAGCGTTCCGGCATCGTAGACCTGGACAATGCCCGGATGGTTCAACCGGGACAGCGCCTCGATTTCCTGGCTGAACTTGCGTTGAAACCACTCATCGGCCGCCGCCTTGTCCAGCAGGATCTTCACCACCACCAACCGCTGGTTCAACTGCTCATCAGCGGCCAGATAGATCGTGCCGAAGCCCCCCACGCTGATCACTTCCAGCAGGCGGTAACGGCCCGAAAGCGTGGTGCCCAGCCGCGGGTCGGGCGGCGCTGGCGGACGCGGAGGCTCCGCGTCTGCCGGAGAATCTGGACTAGGGGGCGGAGGCAACATTGGTATAGAGGAATTTGCCGCCGCTGGCCTTCACCAAGTGCAGCGCTTCGGGTCCGGCTAGTCTTTCCAACCGCGATACCTCCGGCTTCTCCACCAGGACATAGTAACGCTTCGGCTCCCGCCACATCCGACCGAACCCAGCGTCATCGATAAACACTTGCGGCGCTCCCGGTGCATGGCTGCCGTACTCCAGGTTGGTCTTGCGGCCATTCAGCAGCCATGCCCGCTCCGGTTGAGCGTAGAAGAAGACGGAGGAGAATGTGTAGTACTGGTTGTCCACAATCAGTTCACCCGGCGGTGCTTGGGCAAATGCTTGCGCCAGTTCGCGCGAACCCAGGTACGGATCAAACGCCACCAGCGCCAGCCGCGCCGCGTGCAGAAACAGCACCATCGCCACGGTCACCATCGCTGCCGGAAAGCGAAACATCGCCACGGCTCCGGTTAGCGCCGCCACCAGGGCCACCATCAGCGGCAGCTTCAGGTAGGCGAAGCTGGAAACAGTCAAGTCACCCATGTGGCCCAGTGATAGCGTGTAGGCGTCCGGATTCTGGGTGAGCGCTTGGGCAATGTCACCCGGCGCGGGCGTGTTCCACACCTGGCTCAGGATAAAGGCGATGGCCAGCGCCGCCATTGCAAACACTCCACCCGCCACCCGCAGCCCCACCATCGACCCCCGCGCCAGCGCCGCGCCGATCAACAGCGCAAAGGCCGGATACGCCGGCATCGAGTAATACTCCTGCGTGGTCGAAAACGAGAAGAACACCAGAACAAAGCCCAGCCAGCAGAACGCCATAATCGTCGCTCGCCGCGCCCGCTCCTCAGCCCCATGCGTCAGCTTGGGGCTTGCTACCCCATCACGATCGTCTTGACCGAGCCGCGACTGCGAGGGAGCGGTCTTTCCCCCTGGCCACCGCACCCCAACCAGCGCCCCACTCCACGGGAAAAACCACAGCAAATGAAACGCCCAGAACAGCACGCGCGGCACCGTGTTGTAGTCCCGCGGGTAACGCATGTTCAGGAACCGGAAGACATGCTCATTGAGAAAGTAGAACCAGAAAAAGCCATGATACTCGCCACCGACTGAGCGCATGGTGAAGTCCCACAACGGCGGATTCCGCAGCGCCGCCAGCACATGCCACGGGGCCGCGATCAGCAGCACGATGGCAAGCCCGGAAAACGGCTTCAAGCGCTTCCAGTGCCGCCACTCGCCCGTCACAGCGAGGTAGATCACCAGCGCTGCCAGAGGGAACACCGCCGCGATCAGCGCCTTCAGCAGCAGCCCCACGCCAATCCCCGCTGCGGCCAAGTAAGCCCACTTGGTTTCGCCCTCCAGCGCCCGCAGGGCGCCCCACAGGGTCACTGTGATCGCCAGCGTCAGAATCGCA